>CAYYUZ010000039.1:0-28134 GCA_964475005.1 uncultured Spirochaetales bacterium
GCCACGACAGATCACCTGGGAAGCGTGACCCAGGTCACCGACGGCAGCGCCAACGTTGTTTGGTCCAGCGAATACCAGCCGTTCGGGAAGACCGCCGGAGTGGAGGGGCTGTACGACTTCGATGGAAGCTACGCCGGACACCAAGTGGACAAGGACACAGGGCTGATCTATATGTGGAACCGCTGGCAGGACCCAGAGACAGGGAGGTTTATCTCCGAGGACCCTGCTCAGGATGGGAACAACTTCTATGCGTATGCGGGGAACTCGCCGCTAGTGAACTGGGACCCGACAGGACTAGATTCAACCCCTGGAACCGAAACGCATGGAGCAAACAGTGTTGGACCAGCAACCGATTCCCCATCTGCACCATCCGCCCCATCAGCACCGTCTACCCCCTCCACCCCAGCTCCTTCTAAAGGGGGGCAAACGCAGTCACCGACGAGTAGCTACGGTGGGGGACCTTCAACGGCACCTGTTGGACACTATTCAGGAACACCCGTGAAACAAGCCAGCGCTGATATACTTGATATACTGAAACTGGCACCTGTTTTGAGTCGAATCAATCCGCTTTGGGGTATTGTGGGTATTCTTGGAGTCTTGACGAGTGGAGAAGGAGACCCCGATTCAGTAACACCGATAAGTGTAGAGCCGACAAAGGCTGAGCCAGACAAGACTACTGTAAAAGGCAACAAGTTGCCGATAAAAGGAAGACCGAACACAGAGGTTACCCTTGTCGATTCTGATGGAAATCCAATACAAACTCGGACCTATGGTCCCGATGGAAGAGCTGTCAAAGATACGGACTACACAGATCATGGGAATCCAGCGACACATCCCACGGTTCCACACGAACACACTTGGGACTGGAGTAGTGGAATCCCAACTCGACAATAGCCCAATGACTTTTGAAAGGACTGGTCAAATGCCTGAGAGAACACTATTGACGAACGAGATACTTGAAAACCTACTGAATTTTCATGATTGTGAGATTCTAGGGTTTTCTGCAGGGCGAGAGAATGTATCAATTGAATTTGAGATTGAGCTGAAAAGAAAAAGTTTAGACAACCTTTCTTCAATGACAAAATCAACGAAAGGGAAGGTCAAACTATTCTTCACAGGGGTTGAATCAATGAGGATTGAGGATTTTAATCACCAGAATGTGATTCAGAATCTTTCTATCGTTCGCCTCGGCGAAAATGAAGAGGTATTAATCAAGTCATCTTTTGGTTTGGAAGGAACCATATTGGCGCACCGAATCGAAATTCAGTTTATTTAGGTGTGAGCAGTTGAACTCCAATGGGGACAGAGCTGAGCTGAAGCAGGAAAGTCTCTGAGGCTGTCAGGGTTGGTATGAGAAAGCCAAGGAAGCTGGTGGAAGGGGCGCGGTACCATGTGATTGCGCGGGCGAACCGGAAAGTGCTGATATTGGATTCCGGGTTGATGAAGGCGTTGTTTTTGGAAGTGTTGGAGAGAGCGAAGAAGAAGTGCGGCTTTGAGGTAGAAAACTTCTGTGTGATGGGCAACCATTTCAACCTGATGGTGAGACCGAGGAACGGGGCGCGATTGTCGTCGATGATGCAATGGATCATGAGCGTGTTTGCGATGGCGTGGAACCGGATTCATCATTTTGCGGGCCACGTGTAGGGCGGACGGTTTTTCTCGCGTGTGATTGAGAGTCTGATGGAGTTTATGCAGGTGTTCGGGTGTATCGATGAGATCCCCGTGAGGGCTGGATTGGTTGGCAATCAACAGGACTGGCGATTTGGCGGGTTGTGGCATCGAAGCCAGGTACATCAAGGTGAAGACTATCTGGGATGACAGGGACATCGACAACGTCAGCATCGATAAGGCAACCATCGGCAATGCTGTGAACTCATTAGTGAAGGTCTGGGCGCTCAAGGAGTCTCAGTTCTCCGTGTATGGGTACGACAACCAGGGCAATAGGACGAGTCTGTCTGTAGACGGAGTGGCCAAGGGCTACACGTACTACCAGAACCTCGCTGGTGGAGACTTGCCGTGGCTGTCTTATGACCACGCCTGGTACTACCAATACGATGCCAACGGAAATCTCACCGCCAAGGCGAAGGCGCCGCGTGGAACCCCCTCGAATACGGCGCCCATTGATACCTCGCAAGACTATTGGAATTACACCTGGGACCTTCGAAACCGGCTGAGCACGGTGTCAAAGAACGGAGCCCTTGTGGTCAGCTACCTCTACGACGCCGACAATCTGAGGGTCAGCCGGATCAAAGCTGGTGGCGACACTACTGTTTACGCCTACGGTCGCAATGGTGCTTTGACCTTTCAAGAGGACCTCAATACCGGCGTTGCTAGAACCTTTGCCTACCTGAATGACCAGACCGTTGGTTGGACCGACAGCGTGATCAACACGGCCACCAACACGGTGGTACCTGGTAGCCGAGTTCCGTATTTCGCCTCCACAGACCACCTTGGGAGCGTGACCCAGGTCACCGACAGTAGCGCCAACGTTGTGTGGTCCAGCGAGTACCAGCCCTTCGGGAAGACCGCCGGAGTAGAAGGGCTGTATGACTTCGATGGAAGCTATGCCGGGCATCAAGTGGACCAAGACACCGGGCTGATTTATTCCTGGAACCGTTGGATGGACCCCGAGACGGGGAGATTTGTCAGCGAAGACCCGGCTCAGGACGGGTTGAACTTCTATGCGTATGCGGGGAACTCGCCGCTGACGTATTGGGACCCGACGGGGTTGGACTATATTCTACTTCATGATTTGGTCGGGTTCCCCGGATTTGGACACGTGGGGGCTCTTGTGGGTGACGATGTACATGGCTGGGTCCTCTATTCCAATCAAGGAATTGACCATCCAGAGCCTTCGGCTGAGTTAACGCACAACGACAAACTCATGAAGTCATTTCCAACATTGCGAGCTTTCACTATGAACAGCAAATACTCCAACAGATATTCCTATGGGGAGCGAGTCAAAACAAGCTACTCTCAAGATATAATGATGCAAAGTGTTATGAGTCGTCGTTTCGAGAATGATTTCTGGCTCTGGTACGTGTTGCTTCTGAATGATTGCGTCACAGATGCCAACGATATTGGAAACGCCGGTGGGATACATTTCACAAATCAGATTGTGCCAAATGATATGCATCCAATTGAACCCTACACCTACCTAAATATCACACTTCCGACCTATAGTTCTTTGGGTACACGACCGAGTAGTTCACCGAATGGAAAGACTCCGAGTCCTCATTCACCCCCTGACCCTACTCCGCCAGCACCCGACCACTCTGGTAAGGACAACTATTCGCATACGGATGGCGCCAAAGCTTCGAATCCGGCGGGAAAAACCCAAGCGGTACCAGGTCGTCCCATAGCAATTCCAGCAATTAATTTTGTGACTGGAATAAATCAGTATGTCGCAAGTCCGAGTACTGGAGGTACTGATGCTTCTGGACATAGCACCGCAGGGTATGGTCTTGCCGCGCAAGGAAGTTCTGCTGCTGAAGGTACTGGCGGGGAGTTTTAGTGAAGCTCGTTGCGTGTGTCTCTGTCGGAAGACTCTATTTTCACAGGTGCTTGCCTGCGAATAAGGCTAAATGTATGACTTTTGGAGGGGACTTTCATGTGGGGTACTCGGGTTGTCTTCGTTCTATTCTTGCTGTCGCAAGTTGCAATTTCGGGTGAATGTCAAGAACAGACAAATTTGTTTTTTGATTTCGAGAAATCAAAATATGAAATGGTTGGATCTACTAATCCGCAGTTTGCGTATATACGTGGTTCGGAAATGTCTGTTGATGGAGCCAATCTCATTTCAAGAAATAACCTGCAATCCCAAATCGGTCAAAACGCTGAGTTCGGGATTGGTCAGGAATACATTGCATCTTCTAATGGTGGAATCTCGATCAGGCGCCTAACTGATCATACAATTCTCCGAACCATCAAGACAGGTGGAACGACAGCAATTAGTAATGTCGACTCTGACGATTTCCTCTACCTTTCTGAGAACATTCTTCACAGATATAGCTTGAGCAATCATGTAGACAAGGTACTTTTTTCTGTTTCGAATCTGACACCTGAAGGGCGTAGCTTGCCAGAAGAGAGTGATCCTCCAAAATTGGTGTTTGACAAAATTAGCAATACTGTCAGTCTAATTGTTGATTACAGTAGTCTATGGGTCATCAGCCTCAAGGACGGGAAGAAGAGGTTTGGGTACGAAGCCAAACACATTTATAGAGATAAAACTTCTCCTGGTTTTTTGTTCTTTTTAGCTACTGACGACCACAATATATACTCGCTGAACTTAGCCAGTGGGAAGGCTGAGGTGAGTCTCACGAACAAAAAAAGGGTTTGGAACTTTCTCAAGACTGGCCCCTGCTATTTTCTTGACATTGATGAAGGAAGAGATAGCTTTGGAGCACAGAGTTCAAGGTTCTATTTCTATGACGGACAGCAATATTACCCGATGATTTTGCCTTCGCTGGGGCCAAAACTTAAACATGGTATTCTTCCATTGGATATACGGATCGGTTTACATTGAGTTCGTCCGTTCCAAAACCCCATCCAGAGGAGACTAGACATGATTTGTGGTTGCGGGTAAATGAACCGGTGCCCTACCTGGGACATGGCTGGAGGAGTGGGGCTTGTGCGAATAGGTCATAGGGGGAGATAAGGAGAGGTAAGAAGGGAAGGTGTTCAAATGGGTCTACGTGAGAACCTAAAAGACCTTGTTGTCATATGCACTCCTATCGGCGGGTTCATCTTTGCCGCTCTTGGCTTGTCAACGTGGAAGAAACAGTTGTGGGGGGAGAATCGCTTTACATTGATGACCGCCGCAGTCAAAGAACTCTATTTGCTGGAGCGGCAAATAGGAGACTATCGGCACAATTACTATTCCCATGAAGAGATGTACTCGGCATTTCTTGAGTTTAGGGGAACAGGTGAGAATGTCAGATTCGACCAGAACGAAGGTGCCCGATTAGCTGAAATCAAAAGATGGAACTCTGTGGTTCAACAATATCAGAGGTTCGATGAAGTCGTCATAAAACTCAAAGTACTAATTGATGATTTTGAGTTTGACCTTATTCGAGACGATACCGCTACAAAAATAGTAAAAGAAATTGACCTGAAAAGGATGCTCAAACAACTTCATGATGAAGAATCAAAGAACTTTGACCGTCTTCGCGATGACCAACAGGAAGACTATCTAAAAAAGCAGAAAGATTTGACATCGGTCTTGTATAAACAAGGAACTGAGGACCGTGATGTTCCAAAATCCCATCCGTTAGACGAAACCAGGAATTCTTGAGTATGATGAGCAACGAAGGTTAGGTTTTCGGTCAAACCCCTGATTTCCTTGCTTTTTGAAGATTTCTAGGAGTGGAAAAGACGATTTGAGGGGAAGAAAACTGGCTCCGGGGATGCCGTCGGCGCATACCTTTCCTATGGTGTTGGGCTTGCGAGAAGAGGACTAGCTGGAGACGATCTCAGCCGACATTTCGATAGAAGTCATGAACAAGACCGAAACACAGGCTTCTGGATCGAATAGTGCCCTCAGAGATCGGAGTCGAACCCGAGGGAATTGTATTCCCGATCCCCTGATGGGGACGTCTGGTGTTGTAGTACTCGACGTAAGCCCTGATCAGGTTTTTCAGCTGACGTTGACCTAGTATCAGGAACCGGTCCAGGCATTCCCGGCGAAGGGTTCCCGCAAACCGTTCGGCATAGGCGTTGAGGTTGGGACTGGCAACACAGGTGGGATGGTCGGTGATACCATAGTAGTCCCAACGGAAGGCCATTAACTCGGGCCCTCGGTCGTGGATTAGGTGAATGGGAGCCGAGCGCTTCTCCTGAAAACTGAGAATCTGCTGCTGAATGAAGATCGTGGTCGGGTGATCGGTGACGCCCCAGTGAACGATAGATCGTGATTTGAGCTCTTCGATGAAGAAAACAAAGAGACGTTTCCCGAAGGCCGTATCGACGGTCAAGAAATCACAGGCAAACAATGACTCCCAATGGGCTTTGAGAAAAGTCTTCCAAGAACCCCAAGGTTGAAGCTTACCGTTGCGGCGGAACTCATGAAGGATTCTTTGGATGGAAGTCCGTCCCAAGTCGATTCCGTTCTTCGACAGCTCGCCCTGAATCTTCGATAGGCCGAACCAGGGATTGAGCCTTTTAATAGTGAGGACCAAACTTTTTATGGTTTTGGTGATGGCTTTCCTTCCGGGTTTTCTGTAAGGAAAGAGCCAGCGGAGCCGCAGGAAGTGACGGTACCAGCGCAGAAGGGTATCGGGCTGGAAGAGAATGAATGCACGTCCTAGGGATTTGCGAAATGGGGCAAAGAGTGAGAAATGAAAGCGGTCGAAGACTGATATCTGTGGTCGCAGTCCCCGCTGTTTCAAAGTTCGGTGAGCGATTTGAAGCTGTTTTTCGAGGACTAGGCACCGGAGATGGAGTTGACCTTTTGACAGAAACAGATTACGGACAATGCCGAAGAAAAAAGAGAAGATGAACAGCAGCATCGGCAAGAGGTATCAGATCGGACGATGCGAGTCCAGAGCATTTCGATGCCTTCTATGACTTGAATGCGACGAAAAAGAAAAGGATCGGTATCAGTCGGGTCGAGGTATCGGTATCAGAGGACTCGAGTGAGCCAATCAGTGAGGTCGAGGGATCGGTATCAGAGGAGTCTGGTGATAGCTATCATTTGACTTGAGCGATACCGATGCCCACAAAAATCCTACCAATACTCTTGTCTTTTCCTTCTGTAGGCTTTTCTCGCTGGTGCTTACTGCCCCTTCTCTAACAGCTCAATCCTGGCCCTCACATCGGCATCGTCCTGCAGCGCGATCGCTTTGCGCAGATGGACCAACGCCTTGTCAGGTTGGTTCAGCTTTCCCTGGTACAGATCGGCCAGCGCCAACTCGACCGCCAGACTGGGTTCGTCTTCCGATGCGAGCTTTTCTAGGGTTGACGCGGCGGCCTCGGGCTTGCCCTGGCGGGTCAGCACCTGGGCTTCCAGAAACGAAGCGATCCGGTTCTGCGGGTCAAGTTTCCGAACACGCTCCAAAGATGCGGCGGTGAGCGACCAGTCCCGCTTTTGAACGCCGTCGGCGGCTTTGTCGAGCAGTTCATTCAGGTTCGACATCTGAACGTACACGATTTGGGTAGGGACCTTGAAGGCAAAGGTCCAGGTCACGGGTTCGTAGCCATCTTTAGTAAACTGAAGCGTTACCGAACGGAAAACGACGTCGGGGAGCGCGTAACGCCCGTGAATATCCGAAAGGGCCGTCTGCACGGGCTTTCCGTCTTGCATCAAGCTCACTGTGACGTCGGCTACCGGTAGTCTGTCAGTGTTATAGACCATGCCGCGCAAAACGGCTTTGGTGGCCGAGAAACCCGTGTCGGTAGAGGCGCACGCAACGTCCAGCAGAGCGACGGCGACCAAAAATAGGGCGAGGTGAATTCGGTTAGTGGGAAACTTCAAAGCGTCCTCCAGGGCCCGTCAGGGCGAACAAATGCTCTTGAATCTCGACGAGTTGCCAACCCTTGCTGGTCTGTCCGGGCTTGAGAATGACAACGGCTCCGGTAGGAAGAAACTTGAAGAAGTAGGCCGGCGACCCGTCTTGATCTTTGTACGACCCCAGAAAGGTCAGACTCTTCTTGTCCACGGGATCGGGTGCCTTCGGCGGCGGGGGAACGACAGCAGGCGGGGGAAGAGGTTTCACCGGCGGCGGAGGCGGGGCTTGTACCCAAGGACCAGTCAGCACCCAGGTATCGGGAAAGCTCGCGGCTTGGGCTACCGGTGAGGCCTGAGAATGATTGGGAACCTGTGGCGGTCGCTCGGTGCTGGTTTCTGTGGTCAAAAAGACCCCAAGACCGGCGAAAAACACGAGTATTCCCGACACGAGAAGGATATTACGGGAGGACAACATGGCCCGCCTCAAAGGAGATGGCGTAGATCGCCCCTGGTTTCGCCATCAGAGAAAGTGTTCGAAACAGCACCTTGGCATCTTGTAGCCGGACGCCCTGCAGGAACCGGAACCAGTCGCCAATGCGCCCTTGTACCATGTATTGCACCCAGTGGCCGGTTTCCGTTGTCTCGACAATGCGCGATTCCACCACCTCAAGTCCCGAAGTTTTGAGAGCGGCCTGCACTTCCGAAGCCAGCGCCAAAGGAGTGGGAAGTGTGCCTGCGGCAAAGAATCGCTGGTCAAGCCCAGGCCAGCGCGAAGCCGTTGCCAAGGTTTGCGACGACGCGGTAGTTTGGGCTACGTGGAGGACTCGTTTCTGCAGCCCAACGAACTCTGTGTCGAGGCGGCTCAGCTCTTCCCAGTACGAACCCAGGGCCAAAAGAAGCCCCGCGGCTCCCAAAACGACGAAGAACAGAATGAGGAGGTTGCGTTCTCTAGCGGTCAAGCGACAACCCTCCCTCGATGGTGAAGGCCTCGCGGCCGTTTTTTTGGGTTCGGATATCGTTGACCTTGATGTTCTTGAACCAGGGATCGGCTGTGAGTTTGCGAAGGCTGAGCAACGCCGAAGGGCTTTCTGCCGTCAGAGTCAACTTGTTTTGGCTCCATTCCAGATCAAGAATCTTCGTCTGATCACCCCAAACAGCCGCCAAGTGGACAAACAGCTCGGGGACCGGGACTCCCTGGGCCTTCAGCAAAATCGGAAGCTTATCTTGTTGGCTCAAAGTCAGGCCCGCGGTTTCATTCTGCCGAAGCCATGACTTCCAGGCATCGTTGCGCTGTTGCCTCAGCGACCAAGAGTTCAGCAGAGTCATTCCGATCAGAACAAGCCCTCCGGCGGCAAGCAACGACCCCGCCAAGCCCGGAAGCCTGCTGGGCTGCGGGGGGTCCCATAGAGGAAACGCGTTGATCGTGCGGTCTCGAAGAGCTTCCTTCAACTGCCGTTCCCGAAGGTCAAAGGGCAGGGGAACGTCGCGATCGGGGGCCAGGGCGACGATTTCAATATCGGGAAACTGATCGGTCAGACGTTTTCTCAGGATTTGGTCCCGGGCGTCCAGCGGCGCAAACGAGGTTTTCAGCACACCGTTCTCGTAAAGGTGGGGCGAAAGGCCTTCGGGGGTCGCCACGAACAAAAGAGCTCGGCTGCTGACTCCCGGGGGAAGAACCAGGGGAACCCCGACGCGAAGGTCCCGGGCCGGATGGGGAAAGGCTTTCGCCGCCGACGGGGGTGCAAGAAAAGCCGCGCCGTACTTTTTCTTCTTGTGATGAAAGAGTTGGGTGTGGAACACAAACTCGTCGGTGTTGACGGGAAGAATGGCCTGAACCTTGTACCGAAGCGACGACTTCAGCTCGGCCGGACTCAGGTCGGGGAGTTCAAACACAAACGTCTGAACCCACTTGCGTGAAAGGAGCAACCCCGAGGCCGCCTCGGGTGACCGCCACCGAGCTTCCTTCATGTGGTCGTCCACCGCATGTCGAGAATTCGAAACGTGATCTTTGGCGGCGATTCCGTGCCGTAGTCGGCAAAAAATACAAACGTCAAAAGTCGGCTTCCTTCGGGAATCTCCCCTTGAAAAAAGCGGCTTCGAGTACCCAGATAGGGCAGCAGAGGCGAGTTCTTCTCGACGCCCAGAGCTTGACGGAGGGTGTCGCTGTTCCAGGGTTTTGAGGAGCGTCCCGAAAGCAGCGTTTGAACCTTGGCGTCGGGTTGATCGAGCTTGAAATCGGGATCCCTGAGGATGGCCTGAAGAACCGTGGGCGAGGCCGCGTTCACGTCGAGTTCGGCGTCGGTGCTCATCAACTCTCCCACAGCCGCCTTGTTGGCCCCGATCAAGGTCTCCCAATCGGCCGGGGTCAACGCCTGACGGTTGGTCCGGTACTGCCGGAGGGCCGCCCGGATGGTCGAGGCCAAAGCAGGACTGCCGGTCCGCGCCGCCAGAACGTTTTCAAGGACAATTTCATCGGCGGTGTTGACGCTGAACATCGAATAGACCGCATAGAGCTGGTTCAAAGCCGGCGGCTGAAAGTAGTCCTTGTAGTCGCTGATTTGGCTAAATGGGCCCTTGTTGGTGCGGTAGTTCGTGAAATCCTCGACGGATTTACCGAGAAGGGTGGTTTTCAGATCGCTGTTTTGAAGAACAAAGGGAGTGACCGAGTTGAGGTTGACCCGTCCCGAAAGGGAGACTAGCACCGTCCCCGCTCCGAACGAGCCGGAGTGGCCCGCCCACCAAAGGTCAAAAGTCTGTTCGTCGGGGTTCCAAGATTTTTGAACGGCCTGGAGGACGGCGTCGACCTTGGTGAGGGTGCTCGAGCGGTCTGAGGCAAAACTCGCCGTTTTGGACTGGACAACCAGGACCTGCTGCGAGATCAACACGGCGCCCGCCAGTAAGGCGGCCGTCAGAACCAGCAGACTCACCGCCGTCAGGGTTGCAAAAGCTCTCGGCCGGAATTTCATAGAACCAACGATCCCCAGGCGGCGTGAAACACCGTGGTTTCTTTCCCCTGCCACTGAACCGTGACGCCGATGATCCTTCCGTCCTTCTTCCACCAGTCGAGAACAAGACCGGGCAGGTTGTCGATGGAAAGCGTCGAATCGGGGGTCACGAGGTCCAAGCGAGAGTCGCTTTTCTTGCGAAAGATGAGGAAATTGGCTGGATCACCCTGGCGGTAGAACACTTTCCAGTCGGTCCCCTGGTTTTGGAAGGCCCTGTCCTGATTGACCCAATAAGGGGGGTGGATTTCGTCGGTCAGTTTGGGAACATACGCTGCCACCAACAAACGCGCTTGCTGGAAGGCGGTTACCGTGGTGTGGGCCACGTCGGCCTTCGTTGTCGCCCAGAAAAGGGTGAAGACAAGACTGGAAAAGGCCGCCAGTAGAAAAATGGTGACCACGAGTTCCACAAACGTGGAAGCGGCAGCACGGCGTGGAGGTAGAGAGGAAGCGCTAGTACCAATCGGAATGGGCCGCTGCATCAGATTGTTTCACCATTTGGTCGATTCGGTCGTTTTGAAGATGGTCCAGCCTCGCCAAGGTCGAGAACGCTGCTGCCACCGACCCAGCCACCACGGCCAGAATGAGAATGCCGACGATGGCGTCGACCATTCCGTAGGCGTCCATCCTATTTTGCCGACGAGATCGACGCATTGGCGCCAGATCCTCCCTCGGCTCCCGTGGGCCCCAGGCTGACGATCTCGAACGGAAGCCCATTGGGTCCAGGGACTTTCAGCACATAGTCGTGGCCCCAGGGATCCTTGGGGACGGCTTTGGCGATGTAGGGGCCGTTCCACCCGTCGACGCCGGCTGGTTTTTCCCATAGAGGCGTCAGGCCCTGCGACGGGTCGGGGTACGATTTGCAGTCGATATAGTACGAGCTCAGCGCCAAGGCAAAGGTTTCGATCTGGCTCTTGGCCGTGGCCTGTTTCGCCTGATCGATGTACTTGAACGCCATAAACCCGACGGCCGAGGTCAGAATCAAGATAATCCCGATCACGATCAGGGTTTCGACAAAGGTCCATCCTCCCAGCCGCCTGAGGGGGACATTCCGGTGGTGCAAACGCATACCATGCATTATAGCAAATTCCCCAGCATCGAGAAGATGGGTGTGACGAAAGTGAGAATCAAAGTGACAAGGATGACGCCAACGAAGACGATCAGAGCCGGCTCGGCCAAGTTCATGAACCGGGCGTAGAGTTTGTCGGTCTCTTTCTGGTAATAAGCCCGGACCTGGGCAAAGCTTTTCACAAGATCGTGGGCACCCTCTCCGATGGCCATCCATCCGATCAAAACCTGGGGAAAGGTCTTTTCGTTGCGCAAGGCTTCCGAAAGCAGCACACCTTTGACGACGCTGTCACGGGCGCGGATCAACGCCTGGCGGTAGTGAAGGTTGCCGACCACCCAGGAACTCTCTTCGAGCGCATCCTCGAGGGAGTACCCCGAAGTGAGCAGGGTCTCCATGGCGAACGAAAAGTTCAGCCCGAAGGAGTACTGAAAAAAGGTCTTGAGGAGGGGAAGCCTAAGAAGAAACCCGTCGGTCCGCTCCGCCCATTGCGCGCTGGCCGACCGAAGCCGGACCAGGATCACAATCAGAACAGTGGCCGACACCAACAGCAGTACAAAGAAAGCCGCCCCGAGCTGAAAACCTAGAACGTTGCTTTGGTAGAGAGCCGCGGCTTGGGGGTTGAGCGAACCAATCATCCCGGTCAATCCCGGAAGCACCAGGGTAGCCAAAAGCACGATGCCGATGACAGCGACCGACAGCACGAACACGGGGTACACGATGGAATTGACCGATTTGTCACGGATGGACTGACGGCTGACCAAGTACTCACTGAGCCGTTGAAAAATGGTCGCCAGATCGCCGGTTTTCTCACCGATGCGGACCAATCCTAAATAAAGGGGAGAGAGTCCTGATTTCCATCCTGACAGAGCCTCGAAGAGACTGTCACCCTTTCCCACCTGAGCCTCGAGATGGTTCAAAAGGGGAGTCACCGTTTTTCCCCCCAGCCGCTGCGAGATCGACAGCGCTTCTTTGAGTTTTAAGCCGTTGGCCATCAGGGTGGCTAGAATTTGGGTCAGCTCAAGAACCAAGGCGGGCCGAAGTCTCGGAGCCGTCTTTTCCGCGCGTGAAGAGACGGGCGCCACGGAAAGGATGAAGTACCCTTCCTGGTTGAGGTCGCGCAACACAGAGGCCTCGTGAGCGGCCTCTCGGTGAAAGACTTGGCGCTTTCCTTGGCTGTCAACAACCCGGCAGACGTAGGTGCTCATCGGGTGAAGACCGCCCGTTCGATTTCATCGAGGGTCGTGATTCCCGCCGAGAGCTTGGTGACGGCGTCGTCGAACAAAAAGACAGCCTTTTTCTTGCGGTAGTAGGTTTCGATCTCGCGCCGTTTGGCTCCCTGCACGATCATTTCCTCGACGCTTTCATCAATAGGAAAAATCTCGGAGACCACGGTTCGGCCATGGTAGCCCGAACCTCCGCACTCCTCGCAGCCTTTTCCCGCAAACAAAGGGGGAAGCTTGTCGCCCAGCCGAGAAGTCAGCCATGCTTTCTGCGAGAGCGAGGGGAAAAACGGTTCCCGGCACGAGGGACAAATCTTGCGGACGAGCCGTTGGGCCGCCACGGCCCGGATAACGGCACCCAAAAGGTAGGGTTCGGCGCCCATATTGGTCAGCCGGGGAATAGCCGACAAGGCGTCGTTGGTATGAAGCGTCGAGAGAACCAGGTGTCCTGTTAACGCACTGCGTAACGAGAGTTCCGCAGTCTTCTTGTCGCGGATTTCTCCCACCATAAGGATGTCGGGGTCTTGACGGAGTAGCCGTCGCAGAATGGTGTCGAAGGTGAGCCCGATGGTCTCGTTGGTCTGAATCTGGTTCACACCGTCGAGCACGTTCTCTACAGGGTCTTCGATGGTAAGGACTTTTTTCTCGTCGGTCGCGAGCTCGCGAATCATGGCGTTAAGGGTTGTGGTCTTGCCGCTCCCCGTCGGACCGGTAATCAGCACAAGTCCGTTGGTGGACCGGCAGGAACGCCTAAGATCTTCAAGGTAACTGTCGAAGAAGCCAAGGTTTTCGAGGCTCTGAACATCGCCCTGGCGCTGAAAGAGCCGCAGCACGATCGATTCTCCTTCGGTCAGCGGAACGATAGAAACACGAAATTCCACATCGCGGCCTCCGACGTTGACCGAGAGCCGCCCGTCTTGGGGCTGCCGCCTCTCGATGATGTTAAGGTTGGCCATCACCTTGATGCGCGACGAAAGGCTCGGAAAGACCGTCCGCGGAAGCGAGCGACCCGTTCTCAACACGCCGTCGACGCGGTAACGGACCCTGACCTGTTTTGGCAGCGCCTCAAAATGGATGTCAGAACACCCCAGACGAATCCCTTCCAAAAGGATGTTGTTGACCAGATTGACCACCGGCGCGTCGTTGGCCAGTTTGTCCAGAAGCAGTTTCTCGTTGGTTTCTGGGCCGACACTGCTCTGCATTTGGGAATACTGGCGGCTCAGAAACTCGGCCAGTTCCTGCTTGTCGATGCCCACGAAATCCATGGGCAAGGGGAAGAACTGTTTCAGCTCTGACTTCAAGAACACGTCGGAATCGTCCACCAGCCCAACGAGAATTCTGGTTTCTTCCTGCACCAGTTTCAGAGCACCTCGGCTCTCGATAAACTCCAGCGGAAACTGATTAGTTCCCTCAGGTAAGGGAGCATAATCGGCCAGGTGGTTCATCCGTTGTCCTTTTGGAACCGGTGGTAGTACAGCAGCATCCTCGCGTCTGGCGACAGTTGATGCTCGTCGGGTTTATCAAGGATGGGGACGATGTAGATGGTGAACTCGGTGTGGGTGACCGTCTCGGAGCGGCCTTGGAACAACAGACCCAGCAAGGGAATGTCTCCCAAAATGGGAGTCTTGTTGATCGTCGTCGATTTGTCGTCTTCCTTGAGACCGCCGATGACCAGCGGCTGGCCCGAAAGCATTCTTACCTGAGTGGATAGTTTTTTTTCGGTGGTGTTCGGGGGCAACGTCGTCGTCGAAGCTGTGCTTGAACTTGAGGTCGCGCTTGAACTTGAGGAAGGAGTGGTAGACGTGTTGGTCGCGTCTTGCTTCGAAAGCGTTGTGTCCACCTGCATGGTGACCATGTTGTCCGAAGAAATCCACCCTTGCAGGTTCAAGATCAAACCGCTGGAAAGGGAATTGACCGACCCGACGACCGTCGCCGTGCCTGTCGTGCTGATTTCATTGGCCGCGTAGTATGTGCTCGTGGTGTTCTGAAAAGATACTTTCTCGCCAGAGAGCGCGTTCAGGGTCGTATCCGCCACCACTTTGGCCTCGTTTTCTGTCATGGCAGCGCTCAGGCTAGCCACAAAGCCTGCCCCAAAGTTGCCGATGACATCGAAGTTCATATTGAGCGCGGGACTAAACTGGCCGGTGAAAGCATTGCCGGTCAGACCAGACTGCGTGTTGATCGTCGGTTGGTACGAGAGCGTCTTTCCCTCCTGAAACTGGAGCACAAGAATCTCGTACCTCAAGAGCGGTTTGGGAATATCGAGCTGCTCCAAATCCTTCTTGAACAGCTGGAGCAAATCGGGGGAACCCTTGAAGAACACAAGGGTCTGGTCGTTGGTTTTGATGACATTCGCATCGGTGACCGATGGGGGAAGCTTGGCGAGCAAATCGTCGGCTTTCATATAGCGCAGGTGAATGGGAGTGATCGACAGCGGCTGGTCGATGAGCTGGATGAAATCCAGAAAGTCCTGTTTCTTGGCTTCGGGTAGACTGACCAAAAGCGAGGTCTTGCTCGGAAGGGGGAGGGGGGCAAACCCTACAAGATCGGGCGGCAAAAGAGGAATGACGTCGTCGGTCTTCACGTACTTGAGGTTGATCCTGAGGGTCGTGTTTCCAGGGTTGTCTCGGTCGATAAGCTTGATGTAGTCCCAGATGGGTTTGATCTCTTCGAGGCTGCCCGACAACACGATCTTGTTTCCTTTTTCGTCCAGCCGGAAGAACGAACCTGAATTAAGGTTGGGCGGCAAGAGCTTGGTGAAATCGGCCGAAGAGATGTACTGGAAAGGAATAATGACGTTGGTCAGGTACTTCTTGAGCAGGTCTTTTCGCTGAACTTCGTAGATATAGTACACGTCTTTGTCGACTTTGAAGTCGGCGTTGACCTGAAGGAGCAGCGCCTTGAGCGCCTCATCAAAGTTCAGCCCCTTGAGGTAAAGGTTGTCGATGATCATGTCACGGTCGAGGAGGAGGACAAATTCCGATTTCCCCTGATTGAAGAGCGAGAGCAGGAGATCTTTGAACCGGCTGTGGGTAATCTTCAAGTCGTAAGAATCACCGCTTTTGACAATGGCGTCTCCTGAAGCTTGAGTCGAGTTGGCGTTGGCCGTCTGTGCTTTATTTTTCAGGTAGTAGTATTTGTCTTGGATCTCCAAAGCGAAGTCCGGATAGCGGGCAATGGCGATCTTGAGAACTTCTTCAATCTTTGCCTTCTGAACATTGATGGTGAACGGATCATTGGGAAGGTTGTCGTAGAGAATGGTCTTTCCGATTTGATTGGAGACCACCCTAAGAATGGATTTCAGCGGAACGTCGCCGGCGCGGACATCGAGCGTACCGTCGGGGTTGACCGTGACGGCCACCCGGGAAACAGAATAGACACTGTTCTTGAACGTGGAGGAAAGCTGAAAGGTGTCGAGAAAAACCTGCAGGGCCTGCTGAAAATCCATATTGGCAAAGACGTAGCTGGCCTTGCCCTCGACGGTTTCGTCGGGAACGATCGAGACGCTGTTGAGCTCGCCCAGGGTGAGCAAGATGTCGCGTATCGACTGGTCACGAAACTCGATCGATTTCATGGGCTCGGACCACGCGGCCACCGTTGCTGTCAGGAGAAGGCAAAGGAACAGGAATCGTTTCAAGACAGGAATCCCCCCAGAGCAACGGTCAGTCCACCCCAGTAAAGGCTGGGAAGGAACGGTATGGGTTCCATCATAGCCTCAGAGGGTCTTTTGAGAAACATCCAAAGATAGGCCGCCAGAGCCGCGAGGCACCCCAGGGCCAATGAAAAAATCAAGGGCCAGAAGGCAAACAATGCTGCCATCCCCGAGACAAAGACGACGTCGGCTTCGCCGAGGCGACCTGGAAGAAGCGCAAGAAGCAGGGCGCCAAGGAGCAGGACGACCAACACCGCGAAGAATCTGGCTTCTGGTGCAGGTGTCGCCAAGGCGGAGACCCACCAAGTGAGAACGACGAAAGTCAACAGGACTCTTGAAACTGTGTTTTCTTTCAAATCTTGAAGAACCAAAGGCAGGGCGGGGACCACAAAGAGGAAAAGTACAACTAAAGTAACCCATTGGATATTTTGTGTCATACTGTTGCCTACAGGACGCCAATATATCACGGCCTGCTCCTCAAAGAGAGCCAGGCGCTGCTTTCCGCAACCTTACCTGATTAATTCCCCCAACAAATTCAATCCTCTTTCTTTACAAACTTAGTCAGGAACGATAGACTCTAGCCGTGAACCTGCGGCTGAAGATCCTCCTTATCGTCTTGCCCATTCTCATCGTTTCCATGGTTCTGGCGGGGACTTCGTCGTACTTCACCGCCACCAACGGAATTTCGCGGGTCACGACAGAACTTCTCAGTTTCAAGGCCGCCGAGCTTGAAAAGTACGTGCAGGGGCAGTGGAACCTCCTTGTCGAAAACAGTTTCACCCAGCGGACCGACATGATTTCGGCGACCCAGGCCGGTATCCTCACGTTTGCACAGAGTCTTCAGCGCAGTGCTACCGAGGTGATCTTGGCCGTCGACGAGTCGGGAAACATCGCCATGAAGACGGCGAACGTTTCGCTCAAACCGGGCGAAGCCAAGACGCTTCTTGAACGGGCTAGTTCCCGTTCGGCCGATTTGGCCGTCACCATCGGCGGTGTCGAACGCGTGGCGCGCGGGTTCCCTTTTGCTCCTTTCCACTGGGTCTTTTTGGTCACCGAAGAAAAGAAGTCGTTCTATAGCGACGTCGACCGCATCAGCCGCGAGACCGCCATCATCTTGGCTGCCTCGGTGGCTTTTGCTGTGGTGCTGCTTCTTGTGTTCATCGGTTTCATCTCGCGTCCTCTGGAAGGTCTGGTGCAGGCCATGCGGTCGATCATCACTTCGGGCGACCTCTCGCAAAAGGTTGCGGTGGAATATCCCGATGAAATCGGGCACGTCTCGCACACCTTCAACCTGATGATCGACGAGCTGGAGCGGGCGTACTCTCAGATCAAGAAGTTCGCCTTCGAAGCCGTCTTGGCCCAGAAAAAAGAGATGAAGATCCGGCACATCTTCCAAAAATACGTACCGCAGGAACTGATTGACCGCTTGTTCCAGAACCCGGAAGCCATGCTGGTCGGCGAAAATAGAACCCTCTCGGTGCTCTTCTCCGACATCCGGAGTTTCACGACGATCTCAGAATCGATGGCCCCCGACGACTTGGTCAGCTCGCTCAACCGCTATTTCACGTCGATGGTCGACATTATCATGGGGCGCAACGGCATCATCGACAAATATATCGGCGACGCCATCATGGCGTTTTTCGGGGCGCCGGTGAAACACGACGACGACGCGCTCAATTCCTTGATTTCGGCCTTTGAGATGATTGAGGCCCTGAAAGAATTCAATGCACAACAGATCTCGCTTGGCAAACCCGAGTTCAAGATCGGAATCGGCATCAACTACGGCTTGGTCACGGTGGGAAACATCGGCAGCGAAAAAAAGATGGACTACACAGTCATTGGAGACATGGTCAACTTGGCCTCGCGGCTCGAAGGTCTGACCAAGCCCTACCATGCCGAGCTCATTTTCGCGGAATTTCTGTGGGAAGAGGTGAAAGACGCCTATCCCTGCCGTCTTCTCGACGCGGTTGCCGTCAAGGGGAAGACCAAGGGCGTGAGAATCTTTACGTCCAAGCCGAAGCTCAGCGATGCCGAGGCACGGGCCTGGCACGCTCACAACGAGGGCATGGAGCTGTATTTCAATCGGCGCTTTGAAGAGGCGGCCGGAAGTTTCCGAACGGTCTTGGAAGAGCTTCCCGGTGACTGGTCGGCGGGAACTCTCCTTGAGAGGTGCCTGGACTATCAAAAAGATCCGCCCCCGGCCGATTGGGATGGGGTCGAAATCATGAAAACGAAGTAGGAGTTCCCTTGTCGCGTGCCCGAGCTACCCTTTTGGTCCTGCTCGCCCTCGGGGGATCGGTCGCCTGGTCCGAGACCCCTGCTCCAACTGTGGTGGTGAGGGCGTTCTCATCTCTTGGCACGGAGGACTTGGGAACCTTGCCCCAGTCGCTTGGCGATTCCATGAATAACCAGCTTAGGCAAGCCGGCTTCGTGATTGTGGACGGGTCCTCCGCCCACCCTGCGCGTTTCGAGTCCCGCGGCTTGTTGGTCCGCGAGAAGGGCAACCTGTTTCTCCAAGTTGAGTTTTTGGACGCCGCCTTGCAGAGCATTGTGGCCTCGGAAGTCATCTCGGTGCACGAGGGACTGACGGCCCTCAATCCTATCTACAACGCAATGGCGGCCGTCATTCAGAGGGTCAAGGGCTATTGGGGACAGGTCAGCCTAGTTCCGCCTCCGGTAACTCCACTTCAGGATCCCGTGGTTTTTTCCTCGCCCGATGAAGGTGCACAAGTGTTTTGGCAAAATCATCAGCTGGTCGGGCGCATTCTCAAGGGAAAACTAACGGCTCCCTACTACCCGTTTCCCTCCAACCAGCGGCTCACCGTCAGCGTGGAAAAAGAGGGTTACCGCGTTCAAGTCGTTGAAGTTCCTCTGAGCCCTGGCCAATCCGAGTACCTCCTCCCCAAACTGGTGAAGCTTCGGGTCGACGAGCTGTTTCCTTTCGTGTCCACAGGAAAGTTGCTTGGCCTCGGGGTGGAGTACCGGCGCTACGTTCTGCCCGACTGGTCCTTTGTGGGGGCCGAGGCCTACCCCTTTGTGCAGTGGCATCCTGGAGCCAGCGGTGCCCAACCCGTGTTTCATCTCGACCTGGCCGGCTCGGTGGGAACCTGGATCTATTTTCCTGCCGATTCCCTCTTCCGTTTGGGCGTCGAGGCCTCGCTGGGCCTCAGTCAGACCATGACCCAGGCCTCGGCGTATGCTCCGTCGCAATGGTTTCTCGACGCTACCGTCAGTCCTTTCGGTGTTCTGATGGAGTGGAACCTGTGGGGAGTGACGCTTGAAAGCCGGGTGCAGGTCCCGTACTCGCTGGGGCTCCCTTCTGGTCTTCTGGGGCAGCGTTGGCTTCTGGTCGACGGAACTTTTCCCCTCTTAGCCTTGGGGACGGTGCTACGATGGTAGCCCGCGGCTATGCTGTGTGCACCCTGGTGCTTGGCCTCCTGACTTCGTGCAACAGTGCGTTTGACACCTACTTTCCGCAGTCGGTGGAGTATCTGGAAACGCAGACTTCGCTTTCCTCGCCGCTCGGCGGGCAAGCGGCCGCCTCTGTCCTCATGGGCTACTTGCCTGCGACCACGGCGCACACAAACGATATTCTTGTGATGGTGGCCGCCACCCAGGACGGCGCTACCCACGTCTTGTTCTTTGACCCGAGAAATCTTTCTTTGAAGAGGAGTTACGGCGACACCGACTTGAAGAATCAATTTGGCGGAACTCTGCCGAACCTCAACCTGATTGCTCAAGATACCTACGGCGTCTACACAGGAGCCGCGGCGTACAACCCTCAGACCCTCGATTTCGAGGCGGCACCCTCGGGCGCCTACGGGACGCTGTTTCCCGTAGTCAATCCGTTGGCGACCCGGGTCACGTTTGACGGTAATTCCTCGGTGTTCTTCGGAAGCTCGAACAGCAATCTGGCGTATCAAACCAGTCCCCAGTACGTGGCACTAACGTCGCCGCTTCTGCCGGCGCCGATTTCAGGGGCCTCCAACACGACAGTGCTCGATCTCAGCTACTGGTCGGGTACCTACTCCCTGGTGGTCTCCGATTCCGGCTCAAGAGTCTATTTGCTCCGCAGCGGGGCGGTTGCTTCCCTGGTTCCTCCCGCCGCCACGCTTTCAGGGTCCGGCTCGGGTTCCCTTTTGGGTTGGGCGACCTCAACCGCAGCGGTTGTGCAGGGACAGGCTAACGGCAACATTTCCTTGACGGCCTACTCGTGGACGGGCTCCGCCTTGGGAACCCTGCAACTGAACAAGTCAAGTCAGCAGATCAACGCCATAACCTTTCAGCCCAACGGGGCCTCTTGGTTCCTGTTTGATTCCTCGACGGGAAAGCTTTCCCGAAACAGGCCTTGGTGGTGAAGCGATGAGAAACTTCTTCATTCTGCTGGCCCTGCCGCTTCTGGTTGTCTCTGTGTCGGCCCAAACGCTCCCCCAACACCGTGTTCTGGTCAGGTATCAGGGTCTGCAACCTGAAAAGTATCTTCCCCCGCTGGACGCGTTTTTGACAAGCGATAAGCTTGCATTGTGGGTCGTCCCCTCAAAGCTAGCGGTACAGGCGACCGAGGACGATGTCATCAAGGAAGCCCGCAGTTTTGCCTGCGATCTGGTTCTCTCGATCGAGAATGCCGATTCCTCGGGGAAGGACGAAGTCTCGTGGAGACTTTGGTCTCCCGAAGAGGCGAAACCGCGGGTTTCGGGGAAAGTCATGAAGGAGAGGCCCGACTGGGCCACCGTCGCCGACGTCTATTGGCTGTTTCTCAGCAAGCCCCTGGAGAGTCAGCTTGGTCCTGGAAGTCCCCCCTGGCCGAAAGCGACAGTTTCCGACACGGTGGAGTTCAAAATTACGGCGCGCCCGGGAACACTTGTAAAGGGCCTTGCCTCGGGTCCCGTGCTCGTGCCCGAGACCGGCGTCGCCGTGGTCAGCCTGGCCATTCCAGTCTCGCTGGTCCTCGAGGGACGTCTGGCTGGCTGGCGGACCCGTGCCGAGCGCGTCTTCGTGAACTCCCCGGCCCAGGCGGTCGCCCTCCATCAAACCCCGCTTGCTGACTGGGCTTTGACGGCAAGCCTGAACAATTTTGCTTTTCCATCGTTTGGCGTTGAATGGTACCCCAACCGCGGAAACCTGGCTTTGCGGGCTCAAATCGACCAGTTCCTCGGCGGACTGTATTTTGGAAACCAGTCGAACGCCACGGCCAGTTCCTGGCCTGTCCAATCGCTCCCGTTGGCCACCGTGCAGCTTGGCGCCGCCTGGTTTTGGTCTCCGGCCGAGGAGCAGCTCAGGTTCTACACGGCCGCCGACCTCGGTGTACGGTGGATGTTCCCCCAGTTCAGGATCTTCACTGTGGAACCCATAGTTCCCTTGACCCTTGAGCCTCTGGCAGGCTGGGACTACCGATGGACCGAGGGTCAGTCTCTGTACTTTGAACTGGGACCGACGATTCAATGGGCGCCCAACGCTGACAACTTCCGGGCTTCACAGAAGTCGAGCATGGTCTTCGAAGTGCCGCTTCCCGGCGTGCCGTTGTTTGTCGAGTTTCCTTTGAAGGCGAAGGTAGGTTACCGATGGTCCTTCTGAGAGTGCTGTTGTCGCATCTGCTGGCTGTGACCGCTCTTTTGCAGGCCGTTTCCTGCTGGTCACCTGTCTTCGACCAGAATGTCTCGCTGGCGGCCGTCACCTCCTCCAAGCTCTCGCGCGAGGCCCAGTTTAGGGTTTCGGTCAACGATGATTCGAACACAACCTACTTCGCCCTGCCGTCGCGGGAGCGCTCGCCTGTGAGCGTCGTTGTCTTCGGCGTGAGCACCACCAAGCTCGGCTATTGGGTGTGGTCAAACTCCGGGGGCAGCTGGGGACAGGTTGGAAACAGCGGAAACATGAGCTTTGACTCGGCGCTCTCGGACCCGGAACTTGTGTCCTTTCAAGCTGGAACCACCGACCAGGGGTTTTCGGCGGCCGTGTATCTTCCGACCCTTGGGGGCGGCGTCGTGAAGGTCGTGACGGCACCGAACTACTCGCCCACGCCGATGGCCTTCGCCGCAGCGGCTCCGTCGGTGCTTGGGTTGGCCTCGTATCCAACGGGAGTCGGGCAGGCTGCCGCCTACCTTCTGACCTATCAGTCCTCGGCCTTGGTCGTTCAGGGGGTTGCCGCCAGCTCGGCTTTCGCGGGGCCCGCGGTAAACAGCGGAACCCAAATCTCGTTGGCTTCGTACAGCGGATCGGCCGCCTATGGCTGGTTTGCCTACGACCCCGGCAACGACGTCGCCTACTTCACCCACTACGCCTTAGATTCCTCGGGCAAGTACACCACCGACGGCATTGTCGGCACGGGCATCGCCGCTTCTTGGAACCGAAAGGACCACGTCGTTGCCTTCTTGTCTACAAACCAGCTACTGACCAAAGAAGGCTCCTACTACGATGTCTGCGATGCGCAAGGGAATATTGCCTTCACTTTCCCAGCCGGAAGCCTGCGATTTGCAGGCGAGTACTGGGACTCCGACGGCACGCCCCGAAGCGCTTTCACAACGGTGTTGCCCGTGGAAGGGGGGAGCAGCTCCTCCTCAAGCTCGATGAACGTGACCATCTACAGCATTCCCACCAAGAGTCTGAATACCTTGAAGTAATAGACTAGAACATGGCGGATAGGTTGGTCAGGATCGAAGCCATCGAAGCGTTGCCGGCGTAGCGTTTCTGCAGGTTGGCCAAATACAGCTTCCGTTCCTCGCTGGTGGAGAGGTGCGACAGGTTGGTCACTGCGTCGCTGACGCTTGCTAGTCCTTCGGTCTGCCCCGCTTCAAGGAACGACTTCTCGTAGCGGCCCACTTTGTCGACTAGTCCTGGAAAAGCCGCGCTGACTTCGGGAGAACCGAGAAAATCGTTGAACAAGAGCTTCGACTGGAGAACTTTGGAAGAATCCGGAGTCTGAACCCACAGCGGCGCGTCGAGGGTGAGGAAGTTTTGGAACTGGGCCTTCATCGCCGCCAGTGCTTCGGCTTGCGGGTCGCTGGCTGACGTTGGTGATGCCGTCTTCGCCGATTCCTGAAGCTGCAGTCTGGCGCTGGCCAGCTGGTCTTTGACCTTCGCCAATTCAGCTTTCATCGCCAATTCCTGGGGTGAGGGTTCCTGAAGTTTGGCCGATGCCTGACGGATTCCTGCCAGCGCCGAGAACCCCACCTGACCCACTGGGTACTTGCCAAGAAGCGATACATAGGCTGCAAGCGCTTGGGCCGGTTGTTCCGTCTTGAGCAGGCTTTGAGCAGCTGTGAGGTCGATTGTCAACGAGTCATCCGTCTTGGCCGTCCGTACGGGCAATTCGCTTTCAAACGATGCCTGGTTCCAGTGCGCGGCAAAGGTCTCCCTTTGGGGGGGAGTCATCGGAAGGTACGCCAAGGCCTGGGTGTAGGACTGCACCGCGTCCTGCGGACGACCCGCGGTGAGCGCCGTGTCACCAGCCGTCACCGCGTCGCTAAAGGCCTTGGCCCTGGACTGCTCGGCCTTCAAAGCCTTGTCGACAAAATACTGGTGCGCTTCGAGCACCGAAGGAACCTGAGCCAGGGCCTGGGTGTAGAGCGCCTCGGCCTCATCGGGGTGATTGAGTGTCAGGGCCTTTTCAGCTTGTTGAACCAAGGCCTGTATTGCCTCGAGATCGTTCTGCACGGCCTGAACCTTCACCGCGTCGCTGTCGATTCTTTTCTGATCCTGAGCCAGCCAATCCTGCAGGGTCGCGGCCAGGAAAAGGTCGGCGTCACGGCGTTTCTGGATGTCGGGGAGGGCCTTGACCGTGGGTTCGTTCAAGTAGGTCACCAAGCTCTGAATTTGTTTGAGAGCTTCGGGAAACTGCCGGCTCTGGATGGCCTGCGCTGTTTTAGTGTAGAGGCCCAAAAGCTGATTTTGCACCGACTCGGTGCGAGTGCGCTGGTCATTGAGGTCATTGAGCTGCTGTTGGGCCTGCGCCAGTTGAGCCTTGCTAGTGGTTTGCTGCGCCTCGAGGTCGCGGCTCTTCTGGTCGAGCTGCGCTTGAAGGTCGTTCTGGCGTTTTTTGGAATCGTCGAGCAGCCTCTGGCGTTCGCCGGCCAGATCAGACAGGTTCTTCTGATAGTCTTCCTGCTGCTTTTTCAGGTTGTTTTCAAGAGTCACCCGGTCCGCATCGGCCTTCGTCTTGAAGTCGTCAAGTTGTTTCTGGAACTCGGCGTTCTTCTGAACCTCGAAGGCCTTCAAACGTTCCTGGATGACGGCTTCGGAGTAGCCCAACTTGGCCAAACGGGCGCGTTCGGCTTGGAGGGCATCTTGCAACTGCTGTTTGAGTTCGGTTTCCCTGGCAGCGATCTTCTGGTCCATGGTGTTTTGCAGGTCGTTTTTCTGCTGGCCCAGGGTTTCCATTCTCTTCTGGATGTCGGCGATCTGCTGGTCCTTGGCGAGCAGCTGGGTTTGCGATTCCTTCTTGAGCTCCTCAAGAAGCTTCCCTTCGGTCGACTGAAGAACCACCTGGTTTTGAACCAGCCCCTCAGCGCCCTGCTGAAACAGGAAATACAGGATCAGTAGACCGGCAATCAGCACAACGAGCGCACCGCCGTTGACGGCTAAAGGAACCATCAGTCCTTTCTTTCTTGCCTTGAGGACGAAGATCTCGGGTCCGGCCTGCAGCCGGTTTTCCTGAGATACCCGCTCGATCTGGTTAAGGATGTCTCGCCTGTCGTCGTCAGAAATTCCGGTGGTGTCAGGGAGCGAATCATCCGGTGGAAGTACCAATGGATCAGCCATGCCTAACTTTAAGGGTCTTTCCCCAAAAAATCAATTGTCTTGGCTTAGGATTGCCTCAATTCCCCTCAGTTCTGAATCCTCCAAAGGGGACGCCGCGAGCGCGCCGACGCAGTCTTCAATTTGAGAAGGCTTGCTGGCCCCGATAACAACAGAGGTCATCCGCCGATCCCTCAAAACCCAGCTCAGAGCCAACTGGGCTAACGTCTGCCCCCGGTTCTTGGCCAGAGTGTCCAGGCGGCGCACTTTTTCGAGGACGGCAGGAGTCAGATCGGCGGCTTTGAGGAACCGGCCGTCGACGGCGGCCCGCGAGTCTTCGGGAATTCCATGGAGGTAGCGGTCGGTGAGGACACCCTTGGCCAAGGGGGAGAACGCGATGCATCCGGCCCCGCCGGCTTCCAGCACATCCAAGAGACCGCTCTCGACCCAGCGGTCGAACATCGAGTATCGGGCCTGGTGGATCAGACACGGCGTCCCCAGACTCCCCAGAATACCGATGGCCTCTGCCGCACGCTCCGCGGGGTAGTTGGAGATGCCGACGTAGAGCGCCTTGCCTTGCCGGACCACGGCGTCGAGAGCGCCCATGGTCTCTTCCAAGGGTGTCGCGGGGTCTGGCCGATGATGGTAGAAGATGTCGACATAGTCCACCTTCATGCGGGCGAGGCTTTGGTTGAGGCTTGAAATCAGATATTTGCGTGAGCCAAAGTTGCCATAGGGGCCCGGCCACATATCGTAGCCTGCCTTTGTCGAGAGGATGAGCTCATCCCGAAACGGCCGAAAATCCAGGTCATGGATTCTTCCGTACGATTCTTCAGCGGACCCGTAGGGCGGCCCGTAGTTGTTGGCTAGGTCGAAGTGCGTGATTCCAAGGTCGAAGGCCGTGCGCAGGAGCTTTCGGCTGGTTTCCAGAGGAGTGGTTTCACCGAAGTTGTGCCACAGTCCCAAGGATACCGCGGGAAGCATCAACCCGCTGCGGCCGCACCGGTTGTACTTCATCGAATCGTAGCGAGAATCCAGCGGCGCATACATCATCGGCCCCTTCCTTATCTGCCCAACATTACGCGAAAACTCCAAAAAGATCCCACGAGTCTTGGCTTCTAGTCCTGGCTGAGAAAATCGACAACACAAACCTTTTCGAGATTAGGGTCTAAAAACTCCCGGCAGAAGGCCTGGTGGTCGGGATGCGGAAGGTACTTGTCGCGGTCCTCTGGCTTGGCAAAGGTCACAATGAAGCAGTGCGTGAAGCCTTGGTCGAGTTTTTCAGGGCTCGAGTTGTGCCCCCATTCAAAGGCGGTCACGAAGGGGAGTTTTTCGGCCAAGGCATGGAACGCCTTTTCTATAGAGCTGACCGTGGCTGTCGGGGTCTTGTCGAAGAACTTGAATAGAACAACGTGACGGTAATTGGGAACTTTGGGACTCATGATTCCTCCTCGCGACTTGCGCGCTCTTTGATTCGATGGTACATTGAGTAACCGGTTTAGTAAACCGGTTACTTTGAACCAATGAAGACGACGATTGCAGACATCGCCAGAGCGGCAGGCGTTTCGAAAGCCACAGTTTCACGGGTGCTCAACGACCGCATCGAAGGGGTCGGAAACGGAACCCGACTGCGGATAAAATCCCTGATGGCGGCGCTGGAATTCGAGCCTTGCGGAATGGCGCGCGGCTTGGCCACGGGCCGGAACCGATCCATCGGGCTTGTCATTCCCGATATCGCCGACCCTTTCTTTCCTTTGTTGATCCGGGGAATCGAGGATGCTCTGCGGTCGCAGAGCTATGGACTGTTCCTGTGCGATTCGGATGGCGATATTACCAAGGAGAAGGAGCATGTGCGGGTCCTGCTCGAAAAGCGTGTCGACGGCGTGATTTTGAGTTCCACCATTTCGGACAGTGACAGTCAGCTTGATCTGCTCGATAAGCGCTCGGTGCCCTACGTTCTGCTCGACCGCATGATCGAATCAAGGCCGTCGATGGCGGGTGTCTTTGCCGACAACCGGCGGGGGGCCCGCATGGCGGTGGAGTTCCTTTTGGAGATGGCGCCCAGAAGGCTCGTCTTCCTAAACGGCCCCGAAGGCCTGTCGGTGTGCAAACTCCGCCGCTGTGGGGTGGAAGACGCTCTTGCGTTGCAAACACGGGCTGCGACGACGGTCGTTCACGTCAGCGGTGACTATTCCGTGGAAAGCGGGGAGCGAGCCCTCGAGACGCTGCTGGGCGCGACTGGCGAAAAACCGGGGTTCGAAGCCGTGTTTGCCGCCAACGACAGGATGGCGATCGGAGCGATGCGGGCCCTCAGGCGGCATGGAGTGAGAATTCCCCAAGAGGTCGAAGTGGTCGGCTTCGACGACATTGAAACCTCGCGCCTTGTCGAGCCTCCTCTCACGACGGTGGCCCAGCCGGCGTTCGCCATGGGGCGCGAAAGCGCGGGGTTGCTTCTGTGCCTGATCGAAGGCCAAGAACCACCCCAAAGGACAATTGTTCTGGAACCAACCCTCGTTGTCCGCGAGACGACGAGGCCAAGAGAAAACAGGAGGCAATATGGACAATTTTGATTTCAGGAATCCGACGAGGATCATCTTCGGAAGGGGCACCGAGGCGCGTGTGGGTGCCGAGACAGCCAAGTACGCCAAGAAGGTCCTTCTGCATTTTGGCGGCGGTAGCATCAAGTCCTCGGGCTTGTACGACCGGGTCACGGCTTCGCTGAAAGCCGCAGGAGTCCAGTGGGTCGATTTGGGTGGCGTCAAGCCGAACCCGCGCCTGAGCCTCGTGCATGAAGGCGTCAAACTGTGCAAGGAGCACGGCTTAGGTCTTGTGCTTGCGGTGGGCGGCGGAAGCGTGATCGACTCGGCCAAGGCCATCGCTATGGGCGCTGTCATCGACCACGATGTCTGGGACTTCTACCTTGGAAAAGGCGAACCCCAGGCGGCTCTCCCCGTGGCCACTGTCTTGACGATTCCGGCCGCGGGCAGCGAGTCAAGCACCGGAACGGTGATCACCAA
>CAYYUZ010000039.1:28234-29518 GCA_964475005.1 uncultured Spirochaetales bacterium
CGTCTCGAGGCGTTCTACCGGACAATGGGTCTGGGGACGAAACTGGCCGATTTGGGTGTCGGTACCGACCGTCTCGACGAGATGGCCAAGAAGTGCACAGATTCCGACAAGCGGACGGTCGGTAATTTTGTCAAACTCGACAAAGCCGCCGTCAGGCACGTTTTCGAACTCGCCGTTTGAAACAGGAGGAGCGGACCTCGTCCGCTCTTCCATCTCTTTTCGTTGCATAGGAGTTTTTCATGAAGACTCGCCCCCTGGGCCGCACAGGGCTCGAAATCGCTCCCGTTGTTCTGGGAGGGAACGTGTTTGGATGGACGGCCGACGAAGCGACTTCGTTTCGTGTTCTTGACGCCTTTGTTGGTTCGGGAATGAACGCCATCGACACGGCCGACATCTACTCCGCCTGGGTTCCTGGAAACCAAGGCGGGGAATCCGAAACCATTCTCGGCAAGTGGTTCAAGGCCAATCCCTCCAAGCGGTCCAAAGTTGTCTTGATTACCAAAGTCGGTTCCAAATTCGGCCCCGAAAAAGAAGGCCTTTCCGAGCGCTGGATCAAGACGGCCGTGGAAGATTCGCTCCGCCGCCTGCAAACCGACGCTATCGATCTCTACCTTTCTCACTGGCCCGACCCCAAAGTACCCTACGAAGAGACCCTTAAGGCCTTCTCGGACCTCGTCAAGGCCGGCAAAGTGCGTGCTGTTGGCGCGTCGAACCTCAATGCGGAACAGCTGGCCAATTCGCTCCGCGCGGCGGCGTCTCACTCTTTGCCCCGGTATGATGTTTTACAGCCTGAGTACAATCTGATGACCCGAACCACGTTCGAAGGTCCCCTGCAAAAACTCGTCGTTTCAGAACAGATCGCCGTGATCACCTACTTCAGTCTCGCTTCCGGGTTTCTTTCTGGGAAATACCGCACCGAGCAGGATTTCGGCAAGAGTGCGCGCGGAAGCGGCATGGCCAAATATCTGGATGAAAGAGGGCGCCGTGTGCTAGGGGTCTTGGACACGGTTTGCGCCGAGGTTCACGCTCAGCCTTCTGAAGTCGCGTTGGCGTGGCTTCTGGCCAAACCCGGCGTCACCGCGCCGATTGCCAGTGCAACGAGCACCGCGCAAGTGGAAAGTCTTGTGAGAGCCGCCACGCTGGAACTCACCGCAGACCAGGTCCGCCGACTTGATCAAGCGAGCCTTGCGGACTAAAAAACAACCCCTTGCAAGACAAGGGGTTGTTTCTGGAGGTGAGGGGAATCGAACCCCCGTCCGAATGGGCGACATACGAATTTCTACA
>CAYYUZ010000040.1:0-29030 GCA_964475005.1 uncultured Spirochaetales bacterium
TGGTCCTTCTGCGAGCCGTCGGCGTTGAACCTTTCATCAAAAAAGGGGTACTGACCCATCTTACTGAACGTAATCTCTTTCAGGTAGCGAGCCGGGATGATGCGGTCTGTGTCGATATCGTCCCCGACAACAGGGACGGCGCGGCCTTGAATAGTGACGATTTTAGACATGAGAGGCTCCTTGAAGGTCAAAGGTTCGTACGTCGACGACATGGCCAGCGATCGCGGCGGCCGCGACCATGGCGGGCGACATGAGCAAGGTCCGTCCGCTGGGGCTGCCCTGCCGCCCAATGAAGTTGCGGTTCGACGAGCTTGCGGAAATCTGATCGCCCTTCAGTTGGTCAGGATTCATCGCCAGACACATGGAACAACCGGCCTCGCGCCATTCGAACCCCGCCTCGGTGAAGACCTTGTCGAGACCTTCCTTCATGGCAGCTTGGCGCACCATCATCGACCCGGGAACGACAAACGCTTGGACACCTGCTGCGACCTTTCGGCCTTTCGCAACTTCGGCGGCGGCGCGGAGGTCGCTGAGGCGTCCGTTGGTGCAGCTCCCGATGAAGGCCACGTCAATCTTGATAGAGTTGGCCTTCTGGGCGGGTTTGAGCTTCATGTGTTTGAAGGCCAAACGCGCCGTCTCCTTTTCACCGCTATCTTCGATGGACTCCGGATCGGGCAGGGCGTCGTTGACTCCGACGCTCTGACCAGGGGTAACGCCCCAGGTCACCATGGGCTCGATGTCAGCTGCATCGAACTTGAGAACTTCATCGTAGACCGCATCGGCGTCGCTGGCGACGGCCTCCCAGCGGGCGACGGCTTGTTCCCAGTCCTGGGCTTTGGGCGCGTACTCCTTGCCCTTGAGGTAGTCGAACGTCGTAACGTCCGGGTTGCAGTACCCGACGCGTGCGCCGCCCTCGATGGCCATGTTGCAGACGGTCATCCGGCCTTCCATCGACATTTGTTCAAAAACTTGTCCGGCGTACTCGTAGGCAAACCCGATTCCGCCTTTGACGCCGAGCCGGTTGATGAGGTACAACGCGACGTCCTTGGGGGTCACACCAGCCTTCAGTTTTCCGTTGACTTCGACGCGGCGCACTTTCATGGGGTCCATGCACAGACACTGCGTCGCCAAAACATCGCGGACCTGGCTGGTGCCGATGCCAAAAGCCAGCGAGCCAAAAGCGCCGTGGGTCGCCGTGTGGCTGTCGCCGCAGGCAATGGTCATCCCGGGCTGGGTCAACCCGAGTTCGGGGCCGATGATGTGAACCACACCTTGCCGTCCAGAGGCAAAATCAAAGAAGTTGACGCCAAAATCCTTGGTATTCCTCTCGATGGCCTGCATCATCATTTCCGCCTGGTCGTCGGTGAACGGCCGTTTTTGACTCTTGGTGGGGACGATGTGGTCCATCGTCGCAAAAGTTCTGTCGGGGTAGGCGACCTTGAGTCCCCGTTCCCTCAGCATGTCGAAAGCCTGCGGACTTGTCACCTCGTGCACAAGATGGAGTCCTATGAAGAGCTGGATTTGTCCCGTCGGCAGCGTGGCCACGGCGTGGGCGTCCCAGATCTTGTTGTACAACGTTCCTTTTGCCATGAAAGTCCTCCCGGATCATCAAGGTCACTATAGCTTCCAATTTTGTATTTTCCCAAGATATGTTATCTATGAACGCAATAGGGGTCGGCTATGGAACTTCATCAGCTTCGTTATTTCCTCGCGGTTGTCACCACAAAGTCGTTTACCGCCGCGGCTGACTTATGCCATGTCTCCCAGCCGTCGCTCTCGATTCAGATTGCCAAACTGGAAGATGAGGTAGGCGGTCCGCTCTTGGAGCGACACCGCTCCGGTGCCAGGCTGACGGCCCGAGGACTCCTTTTTCAGCCGCGCGCCGAAGAAACTCTGCGCCAGCTCGACGAGGCCAGACGCGAACTCGACGAGCTTGACGGACTCCGCCGAGGTGAGGTTTCGCTGGGTTGTTTGCCGACTACCGGCGCGTACGTGCTGCCTCCGCTTCTGATCGCCTTCCGAAAGCGGCACCCCGCACTTCTCGTACGTTTAAGGGAGGAATCCTCCCCGGCGCTGGCAGAGGCGCTGCGAAGCGGTGAAGTCGAGCTGGCCATTTTCGACGAGGCGGGCCTCGGAGCCGGCCTGCGGACGACGGCGCTCTTCAGCGAACCGCTCCTGGTGGCCCTGCCTTCGGACCATCATCTGGCCGGGCGCGGCACCATCGCCGTGGAAGCCCTTGCCGACGAGCCTCTCATCCTGATGAAGACCGGGCACGGCTTTCGCGACATCGTTGTCTCCTACCTCGCGTCACGGGGAATCGAACCGAGGGTTGTTTACGAAAGCTCGGGCATCGAAACGATACAGGCGTTGGTCGAGGCCGGACTGGGAATTAGCTTGGTTCCCCGCATGGTCCAAAGACCCGGTCCTGCTTACCTCGAGCTTCTGCCGCCAACGCCGACAAGAACGCTGTATCTTGCGTCGTTGGACGGGCCACGCACCAACCCGGCGGCCCGGGCCCTCGAAGCCACCATCACCGACTGGTTCAGTTCCGGCTCGTTCTATGGTCGCCCCGGCTAATGAGGACTTTTCCGGTCCGGACGAGTTCGAGAATCCCGTAAGGCGTCAACATCTGTTTGAGCGCGTCGATCTTTTCGCTCTTGCCGGTGACCATCAACGTCAGCGTCGTACCCGTGAGATCTTCTGAAACCGCCTTGAAGGTCTGCGCGATCTGAAGGACTTCGGTCCTCTGCTCGGGAGGGCAGTTGATTTTGAACAGAGCCAGTTCCTTCTGAATGACGTCTTCGTTGCTGTAGTCCTTGGCGCTGACCACATCGATAAGCTTGTTGAGCTGCTTGATGATCTGCACAAGAGTCTCGGGGTCACCCGAAGCCACAATGTTCATGTAAGAGTAGTCGGAGTCGGTCGATTCGCTGACGACTAGACTGTCGATATTGTAGCCGCGGCGGCCGAAAACCAGCGCGATTCGATTGAGAACTCCCGGTTTGTTGGCCACGTAGAGGCTGATGGTGTGGCGTCCGGTGGTGTCCGTAGTGGTCATGTTCAGGTCCCTCCCGTGGGTTTGTCCATTTTTCTCTTCGGCTGCTCAAGGACCATGGCCCTCAACGAAGCGCCAGATGGGACCATGGGGAAGACGTTGTCGTGCTTTTCGACTTCCGCATCGATGATACAGGGACCGTCGTTGTACGCCAACGCCGCCTTCAGAATCTTTTTGACATCGGCAGACCGCTTGATGCGGAACCCTTTCAGTCCGTAGGCCTGGGCAAGCTTGACGAAGTCGGGGTTTCCTTCGAGGTCGACGCCCGAAAGCCTGTCGTCGTAGAACATGCTCTGCCACTGCCGGACCATGCCGAGGTAGCGGTTGTTGATGATCAAGATCTTGATGGGGAGTTTGTTGATGACCGCTGTCGACAGTTCGGGAAGCGTCATTTGGAACCCGCCGTCACCAACGATGGCCACCACGGCCTCGCCGGGTCGACCCAACTGCGCTCCAATGGAAGCCGGAAAACCCCAGCCCATGGTCCCGGCACCGCCCGAACTGAGCCAGTTGTACCGCTGGTCGGTGAGGTAGAATTGGGCCGCCCACATCTGGTGCTGGCCGACGTCGGTGGTGACGACGGCCTTTCCCTTGGTCAACTTGTACATTTCCTCGATGACGTGCTGGGCACGGAGCCTTCCTTCCTTTCGGTAGGTGAGCGGAAACTCCCTCTTCCAGCGTTTGATTTGCTTGTTCCAGATCGCTACATCGCCTCGCTCCAAGAGCGGCAACATTTCTGCAAGGACCATCTTCGCGTCGCCCGCCAACGAGCAGTCCACTTTGACAACCTTGTTGATTTCGGCTGGGTCGATGTCGAGGTGAATTTTGGCCGCCCCCGTCCCAAAGTCGTCGTAGCTGCCCACAATGCGGTCGTCGAACCGGGAACCGACCGAGAAGATCAGATCGGCGTCGACCATGGCTTTGTTGGCGTAGGCGGTGCCGTGCATGCCGAGCATGCCCAAACTCATCTCGTGGGTTTCGGGAAACGCGCCTTTTCCGAGGAGAGTGTTGACCACAGGGATCTGGAGAATTTCCACGAGGCGAAGCAGTTCGTCTTGAGCGCCGCTAATGATGGCGCCGTGGCCGGCCAGCAGAATGGGCTTCTTGGCCTTCTTGAGCAGTTCGGCGGCGCGGCGAATGTCGTTTTCAACAGGGTGGGCAACCGGAAAGTAGCCCGGGAGCTGGAACGGCACCTCGTAGTCGGGCACAAATTCCTTGCTGGTGATATTTTTGGGAAGGTCGATCAAGACAGGACCTGGACGGCCAGACCGAGCGAGGTGGAAGGCTTCCTTCAGGACGCGGGGAAGGTCGGCAACGTTCTTGACCAAGTAGGAGTGCTTGACCACCGGATGCGTGATCCCGTAGATGTCCGCTTCCTGAAACGCGTCGAGACCCAGGTTCCAGGTCGGCGTTTGCCCGCTGAGCACCACAACGGGGATGGAATCCAGAAGAGCTGTGAAAAGACCCGTAATGGCGTTGGTGGCTCCGGGGCCCGAGGTCACTAGGGCGACTCCCACCTTGCCCGTCGCTCGGGCGTAGCCGTCGGCCATGTGGACGGCCCCTTGTTCGTGCCTCGTTAAGATGAGTTTGATGGCCCTTCCAACCAAAGCGTCAAAGATTGGAATGGCAGCGCCCCCGGGAAGGCCAAAAACAAACTCCACTCCCTCATGGATCAGCACGTCCACGAGCGCGTCGGCTCCTGTCTTCTTGGTCTCGGCCATTGGTATCTCCTAAAAAAACACGCAAAAGGATAAATCCCACTGATATTGCGGGAATCATAGACAGAATATCGACAGAAGTCAATTAAATATTCCAAAAGTCGAAGGTAATCCTTGTGAAAAGCCTAGAAGAAATGACTAAATTCTCTCAGCCGTGTGAATTGTATTCCAAAAAGCGGTCCAATCCCAAAAATACGCAGGAATATTGATTCAGGCCCAACTGGACGACGGGGCGTTCGGCAGGTTAGGCTGTGCGCATGGAACCCATTCGGGAGTTTTTCAAAAAAGCCGGGTTGGTCTATCTGGAACGGTGCCGTTTTGCCGACCCGCGCGTGACGAGTTTTCAGTGGGGACAAGGGCGTTACTACCGAGACAACCGCCAGGAGTTTGAGAGCCTGACGGAGCGCTACGGGGCGGCACTCCGGGCGGCTTGGCATCCCCCGCTTGAGATCCGTTTTGCTGGCGATCAGGTCGGGTGGGGATTGTTTACCGGCTCAGACCTGAAAATTGATGACCTGGTCGGGGAGTACACAGGCGTTGTCCAGACAGCTCAGGACGCTCCTCCCGACGAGAAAATCGACGGCCATTTCCTTTCTGACTACGCCTGGAACTACCCCGATGAGCTTCCCGACGGAAGTGAGTTTGAAATCAACGCCCTCAAGGAAGGCAACGAGCTTCGCTACGTCAACCATTCCGCCCAACCCAATTTGGCTGTCGACCATACGTTGGTCGATGGTCTGTTTGTCACGTTCTTCCGTGTGATCGAACCCGTCCGGCAGGGGGAACAGCTGACGGTCAGCTACGGCGAAGAATATTGGGAAGGCGGCTTTCGAGACAGGAGGGACCTGTGAATCGCCTCAAAACTTTTTTGGCTGCCGCCCTGCTGTGCCTCGGCAACACAGCCTTTGCCTCACCCTGGCAGGGTTTCACGGCCCTGGCGCTCTCCCCGAATGGCCAGAGTTTCGCGACCGGCGGCCGGGAGGGGGAGATTCTCTGGTGGGAGACCACAACGGGCGAACTCGTCGGCCGCTGGATTCAGCCTGGCGGCTTCCCTGTGGTGGGTTTGGCGTTCAGCAGCGACTCAACGAGATTGGGGATCATTCTCCTCGACGGTACTCTCGTGCGGGCCGACTCCCCGAACGGAGAGCTGGCTCCCCTTCCTTCTACCGGCAGTGACTGGAAGAACCTGGCACTGGCCAAGGAACAGTGGATCACTTCGGGGCCCCTCGTGAAAGGTCTAGCCACCGCCTCTGGTGACCTGTGGGCCAAGGCGACTCCCGACGGGAAGATCACCACAGGACGTCAGTCCAATGGTGTCACTCTGGCGACGTGGGTCGCCCACGAGGCCGCTGTGACCGGTTTGGCGCTTGCCTCCGACGGTTCTTTTCTGCTTTCCTGCTCCTACGACGGGGGACTTTGCCGATGGGACCCGGCCACGGGAAGGCTTCTAGGTGCCTTGCAATCCCCCCTCCATTAACACTAAACTTCCGGGCATTAGGGTTGAGTAAAAGTCCGCAAGGAGACGCGCATGAAAATCGACAAGGTCAAGTTCAAAGAAGGAATTCTCGCGCGTCTGAAGCGCCACTACGGAAAGCAGCTCGAAGAGGCCAGTCCCCAGGAACTGTACTCGGAAGTCTCCGACACGGTCATGGAGCTCATTCTGGACAATTGGCTTGAGACGAGAAAACTCACCTTTGACCAGGGGCAAAAACAGGCGTTTTACCTTTCGGCCGAGTTCCTGATGGGAAGAGCGCTCGGAAACAACCTGGTCAACCTTACCGTGGAGCAGGACGTCAAGGATGTTTTGACAGAACTCGGCGTCGATTACAACCTTGTCGAAGACCGCGAAGCCGATGCGGGTCTTGGCAATGGCGGTTTGGGGCGGTTGGCGGCCTGTTTCCTTGACAGTCTGGCGACCCTCGATCTGCCAGGGCACGGTTACGGCATCCGCTACCGGTTCGGGATGTTCCAGCAGAAGATTGTCGACGGTTTTCAAGTGGAAAAGCCCGAAAACTGGCTGGTGGAGCGGGACCCTTGGGGAATTCGCCGCGCCGACCAGGCCGTTGTCATCAAATTCGGCGGCCAAGTCATCATTCACAAAGATGAAGAGGGCAAGGAACACTACATCCGCATCAACTCAGAAGACATTCGCGCCATTCCTTACGACACACCCATTGTCGGCTACGACACCAAGACCGTGAACACCCTTCGCCTTTGGGAGGCCGAATCGGTTGAGGGGTTCGATCTTCAACTGTTCAACGAGATGCAGTACCAAAGGGCCGTCGAAAAAGAGAACTTGGCAGAAGATATCAGCCGAGTCCTGTACCCCAACGACTCGGGACCCCAGGGAAAGGCTTTGCGTTTGCGCCAGCAGTACTTCTTTGTTTCGGCTTCGTTGCAGGACCTTGTCCTCAACTTCAAGAAGAAGTACGGGGATGATTTCAGCCACTTTCCCGAGAAGGTGGCGATTCAGCTCAACGACACCCACCCCGTGGTGGCCATCCCCGAACTGATGCGCATTCTTATAGACTGGCAGAAACTCCCCTGGGACGTCGCCTGGGACATCGTTACGCGAACCTGCGGCTACACGAACCACACAATTCTTTCCGAAGCCCTCGAGAAGTGGCCCATCGGTTTGTTCCAGCAGCAGTTGCCTCGCATCACCATGATCGTCGAGGAGATTAACCGGCGGTTCATCGAAGAGCTTCGGCTGAAGTATCCCGACGACTACGGCAAGCACCGCCACATGGCTATCCTTAGCGACGGCGTGGTCAAAATGGCCTGGCTGGCCATTCACGGCAGCCATTCGGTGAACGGTGTGGCTGCCCTGCATACGGAAATCCTCAAGACCCAAGAGTTGAAAGACTGGTACGAGCTTTACCCCGAGAAGTTCAACAACAAGACCAACGGGGTCACCCAGCGGCGGTTCCTGCTCAAGTCCAACCCGGGGCTGAGTCAACTGTTGAACGCCAAGATCGGCAAGAGTTGGGCGAAGGATCTTTCGCAGATTGCCCAATTCAAGGCCTTCGCTGACGACAAGAGCGTGATTCAACAGCTCATCGATATCAAGAAGAACAACAAGATCGCGCTGGCCAAGTACCTTGAGGCAACGCAGGGGATCGTCTTGAACGTCGACAGCCTTTTCGATGTCCAGGTGAAGCGGCTTCATGAGTACAAACGACAGATGCTGAACATCCTTCACGTTATGGTGCTCTACAACCGGATTAAAAAAAATCCCGGCTACAATGTCGTTCCGCGGACCTTTCTGTTTGGAGCCAAAGCGGCGTCGGGGTACCGGCGGGCCAAAAGCATTATCAAGCTCATCAATACCGTCGCGACGGTTGTCAACAGCGATCCTGCGACCAAGGGAAAACTTGCTGTTTATTTTCTGGAGAACTACAGGGTCAGTCTCGCTGAAAAGATCATTCCGGCCTCCGATGTCTCCGAGCAGATCTCCACGGCTGGAAAAGAGGCTTCGGGCACGGGGAACATGAAGTTCATGATGAACGGTGCCCTAACCATTGGTACCCTCGACGGCGCCAACGTGGAGATTGCCGAAGAAGCCGGCACAGAAAACTGTTTCATCTTCGGCCTCAAGGCCGACCAAGTTGTGCGCCTCTCTCTGAGTCAAACCTACAATCCGTGGAGCATCCTCGAGGAGTTCCCCGAGATCAAGGCCGCCATGGACCAGTTGATCGACGGCACCTACAACGCCGAAAGCTTCGATCTGTTCAAGGAACTCTACGATTCGCTGATGTACGGCATCGAGGGCAACGCGCCCGACCAATACTTCGTTCTCAAGGACCTTCCTGAGTACATCAAGTCGCAGGAGCAGATCGACGCCGTCTATAGGGATCAGTTCAAATGGCACCGCATGGCCCTTTTGAACATTGCGGCCAGCGGGAAGTTCAGCTCCGACCGGACCATCGGCGAGTACGCCAAGGAGATCTGGAACATCAAGCCGGTTTCCTGGAAGTAGAAGAGGAGCTCAGAATTCGGCGTTGCCGACCGTGCGCGGAAAGGGAATCACATCGCGGATGTTTCCCATCCCCGTTACGTATTGAACTAGACGTTCAAAGCCGAGGCCGAAACCCGAGTGGACCACGGTGCCGTAGCGGCGGAGGTCCAGGTACCAGCGGTAGTCCTCAAGGGGCATTCCCAGTTCGGTGATTCTGTGTTCAAGCCTTTCTAGATTTTCTTCGCGCTGGCTTCCGCCGATGATTTCGCCGAGCCTGGGAACCAGAACGTCCATGGCACGGACGGTTCGACCATCCTGGTTGAGCTTCATATAGAAGGCCTTGATCTGCTTGGGATACCCGGTAACGATCACGGGCCCCTGATAGACGACGTCGGTCAGATAGCGTTCGTGTTCGCTCTGCAAATCGATTCCCCATTGCACAGGGAATTCGAACTTTTGGCCAGATTTTGTCAGGGCGTCGACCGCCTGGGTGTAGGTGATGCGGGCGAAAGGCTTGCTGACAATGGTCCGCAGGGTCTCGACGACTCCTTTCTCCACCCACTGATCGAAGAAGGCCATTTCGTCTTTGTTGCGTTCTAAAACGCGGCCGAAGACAAATTTCAGAAAATCCTCCGCCAGGTCCATGTTCCCGTCGATGTCGAGAAAGGAGACCTCGGGCTCGACCATCCAGAACTCGGCTAGGTGCCTCGTCGTGTTGGAATTCTCGGCTCGGAACGTGGGGCCAAAGGTGTAGACTCCGCCCAACGCCAAGGCGTACGTCTCGGCGTTGAGCTGTCCGGAGACCGTCAGGTGGGCCTTCTTTCCAAAGAAGTCTTTTTCGTAGTCGACCTGGCCGTTTTCGGTTTTGGGCAGTTTGTCGAGAGGGAGAGTGGTGACTTGGAACATCTGCCCCGCGCCTTCGGCGTCGCTGGCGGTAACAATCGGGGTATTCACGTAGTAGAACCCGAGGTTCTGAAAATATTCATGAATGGCAAACGACAAAGTGTTGCGAACCCTGGCCACGGCCCCGAACGTGTTGGTCCGAGCCCGAAGATGGGCGATTTCCCGAAGGAATTCAAGGCTGTGCTTCTTTTTTTGGAGCGGGTAAGTCTCGGCGTCGGCGGCGCCCAGAAGGATAACGCGGGCCGCGGCAAGTTCCCACTTTTGACCTGCGGCGGGACTTGCCTGAAGCGTTCCCTCGATCTCAACGCTGGCTCCCGTGGTCAGTTCCGCCAGAAGCGCCTCGTTGCCCAGGGTCGTTTTGTCGATGACGATCTGAAGGTTGGACTGCGACGAACCGTCGTTGATTTCAAGGAACGCCGTATCTTTGGCCTCCCTCTTGGTGCGGATCCAGCCAGCGGTTTTGGCGGGTCTTGCCACTTCGCTGGCCAGCAGTTCACAGATGCTGGCGTAGGGTTTATGGAACAAGAGGAGTCTCCTGGTTGAAAAGCTGATCCCTGACCTGCAGCATGGCTTTGAAGGCCGAGTCGGTCTTTTTGAGCTCTCGGCTGCCCCTGGTGATCTTGCAGAGGCTGACGCCGAGTTCCTGGGCTACACGGCGCTGCGTTTCGCCCAGGTTGATGCGGTTCACTAATTCCCACCGAGCCGCGATGTCCAGGCGCTCCGACGGGGTCAGCAGGCTTGTCAAGAACGCCTTGACCAGCCCCTGGTCACCCGTGGCCGCCAAGACTCGCGAGAGCTCATCGAAAGAACCCTCGAGGAGCAGGGCGCGGGCGGTTTCGGAGGGGGTCTCCATGACTAGTCGCGGCGTCCGCCAAAGAGGCGCAGAAGCATGAGGAACAGGTTGACGAAGTCGAGGTAGAGGGTGAGCGCCCCGAGAAGCCCGAGCTTGCGGACCATCACCTCGTCACCGGCCATCTGTTCATGGGCTTTTTTTAGCTTCCAGGTGTCGTAGGCGGTCAGGCCGGTAAACACGATCACGCCCACGAAACTGATGACCACGTTCAGCCAGTTCCAGCCGACGAACATGTTGACCAAGCTGGCGATCACGATACCGATCAGACCCATGAACAGGATGTTTCCCCATTTCGAAAGGTCAGCCTTCGTTGTCCAGCCGTAGAGGCTCATGCCAAAGAACATGGCCGAGGATGCAAAGAAGGTGCTCGCGATGCTTCCTGACGTGTAGATGAGAAAGATCACCGAGAGGGTGACGCCGTTGAGCACCGAATACAAGGCAAACAATGCAAGCGCGGTTTCGAATTTCAGATCAAAGACTCTTGAGGAAAGGTACCAGACAAGACCGAACTCCGCGACGATCAAGAGTAGCATTCCAATCGGGAACCCGCCGGCCGTGGCAAAGATGACGCGCTGCAACCCTTGGTTTTGGGCCGTAAAGAAGGCGGCGAACGCGGTCAGCAAAATCGCTCCCCCCATCCAGGCGTAGACCTGGTAGAGGAACCGCTTTTGGGTGATGGCCGCCTGTTCAGCGGCCGCAAAAGATTGTGACATAAAGCCTCCTGTTCTAAAAATACCGAAAACGGCCCGCTCCATCAAGGGAAACGAAATGGGGCTGGGTAGACCGAACCCGTCCTCCCGTTGAACTTTTGGCCATTTTTGCTCTACAATGACGGCCATGAAATCCCTCCTTTTTGCCTTGTGGCTTCTGGCGGGCTCGATGGTCTGGGCGACTCCTGTGTCCGTTCAGGTCAAAGAAGCCTCGTTGTACGACCAGCCGTCGGCCGTGTCGAAATTTCTTGGAAAAGTGCCTTACGGAACGTCGTTGACCGTATTGGCTTCGAAGGGCGCATGGTCTCAGGTGCGTGCCGATTCCCCGGCCCTGACTGGGTGGGTGAGGGCCCAGACGTATACGACCAAGGATCTCAAGCTCAAGTCGGGGACCGACGCGTCCGCGGCTTCTTCCAGCGACGTCTCGCTGGCCGGCCGGGGATTTTCCGAAGAGATGGAGCAGAACTACAAGGCCAAGAATCCGAGCCTTGACTACGCCGACGTCGACAAGATGGAGGCCCAGGGCATACCGGAAGCCGAGCTGGAAGGCTTTCTTAAGGCTGGCGGATTGGTTCCCGACGGAGGGCGCAAATGAAGTTCTCAAGCAAGACTCGATTACTGATTTTGCTCGCCAGTTCGCTCGTCGCGGCAACGATTCTGTGCTCGTTTGATCTGGGACCGGTACCCCTGCCCAAAGTTCCCGTTCCCAGTGTCCCTGCTCTGCCGGCTGTGCCCGTACCGCAGGCCGCCCCCGCGGCGCCGGCACCCGCTGCCCAGGATTCCAAGCTCCTCCAGTTGGGTCAACGGAGCCTCGACACGGCCACCAAGGCCAACGAAGACCTGACTCCGACCCAGCAGTACTATCTTGGGCGCGCCTTCTCGGCCACCATCCTCCAAACCAAAAAACCGGCGGACAACACCAAGGCCAACCATTACCTGAACCAGATTGGCCAGGCCTTGGCGCTGGCCGCTGAGCAGCCCGATACGTATTCAGGCTACAGATTTGAACTTTTGGACACTCCCGAGATCAACGCCTTTTCGGGGCCAGGGGGTTTCATTCTGGTCACCAAGGGCCTTGTGAAATTGACTCACAACGAGGCCGAACTTGCTGCGGTCTTGGCGCACGAAATCGGCCACGTTGCGCTGGAACATGGCGTGAAAGCCATCCAGACAGACCGTAAGACGGGTGCCGTCGTCAGCATCGGGGCGGATGTCGCCAAGACCGTGGGACCTGATCAGGCCAAGGACTTGACCGCGGCCTTCGAGGGCTCGGTGACCGACCTGACCAAGACCATTGTCGACAAAGGCTATTCCCGCGAAACTGAATTTGAGGCCGATGCAAGGGCGTGTACAGTTCTCCGCCGGGCAGGGTATTCCCCGAAGGCTCTCCTGTCGATGCTGCAAGAGCTTGGGGCGGCACCACAGGGAACCGGCCCCAGCATCACCAAGACCCATCCGTCGCCCAAAGATAGAATCACCCAGGCGACAAAACTTGTCGCAGGCGATGCGCCCGTGAAATTGACGCCGGTTCAGGATCAGCGCTACCACGCGGCTCTGGACGGAATTTAGGTGGCGAAAACCGCGCGTTTGAGATCACCTTGGGTAGCCCTCGGCACGGGCGTGGCGGTTGCCCTTTTGATTCTGGGGCTGGCGGCGCTTCATGCCTTCGACCTGTTCGAGGACGGTGTCTGGGACCTTCGGGTGCGCACCATGGCGGCTCCCGTGAAAACGACGGGTCAGATCGAAGTCATTGTGCTCGATCAAACGAGTCTTGACTGGGTTGAGAAGAACCAAGGGCAGAGCTGGCCATGGCCGAGAGAATATTTTGGTCTCATTGCCGACTATCTGAAGCTGGCCAAGGCCAAGGTGGTCACCTTCGACGTCATTTTCGAACAGCCCTCCCCACTGGCCGACGATGATCAGATTTTCGCCAAGACGCTGTCGGCGAACGGCCGCATCGTCTTGGCTGAAGCGATAAACAATACCGACAAAGGGCTAGTGGCCAACCGGCCCGTCGAGCCGCTGGCCTCGTCGGCGGTTGCCCTGGGGCATGTGGGGTCGACCCCCGACCCCGACGGCGTCAACCGCCGGATAGAACCGTTCCTGACGCTCAAGGACGGAACGCGAATACCGAGTTTGGCTTTGGCTGCTTGGGCGTTCGGTACCGGTGGATCGGTAGCCCAAGCTCCCTCCGAAGCCGTGCTTCGCTATCGCGGACCTCAGGGCACCTACCGCACCTGGTCGGCGGCACAGATCATCCAATCAGCCATTCAAATCAACAACGGCGAAAAGCCCAAGATCGATCCAGCGGTCTTTGGCGGCCATTATGTTTTCTTTGGGTACTCGGCTGCGGGCCTCCTCGACCTGCGGCCCAGCCCGGTGGACCCTAAGTTCCCCGGGGTGGAAGTGCACGCCACCTATCTCGACAACCTTCTGGCCGGCGACAGCATCAAGACGCTGCCTGCGTTCTGGGCTGCCGTCGCGGTGCTGTTTTGGTCGCTTGGCTCCGCCTTCGCCGTCGGCAGGATTCGGAAGGCAGTCTCCATCGTTCCCGTCTTCCTCCTGGCTGTCGGACTCCCCGCCAGTTTGGGATGGGTCGCTTATGCTGTCGGCTGGTGGCTTCCCGTGGTTCCGTCTGTGCTTGGCGCTTTGGGGGCGGGACTGGCCATGCTTCTGATCAACTACGCTGGCGAAGGACGCCAGAAACGGTTCATTCAAAACGCTTTTGGACAGTATCTTAGCCCCGAGGTCATCAAGCGGCTGGTCTCCGACCCCGACCAGCTGAAGCTTGGCGGCGAAAAACGCTGCCTTTCGATCTTCTTCAGCGATGTGGCCGGTTTCACCTCGATCAGCGAAAAGCTTGACCCCGTCGGGCTGACCTCTCTGCTCAACGACTACCTGAGCGAGATGACCTCGATCATCTACGCGCACGGCGGAACGATCGACAAGTACGAAGGCGACGCCATTATCGCGTTCTGGAACGCTCCTCTGGACCTTCCCGACCACGCTTTGCGGGCGGTGCGGGCTTCTTTGGAATGCCAAAGACGCTTGGCGGAAATTCAACCCCGGCTTGAGAAGCAGTCGGGACGGCCCGTCCTGGCGCGCATCGGCCTGAACACCGGAGATGTGGTGATTGGAAACATGGGGTCGAGCCAGCGGTTCAACTACACCTTTTTGGGCGACGCGGGCAACTTGGCCAGTCGGTTGGAAGGGATCAACAAGCTCTTCGGCACCATGTTTCTGGCGAGCGAGTTTACCAAACAGAAGGCCGGGGAATCCGACGACCTCCACTGGCGCGAAATCAGCCGCGTCCGCGTGGTTGGCAAGAACCTGCCTGTCACCGTCTTCGAACCGCTTTTGAAACAAGACGCCCAAAACAAGCCGTCCGTTTTAGAAACGTTTGACGCGGCTTTGCAGGCCTACTACCGGGGCGATTTTAAGTCCGCTCTGGCGGGGTTTACTGTCCACGCCGCCTCGGACCCGCCGTCAGCACGGTACGCTGACCGCGTCCGGGAACTCCTGAACGATCCTCCCGCGGTTTGGGAGGGCGTTTGGGACGCCAAAGAAAAGTGAGGACCTGATGGCCCTGAAAAGTACCGTTTACAAGACTCGGCTCGAAGTCGTTGACCTCGACCGGCATTACTACGCCACCCACGACCTCACCGTGGCCTGCCATCCCAGCGAAAATGAGCGGCGGCTTATGGTCCGGTTGGTCGCCTTCGCTCTCAACGCGCACGAACGGCTGGCGTTTGGCAAAGGCGTCTCCGATTCGGACGAGCCTGACTTGTGGCTTAAGGATCTCGACGCTCAAATCGATCTTTGGATCGAGCTGGGACACCCCGACGACAGAACCCTGACCAAGGCCTGCGGCCGCTCCCGCAAAGTCGTCGTCTATACCTACAGCGCCAACCCCCATCTGTGGTGGGACGCGCTTGAGGCGCGTGCCGGGCGTTGGAAGAACCTGAGGATCATCAGTTTTGACGCCGAAGACTGCGCTTCTCTCGAGGCCCTGGCCGAACGTTCACTCGACCTGCAGGTGACCATTCAAGACGGGGAGGTCTGGGTGCGCGCGGAAGGCGCCGAGGTGAGGCTCATTCCTTCGGTTCTGAAGGAGTAGGCGGGTTGTACTTCTACTGCCTCGTGAACCCCGGGTTCGAAGCGAGGCTGAAAGAGGAAGCCGCGGCACACTACCCGGAGCTTCACCCCAGTTTTTCCAGGCCAGGGTTCGTCACTTTCAAGGCAGAAAAACCTCAGAAGGTTTGGTTTACCTTCGCGCGTGTCTGGGGGCAGTTTCTTGGGAAGGGAAACGCCGCCACCGCGGAAAAGGCGGCCCTTGAGGCGGGAACGGGCCGAACCGTCCACCGATTCAGTCTGGGCGATTCCAAGGGCATCGGTCCCGAAGCCGTGGTCGGATCCGAAGTTCTCGACATCATCGCCATCGCGGCGGACGAGTTCTGGTGGGGAGTGCGGACCGTCGAACCCTGGGGTTGGGGTGTGCCGGCCGGCCTGCCCGATCTTGTCCTTCCGGAAGCGGCGCCTTCGCGGGCCTGGCTGAAACTCGAGGAGATGCTGGCTTGGTCGCGCTGGGCGCCTGGTCCAGAAACTGTCGCGCTGGAGTTGGGGTCCGCTCCAGGCGGCGCGAGCTGGGCGCTGTTGAACCGGGGAGCCACCGTGGTCGGCGTCGATGTGGCGCCCATGGCCGATGTTTGTCTTGAACATCCTCGGTATTCTCATAGGCCGATTTCCATCCGTGACCTGCGCAAAAAAGACCTGCCGAACAATCTCGATATGCTTTTTTGCGACTTAGGACTCAAACCCGTTGAAGCGGTGCCCCAGATCCGCCACCTTTGCCAAATTTTGCCCTCGATCCGCCGGCTCTATTACACCCTCAAGCTGGGAGAGGGCCTGACGACGGCTGAACTTGATGGGTGGCGCGAAGCCTTGAAAAAGCTGGGTTTTTCTGTGCGATCGACGCACCTACCGTCGAATCGGATGGAGATTTTGGTGGCGGGGGTGAGGTGAGGCGGCTAGTCTGGTGTCCCTGAAGTGTCCACGCCACGAAATGGGGCCCCGCTTCGACCAAATAAGCCTTCGCTAGTCCTCGTTCCTGCGGGATCGCTCAGGCTTGTTTGGTCGGCGCCCCATTTCAACCAGTTTGTCGCAGGAACACCCGTCTTCTGAGATGGGGAAACGGGAGCTGTCGCTCCCGCCTGGTTCTCGGTTCTTGGCAAGCTAGCATCGCTATCATCGGACCAAAGCGATACGTATCCCACGACCTCACTGATTGAAGGGATGCGTGGATTTCTGGTTATTTTCCACTTGGCTAACCTGAACCTGTTGCTGAGTCGATGTCTAGTTCCAAAAGGCATTAAAAAGCGACATTCCCAATCTCTCTGTCGGCAATTCTCCTTCGGTGGAAACGAAACGAAATCTGTCACCCAAGCTGAAAATCACCGTTGACAGCGCGAAGATTGAGCTATAATCTGAGCGCGACAATAGTGATACTGTTGCAATAAATAGATCAATAATTACCAAAAAGTAGTTTTAGTTAGCCTTTTCTTCTCTGATTGGGGATCAAAGTGCGGTGACCGCTCTGACTCAGAACGAGATCGAGGCTGGTCCATTCAACGGAAAGGGGCAACTTCGGCAACGGCTTCCGTTGGATAGGTTGGCCGCTTCATATCGTAGCGATCAATGCTCTACCGGGCGATGGGGGAATAGGACCATGAGTTTTGAAACTAAAGAAGGGTCTAGTTGCGAGGGGGATTCCAAGGCCCACTGGCAGTTCATTGCTGGCAAAGACCTCCTCAAGCAGAATGAAAGACTCCCTTTTAGGAAATCCTTTTTATTGAGCTGGAGGCGCCTTGCGACTGTCTTTCTGTTTTTCTCGGCAGGCAGTCTTTGGGCCAACGCTTCAAACAGTGGTTGGTACGGATCTGGTCAGATTGTTCAAACCAGCGGACCGCTTCCTTGGACGACTTACTATGTATATGAAGGTCCATTAACTATTTCACCGGTATTTCCTCAACCAGAAGGGGGGCCCTACCAGGTCCGCTTTTCATATGCGACTGATCCATGGAGTCCCATCAACTACTACAACCCATCAGCGGCAACTTTTTCAGACACCTCCTTCAGCTTGGATATTTCGATGTTCCAGTACGCGTCTGAAGCCGAACATCTTGTTCAAAGTTGGTCTTATCGCTTTACCTCCGTCCCATTTTCTCAAGCGTTCATATACAGTAATGGTGTTCAGCAGTCTGGCGGTCTCACTGTCACGACTGGCAGTACACTGAGCTTTTCGTCCAATGGCAATGGGATGGGAATTCAGAGTGCTTCCTACACTGTTTCGGGGACCCGCTACGACGCCAGCGGGACAGGTTCTGCATTCTCCTACACCGGGTCAACGGAAAGCCTTACCCTCCCTGCGGACGGAATCTACACGGTCAACTTCACGTTGACAGACAACGCCGGCTACACCCCTCCCACCGTGAGTTCCACGATTGAAGTCGAAACCCGAGCTCCAAGCATTATCGTGACTCCGTTATTTGACTCTCAGAAGTGGTTTCGCTCTGGCACAAGTGGCCGGTGGCAGGCCAGTGTGCAGAATGACATTCCCGTTCCAGGAGTCACGAGCTCACAGTATCAGATCGGATATTCCCCGACGCCGACCGCCAATTTCGGTTCGCTTTCAGTGATAGCCAGCGGAGCGGTGACCGCCGCACCGATTGCCATTCCTTCCGGGTACTCCAACACCACTGGCTACTACTATTTGCAGGTCACTGCTTCCAACAACGCCGGCCTTTCGGCGACGCCTGTTGTGAGTGGGCCGTACAAACTCGACTCGATTCCGCCAAGTATGGGTTCTTCTCTCACTACGAGCTACCCCGGAGACGGCACGGTGTTGGTCAGTTGGTCGCCCGCAACCGACTCGATCTCTGGGCTTGTTGCAAATCCCTATTCGCTGACGTATACCAAAGGGACCGACAATCCCATTTCTGTGGCTTTGAATGCCAGTCAGTTGAGCGCAAATCAGTCGTTGACGCTCTTGCACGGAACCAAAGTCACCTTCACTTTGACAGCAACCAACAACGCTGGGGTTCCCAACAGCAAGAGCGTGACCTTGGCGGTTCCTCCTAGGCTGAGTTTCAGTTCGGCATGCCAGGGGGAGACCGGTCCGTTTATGGAAGTGGACCTTGATTTCAATCTTACTCCTCAGCAGATGCACGACAGTTTCACCAATCTAAACTTTGCACGGAGTCTTTTTTCGAGCAGCCTGCCTTCGTTGGCAGCCGGAAGTGTTGTGACATTGGCCAATCTGAGCATCGATCCTACCAAAATCCCCCTGAACCCCGACGGTTCGCTGATTCCAGACACAAGCGCCATGCCCCCGTGGAAAACTGACCAGGCGGGAAACATAGTGTACATAGACTGGATTCCGGTCGCTAGCGCAGCCGGGCACAAGCTTTGGAACTACACTCTGGTTCCGACGCCGTTCACCGACCCGGTCGTCAATGCGACCCAGTCAGCAACTCTTCCCAACAATCCCGGCTCTCTCAGTTTTCAAATTGAGGATGTGAATGGCAATCTTTATTCACCGTCATCGACAGACTTTCATGTCTACGCTGACGGTCGGGTTCAGGTAGTGATTCAAGGAACCGATCCGGACCAAGACCACTGGGACTACGAGGTGGACCGCACCATGCAGACGGGCCCCTTGACGGCTTACAAGAGCCTGACCGGAGCGGCGCTTGTGGGCTACGACGGTTCGGCGTCGGGTACGCCAGGAGCACCGGTTCCCATCACCCTGAGGCAGGGAATTAACAATCTCTCGGTCTTCTGGCAGGAAGGGAAAGACGCCGGAGCCGTGTTCCATTCGTCCATCGAGAGTGTAAATCTTGAGTTCAATGTTACGACCGGGAACTACTCCATCAGCGTCACCGACGGCTACTCCAATCCGGCCGATTCGAACACGGTCGGGATTTTGACCACACCGGGGGCCCCGTTGAACTTCACCCTCGACACCGGAACTCTCGATCCGTCGATAGTGTCGCAGATCCAATGGAACTGGAATGACAACACAAATCCGGACTTCGGCGGTAGTGCTACACACCGATACGGCCAATCCGCTGGCCAGACCAGCGACAGTACGGCCTACAGCTTGAACCTCACGATCCCTGGCAACTCAACGCCCGTCAGTTTGATCGTGACCGTGCAGGACACCCAAGATGGAACGCTTTACGTATCTGAAGACTGGCGTGGGGACCACAAGGTGACCGGAGTCGTCGTGGTGCCACCATCGCTGACGCTGACGATCGAGCCCAACGAGGCCGTGCAGTTCCAAGGGGGATTGGGGGCAGGCTTCGGACAGGGCTTGGATATTCAAGGAACCCTGAACGCCAAAGACCAAATCATCTTCCGTCAGGCGACGGGGCAGACCACGGGGTGGGGAACGATTCTGATCGAGGGAAGCGGAACCGCGCAGTTTGGAGCCGACCTGATTGAGAACGCTGAGAGGGGAGTCGCCGTAGGGGGCGGGGCGACCGCGACGCTGACGGGAACGACCTTGACTCAGAACAAGATCGGGCTGCATTTGGCCGGAGTCTCGGCAACCTCCGTGACGGGGGCCGTCATCACAGGCAACACGGTCTACGGGATCAAAGAGGATGGTGGGGGACGTCCTGTGCTGACCAATTCAACGGTCAGAAGCAACTTCCGCAACTACTACAGCTGGAATGGTGGGCTGCTGGGGATCACAGAAATCAACGCTCTGCCGGGCAACTCAGGGAACCAGGGAGAATAGAGCCATGAAAACGACGCACAAACTTTTGGTGGGAATTCTCCCGATTTGCCTTCTGTTGGCCAGTGCTCTCCCTCTGAGCGCCCAAACGTCCTGGGGTGATCAGCAACCCAACGGGACGCGCGAATCAACGTCAACAGGCCTTTTTTCGCCGTCCCGGCAGGCCTTCGATTCCAACATCAACACAGCCTGGCAGCTGTCTCCCGGTGCGACCTCGGGCTGGGTCGAACGCTACTGGGCGGCACCCCAGAGAATCTCAGGAGCCCAGGTAAACCTAACGCTTCCCCAAGGGAGCCAGCTTCAGTTCTCCTATCTGGGGAACGGTCACTGGGTTCCCATTCCCGGAGCGGTGATCACAGGCCCTCAAAACGGTGTAGTGGTCCTGAACTTTCCAGGCGACGTGCCGCAAACCAGCAAAATTCTCACAACCCTTCAAGGCAGCGCCGCTCAGGTTTGGGAGATCGGCTACCTTACAGGCGTCGGCCCGCAACCTTACGGGAAGATCAAACCTCAGTCGTACACTTTCAACCAAAACGAATACATCAATCTCAAGCCGTCCCGACTGTGGGACGGGATTCTAGACAGCCCATGGTTTTCTCCATTGTGGAGTCTGCCTTCAGAAGCGTTTCAGACCAGTTCACCCAACCAGCCCACGGCCATATTTCCTCCCTACTTCGGCAATCCCCCGCAGGATGGAGTTGTGGTTTGGCAGTTGGATGGAACTTACACCGTTCAAACCCTGAAGGTGTTCTTTGTCCAGAACTACCAGAGCGTTCAGTTCGATTTTTGGGACGGGAGCAAGTGGACCAATACGCAGACCTTTGGGGCTGGTTGGAGCGATCCAGGTGCGGGGTGGCAACGTATCGACTTGAAAACCACGGTAACGACGACCAAGATTCGGATTACCTTCCCCGGCGGATGGGGGCGCGCCCAGCAGATTGGCGAGGTGGAGGTCTGGGGACAGGGGACCAGCGATACCACGCCCCAGGCGCTGGCGATACCGGCATCCGATACCGATGGCAGCTATCACCTGACTGTGAACTCGGCGGTGGTTCAGGACTACCAGCTGGAGGTCACTGTTGGCGGCGCCACAGGAAGCCCGCTGACCGGCGAATGGAACGGAACCCCGTTCACTGCTGTTCCCTCGACCTGGATCGGTGAAGACACGGTCTATCGGCTAAGTTTTCCCAAGGAATCCCTGCGGACTGAAGCCCAGTTTTTAAAGCTGGTACCCCCCGGCCCGCTGCACGGAGTTGTTCTCAAGAATGGAGCCGACCACGGTTTGATTGACCTGGGCTGGCCCTACAGCGATGGGCAAGTGGCCGCAACGACAGCGGGGGTCGCTGCCGCGGTTCCACAGATCAAAACTCAGAGTTGGAGCTTGGGCGGCCCCCACCAGTTGGAAAAGCTGAGGGTGTACACGGCCAGTCCTAACCCTGGAACGTTCAAAACCGTTCTGAACGGCCATTCGAGCTCGGTTACGTGGACAAGCCAAGGCGCCGGCTGGTGGGAAGCTTCATTGGGCGGAATCACCGCGGACCACTTTTCGTTCGATAGCCCGACGGCAATCACTTTTGACGAGATTCAGTTGTGGGGAACTCCGTTGATCGATACCAAAGTCGGCCTGGAGATTTGGTGGCCTAAGGCTGGTTCTACTTTGACCTCAGGCGCCACGGATAGCGACTCGGTGATTGGCTGGATGGGGGATGTGAGCGCGCAGCCGCTGATCGGCGGCTATCATCCCCGGCAGGCAAGCTACCTGTTCTGGATGCCGCTGAACCAGATGGGGATGGCGCCGGGGCAGCAGCAGACCTTCCAGTCCCAAGTGGGTCTGGGAACGCTGACTTCTCAGCTCCCCTGGACTGTAGCGTGGCAGGGAAACCAAGTTCCTGCCGTCTTGGACCAGGGAACCTTGCTTGCCTCGACTACTCAGGCCTCGATGACACTTTCGGGAAGTGTGAAGGATTCGAAGGCGCTCTGCTTCGTGAACGGGGCCGCGGTGCCGATCGTAACGAGCCTGTTCAACACATCGGTCGTTCTGAAAGACGGATTCCAAATCTTGGATGTGCAGATCTGGGATAAACAGAAGAAGAAACTCGAAGCCGAGTTCTTCAAGCCCGTCTACAAAACCGTCAATCAGCCCGTTGTACAGTTCGACCAACCCGCGGGAACCGTGTGGACCCAGAGTCCATCGATGACTCTCACCGGCCGGGTCGGAAACGGATTAGGACTGACTCTGACGATGAACGGAACCGCTGTTCCCCTTTCGGGCAACGTCTTCAGCCAGTCCATCACATTGGGAAGCGGAATCCAAAACTTCGCCTTTGTGCTCAAAGACAACGCTGGCCGGGAGACCGATCAGACGCTGACGATCAACCAAGACAGCGCCAGACCGGTCATTCAGATTCAGACTCCTACGCCGGGTCAATATCTGGCCAGCTCACTCGTGACGTTCAACGTCGCAGGCAGCCCCGACGCGCAAATGTGGTGGCAGTTCAACACAGAACCCTGGGAGCCCGGGTACCTGCCCGTCAAGACCAAAACGTATTCGCTACCCGATGGGTTCTACACATACACCGTCACCGCGCAGGACCGAAGCGGTAACCTGAGCTCCACCGCAAAAGTCTCCTTCTGCGTTGACACGACTCCTCCGTTGGCGTTTGCCATCAGCGCCAATGTCACCGGATGGACGAACAACAACCGGCCGACTCTCACCTTCGCGACCACGGACGCGACCTCGGGAGTGGACCACTATGAGTATTTGGCCGATACCGGCGCCTTTGCCACCGTCAAGAGCCCGTTTCAGCTGCCGGCCCTAGACAATGGCGTGCACACTGTGTACGTCAAGGCGGTTGACAGGGCCGGTAACACCACGATTGAAAACATCACGCTCAGCATTGACACGGCCACCCCTCCGACCCCAATCAACTTGACGCAGACCCCAGGTTTGACCGAGGTTGACTTGGCCTGGACCTCGGTTCCTGAACCCGGCGTGCTCGCTTCGCTTCCGCAGACCTACCGGATCGAACGCAGCCCTGCTTGGCCCGATGGAATCCGCACGGTCGCCGTCCCGGCTTACAACGATATCGGTTTGACCTCGGGTGACACTTTTCAGTACCGGGTGACTGCCGTGGATGTGGCTGGCAATCTCAGCGTACCCACGCCTTGGCTCAGTGCCGAGGTAGGCCTGGCCAGCGTCCCAATCAGTGCGACGGGTTCGACGACGGTTAACTTCAACCAAGCGTCGGTGACCCTTCCGGCGGGTTCGACCGCTCCAGACGTGATCGGCGTGCAGATCAACCAACTGCCTGTGCAGTTCCTCAATGACCAGCCGACCAATCCTTTGGTCAGCGGGATCTTCCAGTTCCGTGTGACCAGGACTTCGAGTACAGGAACTCTGACCACCGATCATGCCGACTTCGCGGCCCCTGTCGCGATTCAACTGGCCTACGACCCCTCAAAGATTCCGGACGGGATGACCGAAGCGAACCTGAAACCGTTCTACTATGACACCCTCTGGGGCCGGTGGCTCCCGGTCAAAGGTGCACTTGTCGATTCCTTGAATCATCTTGTGTATTTCCAGATTAACCATTTTACAGACTTCTCGGTGCAGGCGACTCAAGAAAATTCGGTGACTCCTCAGCAGCTGCGAGACGTGCAATTCAGCCCGTTCGGCACCGCGATCACCCATGCGCCGGTCACAATTTCCGGCCAGGGCGGCGTCGTCTCGACGGCGTTTACCGAGTTTAATATTCCCGGCAGGAACGGGTTCGATCTGGTCATCAAGCGGGTGTACGACAGCGCTCGGGCGCAAAGCGACGCAACGACGGTCTCGTCGCAAGCCTCAACTGCGGGACTCGATCCGACCAAAGACGGAAGCTATCCATGGTCACTGGGACCCGGCTGGCGGTTGAACTTTCCGTTTATGAAATGGAATGAAAACAGTTTTTGGGTCACAGATTTGGATGGAAAGACCTTTGGTTTCGGCCAAGCCGTGCTTCAGCCCAACCCGACCGGAGGCAATGGGGCTGATCAAAAGTTGACGTTCATCAACCACGAAAGCTCCGACGCCACATTGCAAGTAACACTTACGTCGCACGCACACTACTCAGCGAACTATTTCTTGTGGATCCTCATCAGCAGTTCCGTAAGTTATACCTACACCTACGGCGGCGCCGTTTTGACCATGAAGGACGGCAGGCAAGCCGAATTTGACTCCCAAGGCCGTATCAAAACGATCTACGATGCTACCCATTTGAACGCGATTTCTTTCACCTACAATGGCAATCAAGCGACGTCCATTGTCGACAGCATGGGGCACACGATTACTTTTTCGCCCGCGCCGAGCAGTTCAAACATTGGCAGAATCAGTGTCACCGCAGGCAGTGACACCAGGACGGCAAGTTACACTTACCTTAGCGGCAATCTTGCCACCGCCACCGACATCGGCGGGCGGCAGTGGACTTACCAATATGGCATTCAAACCATTACGACCTCAACGCATGTGACGACTGCGGGCTATCAAGATCCGCCGGTCACCACGGCGACGGTGCAAACCCTGGTCAAGGCCACCGGGCCAGGAATCGGGACCAACACCATTTCGTATCAAGTGGTGTTCGGCAAATACACGACCAGCGAAACCATCGCCGCCACCAATCAGAACATCGGGTTCACGATTACTCAAGGAATGCTTCTGGCCAACAACCTGCTTGTTGGGAACGACGATGGCTCACCCGTGCGCGACACCAGCTATCAATACCACCTCACTTCCGGCAGCGACAACCAGTTCTACATCGATTCCTCGACGGCCACCGACGGACGGAGCGTGACCTCGACGACCTATCATTCCGTTTCCCTCACTCGGGCGAGTCTGAGCGACTCTCCCGAAGCCAATCTTCAGCAGAGCCTCGGGTCAGGGAACCCCACGGGGGTCCGGGCCGACACCAATGAAGTCCGCAACTATCCATCGTCTATTACCTTGGCCGCGATTACGAGCCAAGTCAGTCCCGTCGAGACCCAGAACTTGACCTGGGACTGGGACGTTCCTGGAGCCGGTCATAACGGACGACTGAACGAGCAGAAGACGATACGGTCGGACTCGAACAGCTTTGATACCCACTATTTATACGACGACTGGGGCAACCTTACCCAAACGACCACAGCCACAGCGGTTCCTATTGCAGGAGGGGTAACCCGGCAAACCTGGCTGGAAGACGACTACAGCTTCTACAACACCAAAAGCTCTACGCTCTCCTTGGGCATCGCTGGTTCTCCGGGCGCACCCGCAGAACCAGTATTGACGTATGACCGGAGAGATCTGCCGGCGGCGCATGTGCGTACCATAGGCAACTGGAGCCCCGCGGGCAGCTACACGTCGGTCACCGAAGAATGTGTTTACCTTTACACAGCCCTCGGTCAACTGAATACCAAGTATGAACTCACTGGACCGCAATGGGCCACCAGCACCTATTTGTACGCCAGCGATCATGGTGAGGTCACCGATGTCTTTGGCCCACTAGCGGGTCAAAAGACCCACTATGACTATGCCTACCCTGGCAGTTCGACCTATTCCATTGCGACAACCAAGTCAGCCGCGTTGTCATTGGGTTCGACCGCTCTGGGCCTGGTGACCTTGAATACTTACAACTACTTGGATGGCGCCAACACCGTGACCACCGATCCGAAGTTGAACACGACCACGCGCACCTTCGACGCCTTGGGGCGCGTGACTGAAATCGATGAACCCCCCGCTACAGTGGGGACCCCTATAACCCATGTTACTTACGATGACATACAAGGACAACTTTCCAGCAATGTCACCAACCCTTTGGGCCTGTTCTCAAAATATAGTTTTGATAACCTGGGACGCTTGGTTCAAGTCGTCAAAACTGACCAGTCTTCTGGTGAAAAGATCACATCGACTCTGAGTTACGATTCGTGGGACGACGTGCTGACTCTCATGGGTCCCCTCTCTTCGCTAGATTCGACCGCTAGGACCACAAGCACTCTCGTGACGAAGTTCACCTATGACTTTAGGGGACGGGCAGCGAGCATTCTGGCCCCAGGCGCCACTAACCCCAAAACGAGCAACTACGACGATTCTCAGAACCTGGTCACGACCTATGACGAGATGGGCAACGAAAGCACCCAGGTTCTGGACTGGAACGGCAAACCTTTGGTGCAAACCGCCTACCCTGGCACCGGCCTGATCGTTGCCAAGACCTACTACGACGGCTTGGGCCGGGTGACCGCGACGGTGGACCCCAACGGCCAGGAGACCGACCATACCTACAACCCTCTGGGATTGGAAGCCTCTGTCACGGCGCCCACAAGAGCGGGGTTGGAGAACCGCAAGAGCTACTCTGGCAGTCCTGTGGCTATCAGGTCTTACGACGCCGCCGGAAACCTTGTCGGTGTTCTGCAACCTTCTTTGGCCTCAGGAGAAGGGCCTCACCAAACCATCTACACCGTCAACACGATCGGGCAGGTGATGGAAAGCCGGTCAGTGACCATAGGTTCGGGAATCGCTCCCGCGGGGAGCGACATTGTTGTCGACTACACCTACGACCCTAACGGCAACAAACTCACCCAAACCAGCGGGTATTCCGGCGGCGCCAAGCTTGGCAAGACGTGGGATTATGACAGCCACAACCGCGTCATCAGGGAAACCAACGAGGAAGGCAAGGCCACCAGCTACAGTTACGACAAGGTCGGCAACCGCACGGGCATCGTCGATCCCCGAGACGGACTGCCCGCCTACCAGGGTAAGTTTGCGCTGTCGCTCACCTACAACCAGTTCAGCCGGTTGACCCTAGCCACCCTGCCTTCGGTTGATCCCACTCAACGGCCCACTATCGGCTTTACTTACGACGGAAGCGGAAACCTCACCAAGCGTATCGAAGCCGATGGGCAGATCACCAACTATACCTACAGCCTGCGCAACAATCTGCTAACCGAGAGCTTGACCGACGGGGCCGGCACTGGACCCTACGTCACCACTCACAGCTACGATGACGCCGGCAGGGAGCTTACCGTGACCGGCCCCAGCCGCCATGTTGTGGCGAAAACGTATGACGGAGCTTCGAGGCTGATTGAAGTCGACCAGAATGGCGTGATGGGAAACCAGTTCACCTACGATGGCAACGGTAACAAATTGAGCGTGACCGACGGCAACATCAACACCACAAACTACACCTACAACCCCGAAGGCCAGGTGCTTCAGACCACCGACGCCCTGGGCAAGATCAGTTCCTCGTACTACGACACTTGGAACAACTTGACCCAGACCATGGATGCCGCTGGAAACTACAGGAACTACACCTACGACCAGCTCGGACGACAGACCGGCGAAACCACCCCCTGGGGTGGAACCGTTTCGACCACCTACGACGCCTGGGGAGACGCCACCAGCCAGACCGACGCCAAGGGAACCGTGTTCATCCGAACCTTTACTGACGCCCATCGCCTCAACACCGAAACCGCCACTAACACGGCCACGAGCCAGACCCTCGTGCGCTCATTCACCTACGATGAAGCCGGCGACCTAAAAACCGCTACCGACAACGGCATCGTCACCGCCTACAACAGCGCCGGCGGAACCTACCAGCCCGATCCCTACAGCCTGATCCGGTCCAAGACCGACACTCTGCCCAGTACCAGCCTGACCATGAGCTACACCTACGACAACCGCCAAAGAGTGACCGGCGCTAGCTACCCGGACGCTTCCAGCGTCAGCTACGGCTACAACCAAGTGAACCAGATCACGACGATGTCTGATTGGATAACGGGAGCCCTGCGTTACGACGCAGCGGGAAGGCTAGGGGGATACACCCTGGCGAACACCGTTGCCAAGACCATCGGCTACGACAGCCAGGACAGGGTCAACAGCCTTGGCTACGGTGCAAACGGCGGCAGTCTCAAGGCATACGTCCTCACCTACGACAAAGCCGGCAACGTCGACACCAAGAACCAGAACACCTACAGCTACGACAAACTCAACCAGCTCACGGCTGCCAACGAGTTGGGCTGGTTCCAGAAGAAACCCCAAGATTTGGCCGGCAACACGAGTTTTGCCACAGCCGACCGGGACTACGTTGGAACCGCTGTGATGAACTTCACCATTCAGCCAGCCGACATCGTTAAACTCGATATGGCATCAAGGAGTGTCGGAATCAACCTGGGCGCTGTCTACGGGGTGAACAAGATTCAGATTACTCCCCAGAACGCCGCACACCGGGTTAGACAGCAGGACTTGAGCGTCTACATCAGTACCGACAACAATACTGTCAGCGGAACCGATGCCGACTACACCCAGGTGACCGGCTGGACCTTCACCCAGAACCAAGACGGATCGATGGTGCTCGAGTTCCCCAAGATTTTCCAGGCCCAGTACATCAAAATCAACACCATTTGGGACGACCGGGACATCGGCAACAACACCGTTGATCTGGCAACGTTCTCGAACACGGCGGGAGAGATGATCAAAGTTTGGGCGCTAAAGAACAGCCGTCTTGAGCAAGACACCTACGATGTGATCGGCAACCGCCAAAGTCAGACTGTGGACGGAGCTGTAAAATCCTACAGCTACTATCACAATGGCACAGGCGGCAATCTGAGCTGGCTGGCCAATGACGGGACCTGGTTCTACGAGTACGACACCAACGGCAACTTGATCACCAAAGCCAAGGCGGCCACCCAAGACTTGACTCAGCCGACCAGTCCCGCGGCCTTTGTCGTGGATACGACCCAGGAATACTGGAACTACACCTGGGACCTTAGGAACCGCCTGAGCAGTGTCAGTAAGAACGGACAAGTTATCGTCAGCTACCTGTATGACGCCGACAACCTAAGGGTAAGCCGGACCAGGGGGAGCGACACCACAGTTTACGCCTACGGACGAAACGGAGCCTTGACCTATCAGAAGAACCTGACTACGGGGACCGCTCGCACCTACACTTACTTGTACGACGAGACCGTGGGCTGGGTGGATACCGCGGCTGACGGCGTGACCAAAACCAAGTATTACGCCACGACAGA
>CAYYUZ010000041.1:0-1086 GCA_964475005.1 uncultured Spirochaetales bacterium
CTTTTCGACGGGCTCGACGACGTTTCCGGAGCCGTACCAGCGCTCCTCGACAAGCTCGACCTCAGGCGGAACCTGTCGCCAACGAGGGGTATGGTTCTCGAACGAATGCTCGAGCGCATCCGCAAGACCCCGAGGCCTGCATGATCGATTTGTCGTATGACAACCGGTTCGGCGGGCTGGCACGCCTTTTTGGTGACCAGGCGCTGACGATTCTGAGGCGATCGCACGTTCTTGTCGTCGGGCTTGGCGGTGTCGGTTCCTGGACGGTGGAGGCGTTGGCGCGCTCGGGAATCGGGGTGCTCACCCTGGTCGACCTCGACGATGTCTGTGCCACCAACACCAACCGCCAGATGCACGCCCTGGACCCGGAATGGGGTCGGCTGAAGATCGATGTTCTGGCTGAACGCGCTCGAAAGATCAATCCCGAGGCCGAAGTTCGGACCAAGGCTGACTACTTCACCCCCAAGAGCGCGGCTGCCGTCCTCGACAAGAACCCCGACCTGATTGTCGACGCCATGGACAGCGTCGGCGACAAGGTAGCTTTGATCCTTGAGGCAACCCGGCGCCAAATTCCCCTTGTGGTTTCGGGAGGAGCGGGAGGAAAGACCGACCCGACCAAAATCCGTGTTGCCGATTTGGCGCAAGAGCAGGGCGACACCCTGCTGAAGGCCGTCAAACGCGGGCTAAGGGCCGAAGGCTTGAACCCCAAACCGGACGGGTTGTGGGGCCTTGAATGCGTCTTCAGCCTTGAGGCCTCCGTGATGCCGTGGTCGGTGTGCGCCGCTGTTCCAAAGCCCCAAGAAGGGGGAGCCTCGAAGATTAACTGCGTCGAGGGTTTTGGCGCGGCGGCGTTTGCCACGGGGGCGTTTGGGCTTTGCCTGGCCTCGCGGGCGGTCCTTGGTCTCCTACCTTCCCGTTCCCAATGAGAAAAGTGTGAGGATCGGGCCTCCTCGTGCCGAAAATGATGCAGGAGGCCTCCATGAGTTCCCGCCCCCCGTTTCACCTCGGTTTTCGACTGACCATCGCTTTGGTCCTGGCCTCCACGGTCCTGGCGATGGCCTTGGTGACTGTGGTGCTCACGGTGGC
>CAYYUZ010000041.1:1186-10933 GCA_964475005.1 uncultured Spirochaetales bacterium
CCCACCGCACTCAGACCTGGACCTTCCTTGGGGCGGCTCAGACCCCTCTGGGCCAGGTGAGCGACTCGAAGATCGACTTTTCCGCCGAAACAGCCCTTTGGGTTCAACAGGCCATCAAGGCCTCGACCGTCGTGGTTTCCAACCCGTTTCCCTCCGAAACCGACAAGAAGTCCTCGGTGGCGATCTCTGTGGCGTTCCCTGGCGGGCAGAGGGTTCTCGGTATGGAGTTGACCCTCGGGGGGCTTCAAACCTACGTCGACCGCCAGGTGATTTCGGCTCACGGGGGACTCGAAGTTCTCGATGGCGAGGGGAAGGTCCTGGCCCAGTCTCAAGGCTTCGAGGACCGGCCGGATTGGTTCAAGACCGCCGTTGACCACCGGATCGCCTTTCGCGACTATCGTGTTGTCTTGACGGCTCCCCGCGCCGATTTCGGTGGAGAGTTCCGCCTTTTGGAGCTGATCGTCATCGGCGCGACCATCCTCCTCCTTGTGCTCTTGGTTCCCCTCACGCTGAGCTTTACCGGCCGCCTCACGCGAATCATCACAGTCTTGGGAAAAGACGTGGAGAAGGTCTGTCAAATGGACTTCAGCGGCGACTCGCCGCAAAGCTCTAAGATCCGCGAGTTTGACCAACTGGCCCGAGGCTTCGCCATCATGAAGCTCACCCTTTCTGGCGAGACCAAGGTCTTGGCCGATGCCCAGCTCAAGCTCAAGAAGATCGTGGAAACTGGCATCGCCCTGTCGACCGAAAAAGATTCCAACGCGCTTTGTCAGAAGATCCTCGACACCGCCAAGGAACTGACAGATGCCGATGGCGGAACGCTCTACCTTCTCAATCCTAAGGAACGAATTCTTGACTTCAACATCATGCTCAACGACACCCTGGGCACGCGCTTTGGCGGCACCAGCGGCATCCCGATTCCCGCCGGACTGAAGGTCAAACTCTACCGCGACGACGGCGAGGAGAATCATCACAACGTCGCCAGTCACGCCTTCCTGACGGGAGAGACTTTCAACATCACCGACGCCTACGACAACGACCAGTTCGACTTCAGCGGCACCCGGAAGTTCGACGAAGCCAACGGCTACCGTTCGAAGTCTTTCCTGACGGTTCCGCTCAAACCTTTGGGCGGCGACGTTCTGGGTGTTCTTCAGCTGATCAACGCGCGTCAAAAGGGCTACTTCACCAACGACATGGAGGAGTTCGTCAAAGCCCTCTCGGCCAGCGCCGCGACGGCCCTCTACAACAAGCAACTGCTCGACGATTTGGAACAGCTCTTCGACGCCATTATCGACATCATCAACGGCGCTATCGGTCGCAAGAGCCCCTACACCGGAGGGCATTGCGAACGCGTCCCCATCATCGCCACCGAACTGGCCAAAGTCACCTCGGCCGTTCAGTCGGGTCCGCTGGCTGGGTTTAGTCTGGATACCAAGGCGCTGAGGGAATTCGTTCTTGCGGCCAAGCTCCACGACGTGGGTAAAGTCACAACTCCCGAGTACGTGGTTGACAAGTCGACCAAGCTGGAGACGATCTATAACCGCATTCACGAAGTCCGCACGCGGTTTGAGGTGCTCTACCGCGACGCTATCATCCGTCGGCACGAAGCCGTCTTGGCCGACAAGACCAAGGCGAAAGCCGCCGACAAGGAACTTGCCGAGTTCAAGAAAGTCTTGGATGACGAATGGGAGTTCCTGGCCAAAGCCAACCTAGGCGGCGAGTATCTGCCTCCGGAACAAGTGGAGCGAATCAAGGCCATAGGAAGCCGAACGTGGCTGCGTTACTTCGACGACCGCCTCGGTCTGAGTTGGGAGGAGGAGTTCCGCCTGGCGTTCGTCGAAGGACTCGGCACGGCCAAACCAACCCTGCCTGCCCCCGAAACCCTGCTGGCCGACAAGCCCATCCATGTGTTTCCAAGGCAAATTCCCTTTGAGACGGCCTACCAGCAACCCGACAAATTGCCGTATCCGTTCAAGACCCCGGTGCCGAAGGCTCTCTACAATCAGGGGGAAATCTACAACCTGGCGATCGGCCGCGGAACTCTGACCGAGGAAGAGCATTTTAAGATCAAGGAGCACGTGATGCAGTCGATCTACATGCTCGACCGCCTTCCGTGGCCCAAGGGTCTCGAGATGGTGCCCGTCATTGCAGGCGAGCACCACGAGACGCTTGTCGGTACCGGTTACCCCTACCAACGCCGGGCCGAAGACCTTTCGATGCAGAGCCGGATCTTGACCGTCGCCGATATCTTTGAAGCGCTCACCGCCAGCGACAGGCCGTACAAGAAACCCAAGATGCTTTCGGAAGCCGTCAAGATCCTCTACTTCTTCAAGAAGGACAGGCACATTGACGCCGACCTGTTCGACCTGTTCCTCACTTCGGGGATCTATCTCGAATATGCCAAAGTCTACCTGAGACCCGACCAGATCGATGAAGTCAACATCACGCCCTACCTGGGACCAATCGCCAGCTAGAAGTGACCGACAAGACCTACGGTGACCCCGAAGTCCGACAAATCGACGTACCGAGCGGGATAAGTGTAATACTTGCTGCTCGAAGTGGAACTTGAGAGGTCTGAAGCGGTCTGATTGCTAGTATTGACGGTTGGGTTCGACGTGTAGGTCTTGGTAGTCGAAGCTCCTGTCGAGTCGGTCACCTTTTCCTTCGTGACAGCAACCGAAACTTTGTCGAACGCGAGAGTTAGACTAATCCCAAAGGAATCGTTAGCTCGGTACTCGGCTCCCAGCTCTCCGTAAGCACCAATACCGGGACTATAGGTGATGGTGTCGGTCGCCGTGAATGAGTCGTAATTATCACTGATGTTGACCACCAAGTCGGATGGAAGTACGAGCAAAGGACCTGTACCTCCAAAGAACGACCAGGAATCGATCTTGAGGAACGTGTATCTCAGACCGGCCGCGAAGCGGAGGGAAGACCAATTTGCCCTATAGGTGTCGCCGAATGATCGACTGCCAATGTAAAACGTGTCGGTGAAGGTTGCGTTTCCGTTCAAGTACGAAGTATTGATAAGAAGGTCGAGGTCAGTGGACAACGCGTAGCCCGCTTTGCCGTCCACCTCCCAACCATAGTTGCCAAGTCCCGTCGTGTTTCCGGTGAAATAGGAATAGGCCGGCGTTGTCGGACTGTATGTTGTGTATGACACTCCTTGTGCGAACGGCAACACGTAACCACCCCCCGCTTCGAGAGACCACTGCTTCTCTTGGGCGGAAACGGAAGCAATAGCGATTATGGAGATTATGGCTATTATGAATATGTTTTTCACGGATTTCTCCCCAAGGAATACGCTTACTGTGGTCGATTAAGCCTTGGCTTGGTGTTTGTGTCAATGAGCCTTTCGGAGCGATCCCTTTTCCAAGACCCAGACTTGGTCAAATTCTGCCAACCCTTGGGGCCGGTGGGTCACCCAAAGCAGAGTTCGACCCTGCAGTTCTCTGCGTACGGCCGCACCCAAGGCTGTGGCCGCTTCGGCGTCGAGGCCTTCGGTGGGTTCGTCCAAAATGGTAATCTGAGCTTGGCGAAGAAGTCCCCGGGCCAGAGCCAAACGGCGCCGCTGGCCTCCAGAAAGGCTTTGGCCGCCTTCCTCCACCCAGGTCTCTAGTCCGTTGGGCCACACGCGGATTTGATCGGCTAGCCCGACGAGTTCAAGAACTCGCCAAAGTTGCGCGTCCGTGCTCTCGGGGGAGCCGAGGCGAAGGTTTTCGGCAAGGGTCGCCGTGAAGATCCACGGGTCTTGGGTCACGCACGCTACGGTCGACCGCAGAGCCTCTTCTTGCCAGCCTTTCAGGTCCACTCCGCCCAAGAGAATCTTGCCACTAGTGGGATCTTCCAGGCGCGTCAGAAGGCGAACCAGGGTCGTTTTGCCCTCGCCGCTGGGGCCGACGAGCGCGACATGGTCACCTAGACTGCAGTGCCACCTCAGGCTCTCGAGGAGGGGAAGGCTCGGTTCGTAGGCAAACGACACGCCTTCGAGAACCAGGTCGGCTCCCAGAGTATGGGTCCACGACCTTTCAGGAAACGCGGGCTCGGGCGGAGTTTGAGTGAGGTCTGTCATTCGTCGGGCGGCGCGAGCGGTTCCTGGAAGCTCGATCCAGGCCGCCGGAAGCACGGTCAGCGCTTCTGCGGTTCCCAAGACCGACAGCGACAGCGTGACGAACCACGGACCTTCGGGAGGCGCTCCCGTGGTCACCGCGACAAGGCCCAGGGTGGCCCAAACGGCGACCCCGATCAAACCGACAACGGCGGCCCTGGCCACTGCTCCGCGGCGTTGAAGTTTCAGATGTGTCTCGAGCCGGCGGGCGTCTTCCTCGAGGACGTTTGCCCGCTGCCTCTCCCACGCCGGCCGGTGCAGTGACCACTCCTCAAGCCCCTCCACCAAATCGAGAAGGCCCCGCCTGAGCCGTTCCTGCCCTTCGACCAAGCGGGGTGAAAGCGTTCGGGCTCCCCGATACACGAGTCCGGGAACGACGACCAAGGCAAGAATGCCCAGAACGGCGGTCGGAAGAGCGATCAGTGGAGAGAAGCTTCCCGCGAGAACGGCCAACAGCCCCATCAGCAGAGCCGAAGCGCCGATGGGGACCAAAAGGCGGATGAAAAGGTTATCAAGAAGGTCCACGTCGCGGGTCAACCGGTTGAGGACCTCGGCGCCGTGCCACAGACCCAGCTGCCGGGGAGAGAGCCGGCTCAGTTTCTTGTAGAGGCTGACTCGCAGGCTTCCCAAAAGCCTGAACGTGGCTTCGTGATTGACCACCCGTTCGGACCAGCGGCCAGCGGTGCGGATGAGCGCCAAAGCCCGGATTCCGCCCGCGGGAAGGATCACGTTGAACAGTTGAGCCGCTTCGGGTGTGAGCCCGGCCAACCCCGTTGCCGTTAAGAATCCTCCCGACAACCCCAGCAATCCCACCGAACCGACAAGGGTCGCGACCGACAACGCCAGGCCGCCCAGCATCGACCATCGGTAGCGACCAAACAACAGAAGGTAGGGTCCCAAATCCGACAACCGCGGGTTCACTCGGAACCCCAGGGAGCCAGCGCGACAACACGATCGGCCAGGACCAACGGTTTGGGGTGATGGGTCAGAAGGACAACGGTCTTTCCTTTCTTCAGGGATGCCAGACCGGCCAAGACTTCGTCCTGAGTGGCTTCGTCGAGACTAGCCGTCGGTTCGTCAAGCAGCAGAAGAGACGCTGGACGCAGCTTCACCCGGGCCAGCGCCAAACGCCGCAACTGTCCCCCCGAGACCGACCGACCGCCCTCGCCAAGAAAGGTGTCCCAACCCTCGGCCAACGAGGCGAACCAGGAACCCAAACCGGCGAACGCCAGGGCTTGCTCGTGTTCTGCCGTTGTGGCTTCGAGGTTGGCCACGAGCAGGTTCTCCTTCAGAGTGCCCGCGATCAGCCGGGGGTGCTGGCTCATCCAGCCGATGTGGCTCTTCCACAATTCTGGGTTCAGGTTCCGCAGATCTTGACCATCGACAAGAATGACGCCGCCCGTGGGCGTCAGCTGGCCTTGCAAAAGGCGCAGCAATGTGGTTTTGCCAACACCGCTTGGGCCTGTGATCGCGACGGCTTCGCCGCTGGAAATCTCAAGGTTGAAGTCAGAGAGCACGGGAACCTGGACGAGGTAGGAAAAATCCAAGACGCGGATGGAAAAGGAAGGTGCGCCGGGTCCAGGAGCGACAGTTCCCCCTTGAAGCGAAGGAGAGGGGGCCTGGAAAAGCGGTTTGAGTTGGCCGGCGCACGCGAGAGCTTCGGCGCGGGCGTGGTAGAGGGCTCCCAGGTCTCTGAGCGGCTGGTAGAACTCCGGGGCGAGGAGCAGCACAAAGAGCGCGGTTTGGAAGGTGAGGGCGAGGCCAAAGTTGATCTGCCCGAGCAGGGTGAAGCCAAGGTAGAGCGCCGTCAGCGCGATCGCCAACACTGAAAAGAACTCAAGCATGGTGCTCGAAAGGAAGGCGAGGCGAAGGACTTCCATGGTCCGGACGCGGAAGTCTTCGGTGACCTTGCCGATCTTGTCAGCCTGACGATCTTGGGCGCCGAGGAGCTTCAAGGTCGTCAATCCCCGAAGCACATCGAGAAAATGGCCGCTCATTCGTGAAAGCGAACGCAACTGCTTGGTCTGCACAGCTTGGGCACCGAGACCGATCAAGATCATGAACAGGGGAATCAGAGGCGCAGTCAGAACCAACACCAGTCCGCAAACCCAATTGAGCGGAAAAACAATCGCCACCACAAGCAGGGGAGAAAACACCGCCAACTTCTGCTGGGCCAAGTAACGAGCCGTGTAGGCGTCAAGACCGTCGACCTGTTCCAGCAGTTTTGACGCAAGGGCACCTGCCGTCTGCCCCGCCATCCACGCCGGGCCAAGCGCATCGACCCGGTCAACCAAATCGGCTCTCAAAGCCTGCCTGACCGACTTCGAAGCCCTCAGACCAGCCTCTTCCTTGGCCCAGCCCGCTCCGGCACGGACCGCAACGGCGATAGGAAAAGACATCCACCACAGCGACAGCTGCGCGAAACTTCGGTGGTCGAAGACCCAGCCCTGGAAGAAGGCCGCCAGAACGTAGGCCTGAACAATGACGGCCAACGTTCCCGCCAGCCCGAAGATCCACGCCAGCGTTGGCCAAGGGCGCGCCAGAGCCGTGCGGGCGTGGAGCCAGGACTTCAAATCGGCATCGGGGGACGGTTTAGGCATGCGAACTTCCTCACCGAACCATTCCCCAACGTCGCCAAAGAGTCAACCTACGGCATGGCCTTACCGCGTCCGGCCGAGAACAGGCTGTACCACTCCTCTCGGCTCAACTCGACCTCGAGCGCCTTGACGCAAGCCCTCAGCCTTTCGGGTTTCGAGGTGCCAAGCACGGGCTGGATGCCCGCCGGGTGTTTCAGCAGCCAGGCCAGCTGGATGGCTTCGGGGGTCGTTTCGTGGGCTTTGGCCAACGACTGCACCAGCACGGCTGCGGACTTCACCGCGTCGGTTTGATCCTTGACATCGCCCGTCAGAGCGCCGCGGGCCAGAGGACTCCACGCCTGAAGGGTCACCTTCTTCATCCGGCAGTACTCCATCGTGCCCTCCCAACCGTCGGGGTAGGACGCCGAAGTCTGGTTGAAGCTGATGCTGACCTCGGCGAACCCGCTGTGGAGCAGGTTCATTTCCACTTGATTGGCGACCAGGGGATCGGGCAGGAACGACTGAAGGTACTCTAGTTGGAACCGGTTTTGGTTGGAGACGCCGAAGTACCTAACCTTTCCTTGGGCCTTGAGGAGAGCGAAGGCCTCGGCGATCTCCTCGGGCTCCCACAGAACGTCGGGCCGGTGGAGCAGGAGGATTTCGAGGTGATCGGTCCCCAGCCGCGTCAAGATGGCGTCGAGAGCCTCAAGGATGTGCTTGCGGCTGAAGTCGAAGCGTTGAGGCGTCCCTTTGGGGTTGTCGGCCCACCGAATGCCGACCTTCGACTGAAGGATGAGCTGGTCCCGAAGCGACGGGCGTTCCTTGAGAATGCGTCCGAAGACCTCCTCGGACCGCCCGGCGCCGTAGATGTTGGCGTGGTCGTAGAAGTTGGCCCCCAATTCGAGACCGACGTCGAGAAAGTCGCGGGCCTCCTTTTCATGCGCCTTGGTGAGCAGGGTGTCCGGAGCCCAGCCGCCCCCCAGGCCCATGCAGCCGAGAATAAGGCGTGAACCCTTAAGATTCGTGTTAGCGATGGGAATCTGTTGCATTTGCTGTCTCCTTGAATTTTCTGCTCAGTCTTTCCAAGAGAAGAAATGTGACAGGATTGCAGGATTGGGGAAGATTTACAGGACCAGGAAGGAGAAGAGGCACCATCGGAATTTTCGCATTAGTCCTCCCCTTCGTTCTTCTCTTCAAGTCCTGTTCAACCTGGCCATCCTGTTATCCTGTCCCTTCTTTCTTACCAGGCGTACGCTTTCGGTGCTTCCCCGCCCGGACCCGGGAAGATCTCGTCTAGGGTCTTCAAAGTTGCTTCATCGAGCGTGATCTCGGTGGCTCTGAGCGAATCCTCAAGCTGCTTTACCGTTCGCGGTCCAATGATGGGCGCCGTCACAGCGGGATTGTGCAGCAGCCAGGCCAAGGCGACAGCGGCGGGTGGTTCACCCAGCTTGGCACACAGGGCCTCCCACTTCACAAGTTTGTCGCGGTTTTTCTCGATGTCCTTCTGCAAGTCTTCGCTAAGGCGCCGGATGGTGTTCTCGGTCTTCAGAACGCCGCCAAGAAGGCCTCCGCCCAAGGGACTCCAAGGAATCAGGCCCAACCCGTAGTGTCGGCACGCCGGAATCACCTCGAGTTCGATCATTCGGTTGTTCAAATGGTAGATGCTCTGTTCGCTCGACAACCCCATCAATCCCCGCTTGGAGGCCTCTTGGCAGGCGGTGGCAATGTCCCAGCCTGCAAAGTTCGAGCTGCCGGTGTAGACGATCTTGCCCTGGTTCCCCAGTTGTTCAAACGCCTGCCAGGTTTCGTCCCAGGGGCAGTCGCGGTCGATGTGGTGCATCTGGTAGAGGTCGATGTGGTCGGTCCTGAGCCGGGTAAGGCTCCCTTCGCAGTGCTTGCGGATTTTGTAGGCCGACAGGTTGCGGGTGTCGGTGTTGACCTCGGGTTTGTTGACTTTGCGGGTGACCGGGTTGAAGACCTTGGTCGCCAGCACGACGGCGTCGCGCCGTCCGCCGCCTTGGCCGAACCAACGCCCGAGAATCTCCTCGGTGTCGCCCTGTTCGCCACCCCAGCCGTACACATCGGCGGTATCGAAGAAGTTGATGCCCAGTTCTAGGGCACGGTCCATGATCCTGAAACTTTCTTCCTGGTCGGTCTTCCAACCGAAATTCATGGTGCCCAGGCACAGGTTGCTGACCATCACCCCGTGTTTGCCCAGGCGCTTGTGTTGAATTGCCATTTTATCCCTCTGGGTTCCAATATCTCACTTCGAGCACACTCTAAGGCAAGGGGAATTCAAAAAGGAAGTGTTCTCCCCGATTGACGAAAATTGATTCGCGTTTCATATTGCCTATATGGACTCCACGGAAAAGCACGGTTGGACCTTCTTTTCGAACCACACCCATGTGTTGGTCTGCCTGGCAAGGAATCCCGACGCTCCCTTGCGCGTGGTTGCCCAAACCATCGGGCTGACCGAACGCGCCGTGCAGCGCCTCGTCGCCGACTTGGAGTCCGCCGGGGTTCTAGAGCGCCACAAGGAAGGCCGCCAGAACCGCTACAGCCTTCATTTTGAGGTGGCTTTGCGCCATCCCCTAGAAAGACATCGAAAAATTGGCGAGGTCTTGGCCCCCTTGATTCAAGTTCCACAGGAGCCCCAGAAGTGACAATTCCCCGTTGTATGAGCACCCAGCACCCCGACAACGTCAACGTGCCGTTCTTCGCAAGAGATCAGAAGATTGGCGGCGAAGATGAGGTTAAAGAAGCCTTTTACACCTACAGCCATCTGGGCATCGACGAGCAGATGTGGGACGTCGAGGGCAAGGAAGTGGACAACTATGTGGTCAAAAAACTGCTGACCACCTACGAGCACTTCTTTCACGAACATATCTTGGGAGAGGATGTCTTCCTCACCCTTCGGGTCCCCAACCCTGTGGAGGAGCGTGCTGAGGCGAAGATCCTCCTCGAAACTCTTGAGAGCATTCCCCGGAGCTTCGACGCGAGCGCGCTTTTTTACGGACGAGACGTCGCCCCGATCTTCGAGGTGATCCTTCCGATGACCGACAA
>CAYYUZ010000041.1:11033-28667 GCA_964475005.1 uncultured Spirochaetales bacterium
ACGGTCAGGCGGTTCACCCGCGAATACCCCAGCGTCGAAACCTTCACCCTCCAATCGGCCTTCAAGTACGACTATCCTCTCGATGAAACCCGCGAAGCCGTCCGCTACCTCCAGCACGACTACAAGCCCGGTAAGGCCACGGCCGTCGACGCCGAAAGCGCGTTGAAGCTGACGGAAGTCTACACAAAGGCCTACCAGGCTCAGGTGAAAGAGCTGGCTCCTCTTGTGAACAAGATGGCGAAGTTCATCCCCAAACGCCGGGACCGCAAGCTCCACACAGGGCTGTTCGGGTATGCCCGCAGTCTCGATGGAGTGACGTTGCCCAGGGCCATCAGTTTCACAGCCAGTTTGTACTCACTGGGGTGTCCTCCAGAACTGTTGGGCCTGACCGCGTTCACTCCCGCCTCCTTTAGCCGCGCCAGAGAGGTCTACTTCTTCTTTGAAGAGGATTTGAGGGACTCCCTGCGGAGCCTGAATCCAGATTCGCCTTGCCTTCCCGAGGGCCTGCTGGCCAAGCTCGAGGAACTCGGTATCCGCTACGAAATCGATCCCCAGCAGAAGCAATTCAGCGACCAAATTCTCAAAGCCCTCACAGACGGAAAGACCGAGCGAATTCCTGAACTCGTGTTGATGGCGGGTCAGGCTCGGCAATTCTTGGGCTGAACCGTCTCCGCTAGTCGAGAATGACCAAATGACCCCTTCCGGGGTCATCCTTTCCTAGCTTGGCTGAAATCCTGTCAGTTCAGTGATCAGGGATAGACGAAGTCGTCGTCGCCGGTGTGGGTCACGGTCACGGCCGCGGCACCTGTGGCGTTGACGGTGACTTTGCCGTTTCCGGTGTTGGTCACGGTGACAGCACCGGTGGCGTTGCTGTTGATGAGCATCACGCCGTTACCAGTGTTGGTGGCGGTCAGAACGGCGCCGTTGTTGGTGATGCCGATGGTTCCTGATCCATTTTCGGTGGCGGTCACGAGACCGCCGTTGTTCACGATGTTCAGAAAGCCGGCTCCGGCAACCACGGGAACGACGTTGGCCGACTGGCTGCCGGTCACCACAATCTGCACAACAGGCGCGGCAACGACGGGAGCAACATAAGGAGTTCCTGTGGCGTTGACGACGGTGTTCACCATGGTGATCGAGGCAAAGAGCGCCAAGGCGCGGCCGTTAAGGACAGTTAGGACCTGGTTTCCAGCGGTCGAGAACACGATGCCGGCGCTGGCGATGATCGTTCCGGCCATGGTTCCTCCGCCCGCGGGGTTGATCGTTGCGGCGCTTCCGACCTGCCAGTACACATTCTTGGCTTGGGCACCGTTGGCGAGAATGACGCTCTGGGAAGCCGTCGAGGTGCCAACGAGGAGGGTGCTGGCGGCCTGGAAGATCCAGACAGCGTTGGGGTCGCCTTGGCCGTCGAGGGTCAGGTCAGAACCGGTGATGAGAAAGGGACCAGCAGCTGACTTGTAGACTCCTGGGGTCAGGGTCAGACCGCCGAGCTGTCCAGCGCCGGGATCGATGCCGTTGGGGCGGGTCGCCAGGTCGTTGAAGGCCGTCAACGCATCGCCAGCGGCCTGGGTCGCAACGTTGAATTCGGCCACCGTTCCATGGGGAGCTGCGGAGTAGACGGTGCCCGTAATCGAGCCAACGTTCAGAGGAGTCTCAGAGTAGACGAAGGTCGCGCTATGCACTCCTGTGATCATGGTGGAAGCGCCTGTGGTTCCAGCGTCTCCCTGGATAAGCGTATTGACACCTGCGTTCGTGAATCCAGCACCGCCGCCGAACACGGCAAAGGTCGAAGCCGATCCCAGCGAGGGGGTCGCAGGACTAACGCTCCTCATTTTCGCCGAAACAGAATTGGTCAGACCAGGGCCGTTGCAACTGGCCAAAAGAGCGGCGGCCAGAACGGCGGCGGCTAGTCCCAGTGTTCTTGTAAACTTGATCATCGATAACCTCTTGAAATCAAGATAGGTATAGTTTGGCTAAATAACAAGTATAAAATAGCTAAACTACAGCTACATTATGAATATGTAATGTTGAATTTGGGAGAGAACTTCTGTATTCTTGTGTTGGAGGCGGATGGTGGCAGAGAAGAAGACAATGACACTCAACCTTTCCGAGGAGGAAATGGACTCCTTGGAACAGTTGGCCGAGCGCAACGACTTGACCAAGACTGCTGTCATCAAAAAGGCCATTCGCATCTATCTGCTCCTGGAAAAGCGCCTACAGAAGGGCGAGCACCTCTACGTTGAGGACGACTCGCACGAAGTGAAGGTTGAATTGTTACTCGTTTGATGGTGAGGAGTAGATTATCGAGACATTCCGACGTGCCTTGGGATCAAGACGATTCGCGAACCATTGATTGCGCTCGATCAAGACATTCGGGTGTGAATTTTGCGTTGCCCATTACGAACCGAAGCGAGGCTTGAGATGAAAAGAATTGTCTTGATCATCGACGACAACGAAGCGAACCTCCTTCTGGAGAAAGACCTTCTCGAAGTCGCCGGCTTCACGGTCTTCGTCGCCAAGAATGCCGCTCAAGGAGTTGAGCTGGCCATCTCGAAGCAACCCGACATCATCCTCATGGATATGCGCCTTCCCGACATGAGGGGATCCGAGGCAGCCAAGGTGCTCCTGGCTCGAGAGGACACTCGCCACATTCCTGTCGTCTTTGTCACGTCCTCCGTTTTGGCCGAAGGTATTGAAGAGATCAAGACCATCCCCAACGCCGTGTTTATTGGAAAGCCTATTAGCACCCGGACCTTCGCCAAGGAAGTGCGTCAGTTCATCAAGGAAAAGGTAAAACCTTAGTCTCGTGGGTTTCGCGTTCCTTGGTGGCGTACCACGCGATCTTGTGGTCCAGACGGTCAAGAGCGCTGTGGATCTGTTCCAGCTTTCGCCCCAAATCGGCCCGATGCGCCTCCAGAAGACGCCGCCGTTCAGGAATCGTTGAGTCGCCTTGGGATTGAAGCTCCGAGATCCGGCGCATGGCCGCGATCGGCATTCCCGTCAACCGGAGGCAGGTCAGGTAGCCCAGCCAGTCCAGATCATTTTCGTCGAAGACACGTCGGCCTTGCTCATCCCTGGGAACCGAAGTCAGCAGCCCCTCTTTCTCATAGAAACGTATCGTGTAGGCGGTAAGTCCGGTTCGAGAGGCAGCACCCTTGATGGTACACGGCATAGAAAACTCCCGTTACTTTCGGAATGCAGACAGCCTAGGCCAAGCCTTCAAGCGAACGGTAAAGACGCGTCAGTTTGTCGCCATAGTTGGGGTCCATGGCCCACCGCTTGGTGAGCGCCCCAACCGTCGGTGCGGTACCCCGTTTGACGTACTTGAAACGAGGATCGACCGTCGGGCTCGACAGCGGCTTGGTGGACCCGTAAGCCTTGAGATGCTGAACGTGGGCCAGCGCTCCAGTTCGGACGTCGGGAAAACTCAAACCCGCGACGCCGCCGCCGGTGACCCCAATTCCGGCGAAGTTGTTTTGGCGGGCCTTCACACTGCCGCCAAACCGTAGCCAGTTGGTCTCGTGGACCATCTGAACCAGGGCCACCGCCTGACTGACGCCTTCGGCGCGGCAGGCGTCGCGATAGGCCTGCCAGATCTCCGTCCAGCCCGCCCGGCCGTAGGCAGGATTTTTGGGCAGGGCGAAGGCCAGAAACTGCTCAAGCGACACCTCGTCCTTTCCCATGATCGAGGGGTCGCCCGCCGTCGGGGGATTCTGGTAGGGGAGAGTCGCACACGACGCCAGCGTCAGAAGGACGGCAAGCAACGCGAAGGGGAGTCGCAACACCGGACCAAGGGTGGTTATCATGCTTCCACCATCGGCCGATTTTCACGGCGACTCAAGAACTCCGGTTTACAGCCCCTTCTCTTTCAACAGGAGAGCTAAATCGACCAAGCGGTTCGAGAAGCCCCACTCGTTGTCGTACCACGCCAGCACCTTCACCATGCGCTTACCGATCACAAGTGTCGAAAGGGCATCGACAATCGAGGACCTTTGGTCGCCTTGGTAGTCCGAGGACACCAGCGGTTCGACGCTGTAGCCCAGAATGCCCCTAAGCGACCCCTCAGAGGCCTTTTTGAAGGCATCGTTGACCTCTTCAACCGTCACATCGCGCGACAACGTCACGGTCAAGTCGACAATCGAGACCACGGGAACCGGGACCCTGAGCGAGTAGCCGGTCAACTTGCCGTCGAGGGCGGGAATCACCTTGCCGATGGCCTTGGCGGCTCCGCTGGAATAGGGAACGATGGAGAGGGCGGCAGCCCTGGCGCCACGCAGGTCCTTTTCGGGTTGGTCGTGGAGAACTTGACTATTGGTGTAGGCGTGGGTGGTGTTCATCAGGCCGTGTTCGATGCCGAAGGCTTGGTGGAGCACCAAAGCGACAGGAGCCAGGCCGTTGGTTGTGCACGAGCCGTTGGAGATGACCTGGTGTTTTGCCGGATCGTAGTGCCCGTCGTTGACCCCTAGGACGACGGTGAGATCGTCTCCCTTGGCGGGGGCCGAAATAATGACCTTCTTGGCCCCGCCCTCGGTGAGGTGAATTTCGGCCTGGGCCCGTTCGGTGAAGCGCCCAGTGGACTCGATGACGACCTCGACCCCGAGACTGGACCAGGGGATCTTACCGGGGTCGCGTTCGGCGAACACCGTGATCGGCGCACCATTGACCCAGATCTTTCCAGGCTCGTGAGTCACCTCGGCGGCGAGGTTTCCCAAGATGGAGTCGTGCTTCAGCAGATGTGCCAGGGTGGCGCTGTCGGTCAGGTCGTTGACAGCGACAAGGTGAAATTCAGTTTTTCCGAGGGCGGCACGCAGAACGTTGCGCCCGATGCGTCCGAAGCCGTTGATTCCGATCTTGACCATCATGTTCTCCTTGTCTCTAACCTATCAAAAGTAGGGATTGGCTGGAAGGACAACCATCGATCAAATCATGCCAAAACGCGCCCTGTACTCCGAGGGGGTGACCCCCAGATGCCGCTCAAAGGTACGCCTGAGAGTCAGCGCGGTTCCCAAGCCGCAGGTTGAGGCTACCGCGTCGAGGGTCTCTCGACCCTGCTCGAGTCGTTGCCGGGCGGCTTCGAGGCGAATCTGCTCGACGAACCGTGCAGGGGTGACGCCGGTTTGGCGGGCGAAGACCCGCGCGAAGTTTCTGGGGCTCATGGCCACCTTGGCGGCCAAACTGTCGACTCCCAAATCCTCCTCCAAATGTTCCAACGCCCACACTTGTAGGTCGCGAATAGGACCAGGACGAGCCGACTGGCCCTCAAGAAAACGGCTGAATTGCGACTGACCGCCCGGTCGTCTCAGGAACAACACAAGGTACTGAGCGACCCTCCTCGCGATTTCCGAACCGAAGTCCTCCTCAACCAGAGCGAGCGCGAGGTCAAAACCCGAACTAGCCCCGGCCGAAGTCCAAAATCGGCCGTCTTGCACGTAGATGGGGTCGGTCTCGACGTGAACCCGCGGGTGAAGGCGTGCCAAATCGGCCGCGGCATTCCAATGAGTGGTGGCTCGCTTGCCGTCGAGCAGGCCCGCTTCGGCAAGAAGAAACGCTCCAGAACAGACGGAAATGACCCTGCGGGCGTTTGGCGCAGCTAGTTTCAACCAGTCGGTCAGCGGCTGTTTTTCTTCAGGGACGACGCCCCGCCCGGTGACGATGAGGGTGTCCCAGGAGCGTTCAGGGTCTAGTTCGCTCACGCAAACATCGGCGAGGAGATTGAGACCCGAGCGTCCGCGAATGACCCTGTGCGAGAGGGCCGAGACCACCGTGACTTGGTAGCTGCCACCGGCCGGCGCTTCTTTCAAGAATCGATTGGTCTGGTTGAAAATGTCGGCCAGGCCCGCCGCTTCGAAGAGAAGTCCTTCGTCGGGAACCAGGAGAACGACAGATTTTGGGGAAGCGTTTGAAGGGGTCATTCCTCTATATTAAGAAGAACGGGATTTGGCTGCAAGTGATTGTCTGGCACTATTCCTGCCAATGCGGTTCAGCTAGATCCTTTTGCGCTTGTCGAGGATGGCCTCGAAGATCTGCACCCACTGTCCGAAGGTTTTCTGCGAAATTGAGCTCAGGATTTCGGGGTTCAAGTCCTCCCACTTTCGCAGATGCCTCGCCTTTTCCCAGAGAAAATCGCCAAGGTGGACAATGCAGGCCGTCTGCTGGGAACTTCTGGGGGCTTCGAGGGGAAGATGATGAAACTGGATAACCTGGGCGATCTGGTCTGGGAATTTCCACTTTCTGGTGAGCGCCGCACCCACCATCGAGTGATTGAAACCGTCGGTCAGCGTTTCGGCCCGGAAGCTGTTCCACCCTTTGGCCCGGCAGAGCACAGCAATCTTTTCGGTGAGTCCCGGGACCAGGGCGTTGACCACGATTTCCCCGAAGTCATGAAGCATGGCGCAGACGAAGATGTTGGTCGAGGTCACTTTCGCAGCCTTGGCGATTTCGCGGCAGTACCAGGCCACCTCAATCGATTTGTCCATGACTTTCTTCACTGCGGCCAGTTGATAGTCGTGAATGAGGAGTTTTTCTGCGGTAACGGCGATGAGGAGTTCCTGAATGGCAGGCAGACCCAAGATTCCGACGGCGTCGTCTATCGAGTCGATTTTGCGGGAGGCGTTGTACAATGACGAGTTGGCGGCCTTCAGCAGGCCAGCGATCAAATTCGAGTCCTCTTGGACGATGGGAGCGATGACGGCAAACGACGTTGTCGGATCCTCAAGGAGCTTGAGAATTCGCAAGACGTGTTCGGGGAACTGAGGAATCCTGTCAACGGCTTCCACGACAGCCTGACACAAGATTTCCTCGCCCTGCTCGGCCAGCGGCGGCAACATGAGCAGAGCCGTTGTTCCATCGCTGTTCGAGGTGATCTTCAGGTTGGATTCGTCGAGGTTGATCTTTCGAAGCATGAGGACGGTGATGATCAGGCCAAGTCCGCCTCCTTCGCTCTGATCAAGCTCATACGCCATGACTTCCTGAATGTTTTTGAACTGTCTGGCCAGTTTCAGTTTTTCGTGGTACCTCTCCTCCTCGATTGGAAGGAGAGGAGAGTTGTTATAGACCCGAAAGATGATCGTTCCTTCTTCGCGGCCGAACCAAACCTTGATGACGGCGCCACGACGTTCAAGCACCGCTTCCAGAGCGGCGGCCTGGGTGGAAACCGCATCCTTGAAGAGGGCCATTCCCCTGGCGTACTGCTCAGGAACAGCAAGGTCGAGGCCGGCCCTGTCAAAATGCGCCCGTTTCAAGTTGGCCTTGTCCGCGTTCCCGGCCAGCTCCGCCAAGATGTAGTTGAGGCTGTTGTAGCAGTCGTACCGGCCTTCGTCCATGAGGAACTGTTCGAGGCTCCTTTCGAGACCCACACGATCTTCCTGACGAAAATGCTTCAGTTCTTGTTCAAAGAGGATGGTTGCCACGGTTCCACCTTATCGTACAAGCGTCAGTGGCTTCAGCAAAACTGTCAACCCCCGATCGAACTGCCTTGACCCGAGAATAACGAAGGTTTACTTTCGAACATTTAGGAGCGCTCTATGGAACTTGGCCTTTTTAGCTTTGGCGACTATTCTCCCGAACTCTTCGGCGATCACCCCGTGAGTCCCGCTCAAAGGTTGACCAACTTGATCGAGGAGATCGTGCTGGCCGACCAGGTTGGACTCAACTTCTTCGGCGTCGGTGAGCACCACCGCCCCGATTTCTTAGTTTCGGCGCCCGCCATCGTTTTGGCCGCCGCCGCGGCGCTCACCAAGAACATCCGTCTGAGCACGGCAGTCACCGTTCTGAGCTCCGAGGATCCTGTCCGTGTCTTCCAGCAGTTTTCCACGCTCGACCTGCTTTCCGGAGGCCGGGCCGAGATCATGGCCGGCCGCGGTTCGTTCATCGAGTCCTTTCCGCTCTTTGGCTACGACCTCGACGACTACGAGGAGCTTTTTCTCGAGAAACTCGACCTGCTCCTCGCGTTGCGTTCTCAGGGGGAGCACGTGACTTGGTCGGGAAGCGGCAAATTCCGGGCACCCCTGACCGGGCAGTCCATTCAGCCCAGGCCTCTCCAGGATCCCCTGCCGGTGACCATCGCCGTGGGAGGAAGCCCCGAGTCGGCAGCCCGTGCGGGCACCCTGGGGTTACCCTTGGCGCTAGCGATCATCGGCGGTCAGCCCGCGCGGTTCAAGCCGTTCGTCGACTACTACCGCGAGGCCGGAGAGCAAGCCGGCCACGACCCGTCAAAGTTGTCGGTCACGATCAATCAGCACGGATTTCTCGCCGAGAACTCGCAGGAGGCCGGCGACTTGGTGTGGCCGAGCTACAAGGCCATGGTCGATAAGTTGGGCCGCGAACGGGGGTGGCCACCCCAGGGGCGCATGCATTTCGAGGCCGGGCGCGGCAAGGCGGGTCACCTGCTTGTAGGAAGTCCGCAGGAGGCCATCGACAAGATCCTTGCCGAACACGAGATCTTCCGCATGAACCGGTTTGCCATCCAGTTCACCGTCGGAGGTACCCATCACGCCCAGGTCCTCAAGTCAATCGAACTTCTGGGGACCGTCGTGGCTCCCGCCGTCCGAAAGGCGACGGCGTGAAGCTTCTCGAACCCTTCGAGCTGGGAGGCCTCGTTCTTCCCAACCGGGTCGTGATGGCGCCCATGACGCGAAACAGGTCTCCCGGCCAGGCCGCCCCCGAAATGGCAGCCGAACACTATGCGGCGCGAGCGTCAGCGGGTTTGATCATCACCGAGGCCACGCAAGTCTCGGCGAGAGGACAGAGTACCGCCGACACGCCCGGCCTCCACAACAACGAACAGACGGCCGCCTGGAAACTTGTCGTGGACGCGGTTCACAACTCGGGTGGCCGCATCGTGGTTCAACTGGCCCACGCTGGCCGGCTGACCCACTCCGACTACCACGGCCTTCCCCCAGTGGCACCTTCGGCGGTCAAACCGGTCGGTTTCGTGAGAACCCCACTGGGTACCAAGCCCTACGAGACTCCATGGGTACCCACGACGCCAGAGGTGGTCGCCTTGGTGGAGGAATTTGGCCGAGCCGCGCTCAAGGCTGAAGAAGCCGGTTTCGACGGGGTCGAAATTCACGGCGCCCATGGGTTTCTCATCGACCAGTTTCTGCAAAGCGGCACCAACCAGCGCAGCGATGTCTACGGCGGTTCGGCCGAAAGGAGGAGGCGGTTCGCCTTCGAGGTTCTTGAGGCTGTCTCGGGTGTCTGGCCAAAATCTAGAGTAGGGTTCACCTTGTCGCCAGGCGGCAGCCACAAGGGGATCTTCGATGAGGATCCCGTGGGGACTTTCACCACCCTGGCGCAAGCTCTGTCGCGCAAGGGGCTGGGGTGGCTTCACGTCGCCGATTTTCCCGTCGGCGAGCTTCGTCCCAGCGAATTCCTACGTCCTGTTTTTCCGGGACCGCTGATCGTCAGCGAAGGGTATACCCGCGATTCGGCCGAGGAGGCCCTTCGGGCGGGCTGCGCCGACCTTGTTGCCTTCGGAAAGGCCTTCACCGCAAACCCTGATCTTGTGGAGAAGTTCCGAAACGGAGACCGCTTGGCCCTAGCCGACCCGAAAACATTCTACGCGGGCGGTAGACTGGGCTACGTGGAGTAGATTTTCTTCAGTGGCTGTCCGAATAGGACAACGGCCAAACGTCGAGAGGGGACAGGATATCAAGGAGAAAAGCATGAAATACTTGTTGTTCATCTGTACCGACCCCGAAGCCGAGCCTTACTCGCCCGAAAAAGACAACATTCGCGACTGGGTGGCCGAAATGGGGGCCAACGGCCGCCGCATTGATGGGATGCGCCTTCGTCCTCCAGCCGACGCGAGCACCGTACGGGTCAGAAAAGGAGAGGTCTTGGTCAGCGACGGACCGTTTGCCGAAACCAAGGAAGGGATAGCCGGCTTCGACCTGATCGAGTGCGCCGACCTCGACCAAGCCGTCGCCTGTGCTGCCAAGCATCCCATGGCACGCTTCGGGCGCATTGAAGTGCGTCCTTTCACCGAACAGGGTCTCGTCACTGGTCCGATTCCCCATGACGGACCCCGTGCTCTGTTCTTTCAGCTGCTTTGTACCGACTCGGGTGCCGAACCGTACCAACCCGCTCAAGATAATGTCCAAACCTGGATTGACGAGATGGTGAGCCGCGGCATCTTGGTCCAGGGCTACGTGCTCCGGTCCAAGCAAGATGCGACCCTCGTCAGGGTGAGAAATGACAAGGTGCTGGTGACCGACGGGCCCTTCGCCGAGACCAAGGAGGGAATTCAGGGCTTCGGTATCTTGGCCTGCCGCGACCTGGCCGAGGCCATCGAGGTCTCTTCACGGCACCCCGCCGCGCGGTTTGGCTGCATCGAGGTGAGGGCGTTCTGGCCCTTCTCATGAGTGACGAGACGGCGCGTGTGCTAACCGCGCTTGAAAAGACCGAGCGTGGCCGGCTTGTGGCGCGGCTCATACGCATTACAGGCGACTGGTCACTGGCGGAGGACTGCGTGCAAGACGCGATCGTCCGCGCCTGGAAACTTTGGCCGTTGGAAATGCCCGAAAAACCTGCGGCCTGGCTGGCCGTCACCGCCCGCAACCTGGCACTCGACCGGTGGCGCCGTGCCAAACTGGAAGGAGAAAAGTTGAGACTCTGGGACGCCGAAGAAACCTCTCCGCCTTCAGGGGACGACGACCGCCTGGCCTTGATTTTCACCTGTTGCCACCCCGCCCTGGCTCTGGAAGGCCAGGTCGCGCTGACCCTCCGTTCGGTCGCGGGCCTGACAACCCAAGACGTGGCCCGGGCGTTTCTGGTTTCCGAAGCCACAATGACGCGGCGCCTGACCCGAGCCAAGACCAAAATTCAAGCTGCTGGAATTCCCTTTGCTGTCCCCGATGACGCTCAAAAATACGAACGGCTCCAGGGCGTGCTTGGTGTTTTGTACCTGCTGTTCAACCAAGGAAATGACGCAGGCCCCGACGAACACGCTCGGGCAACCCTCGCCGGTGAGGCCATCGGGTTGGGTCGACTTCTCAAGGAACTCCTGCCCCGTGAAGGAGAAGCGACAGGGGTTCTATCGCTGATGCTCCTGACCAACTGTCGGCGTCCAGCCCGGTTCGATGGCAAGGGGCCAGTCACCCTTGATAGGCAGGATCGAACTCTGTGGAACCGCGTCCAACTGAAGGAAGGCCTCGACCTTCTTGACGAAGCGCTGACCCGCGGAAAGCCCGGGCCTTACACCCTTCAAGCGGCGATCGCCGGATGCCACGCCAGGGCAACCTCGGTCGAACAAACCGACTTCGGGCTAATTGCCGGCCTCTACTCGAAGCTTGAATCCCTGCTCCCGACCCCTGTGGTCCGACTCAACCATGCCGTCGCCGTCGGTTTCGCCCAGGGGCCCGAGGCTGGGTTGACTCTGCTGGACGCCCTCAGAGAGGAACCTGGCCTTGCCGCCTACCATCTTCTCTTTGCCGCTAGAGCCGACTTTTTGGGCAGAGCCGGACGATGGTCCGAGGCCACCGAATCCTGGGAGCAAGCCCTGGCTCTGGCTCCGGGCCCCTGGGAACGCGAGTTCCTCGAAGGCCGGAGAACGTATTCCCTCAATCAGATACCCCAGTTCCCCTGAGGCCTTCATCGGCTACCACGCAGTGTTTCCGCGGACGGTCGTTCTTCGCAGTTGGGCCTTTTCTCGTTGGGTGAGACCTCTTGTGGGCTCGAGGGCGACCAAGGTGATTCGTTGACCGCTTATCCCCTTGGCGACAAGGTAGCGCCTAACGGCTTCAGCCCGGCCTCTCGACAGTTTCCGGTTGCGGGAAAGGTTACCGCTGTCGTCGGCTGATCCCTCCAGGGTGATGTTGGTCTCGGGAAAGGCCGCAAGCTTGACCGCGATTTCGTCGAGCAGGCCTGTGGCCACTTCCGAAAGCGCCACGCTTTCCGCCTCGAAGGTTATCCTTGCCTCCAAGTCGATCACTGGCGGGACAACCTCCTGTCGAGGAGGCTCGCCTTGGGGCCGACGCCGTCTTCGAGTCAGGTTCCACAAAACCACGCCGGCGAGGAAGAGGCCATCGAGCACAAGAAAGACGTTCAGCCAGGGATTGGGGGCCATTTTCCAAAAGATGGTCCGGCAACCTCGTCGGGTCAAGAGGAGCGTTTTATACTGGGGGCCATGGAGGACTCCTGTGATTATTGAAGACTTGGACCCCGAGCGGCCGAGGCCGGTTCGGTTTCCCCCCGATGCACTGGACTACGCTCAGATCGCCGTCCGCGAACTGCAAGAACCGTTCACTCCGGATTTCGTGGCGCTTGTAAACGACGAATCCCCGATGAACGGTTGCGCCCTGGTTGCCTTTGACCACGAGCTCCTTGAGGTCGGAAAAGGCTGCCTCGTCAAGGTTGGAAGAATGGATCCGGTAGCCGCCCTGATCGCGTGGAAAAAGGAGGTCGACGGCAAGCTTGTCCGAATGGGGCTTCAGTACCTCGAATAGCGGCGGACGTTGCCGTGGTCTGCCCTTGTTTCGATAGGCGCTGCGCCGCATACTTTCCCTGACTGAGGGGAGGTGAAGGAATGACGATTGACGAATTGGATTTTCAGCGGGCTCGACCGATTCGGTGCGACCCCGACCCCCTAGACTTTGCGCTCATTGCCGTCAAAAGCCTCGAAGAGCCCTTCACAGCAGACTTGGTGGCCCTGATCCACGACGAGTCTCCTATGAAGGGCTGTTCGCTAGTCGTGTTTAACCATGAACAGCTCCAACAAGGCAACGCCTGCCTCGTCAAGGTGGGAAGAATGGACCCTGTCGCGGCCTTGATCACGTGGCGGAAGCAACTGGAACCGAAGCTCATTCGGATCGGCCTTCAGTACCTGGAATAGGCGGACTTACAGCCTGAAGCGACCGACGATTTCCGAAAGCGTCGTGATCTGGTCGTTGTTGTTTTGGCCGATCTCCTGGAGTTGCAATGTGCTGGTCTTGAGTTGCTCGGTTTCCGTTTCGATGCCGTGGGACTTGGCGTTCAGGCTTTCACTAACGCCTGCCAAGTTCTGCATTTCCTCGCGGATGGAACGGCTACCCAAGGTTATTTCAGCGGCGCTGTCTTTGACATGGGTCGTGACTGCGCTGATTTCCACCATCGCTTCGAGGATTTGGGAGGATCCGGCGCTTTGTTCCGTCATGGACTGAATGACCTCGTGTTCGTAGCGGTTGAGTACCGTGATCTGGTCCAGAATACCCGCGAAGGCTTTTTCTGAATCCTTGGTGGACGAAACCACGCCCTGGATCTCCTTGAAGACAAGTGCGATGTCCTTGTTGATTTCTCCTGACTGTTTCGAGGATTGTTCGGCCAGCTTGCGGATCTCATCGGCCACGACCGCAAAGCCTCGACCAGCCGCCCCCGCGTGCGCCGCTTCAATGGCGGCGTTCATCGCCAAAAGGTTGGTTTGCGCCGAAATCGCCTTGATGACCCTGTTGGCTTCCAAAAGCTTCTGACTTTGGAGGAGAACGTTCTCGACCTTGACGTTGACCCCAGCCAGTTGGTTCTTGCCTTCTTCGGACGCTTGCACGAGCTTGGCGAATTCCTGCCCCATCCGTTCCACGTTTCTTGTGACCGACTGGATGTTGGAGACCATCTGCTCGATGGACGCCGACGATTGGGTCACCGCGCTCGATTGGCTCTCGATGTCGAGTTGAAGGCCTTCAATGCCTTTGACAATTTGAGTGATCGTGGCCGAGGTTTCGGTGACGCTGGCGCTCTGGTTGATCGCCAAATCGTTGACTTCGTCGATGGCCGCCACGATGGAATCACTGGCCAAGGTCACCACCGCGATGATTCCAGACAAGTGGTCGCCCACAGCCTCCAGCGATTTGGCACTCGAATCGATCTGCTGAACCTCGGTCTTGAGCTGGGTTTGAAGGTCGAGGGTGGAATGCGCCAGGACACCGAGCTCATCACCCGAGCGGGCCAGTTGTGGCGGAAGGTCCCCGGTCAAGTCACCTTGAGCGATGCCGTTGAGTGAAGTCATGAGGAGTTTGATCCTCTTGCCAACGCTGCGCAGGACCAGCAGGAGGATGAAACCACCCGCCAGAAGCCCCAACCCGGCAATAACCAGCGAGGTCGTGAGATTGGCGGCGAAATAAGCCGTACGGCTGTCGAGCATGGTGTTGAAGGCTTTGAAACCCGAGGTGTGGAGCTGGTCAAGTGAAGTCATTAGCTCTTCCAGAGTCGCGGCCAGTGCCTGCCTTTGATCCTTGCCCTCGCTAGTCCAAGCCTGCGTTTGCTGGGTCAGATTCTGAGAAATCCGGCTCAGAGCTTCCACGAGAGCCTTTGCTGAGTCCTGGTACCCCGGCACCGGGCCGTACGAGGCTACCACCGCTCCGGTTGAACGGTTGAGCTGATCGAGAAGTTTGGCGATCAGCTTGCTAAGGTGCTGTGTCTCAGAAAAAATCTCCATCTTGTCCTGGTCGGTTGGAGGGGCTTTGGAACGCTCGAGGATGGCCTGACTCGCTGAAGCTCCTACCGCAAGGTCGGGGATCGATTGGTACAGCGCGAGCATCAGGTAGTAGCTGTCGAGGTCGGGGTCGAGAACCAGCCCGCTCGTGTCGGCCAGGTAGGCCGTGTCCGACAAGAGGCGGGTCTGGAAGTCGGCCCAGGTTCGGTTTTGCCCGTCCAGGGCTTGCGACTGCTTGGCAAGCTCCGCAGGGTCGAGCCACGCATACCCGGCTGCCTTGACGGCCGCCTCCTCGTAAGACAGCGGTTTCGACAGCAAAATCACCTGCTGCCGATAGGCGTCGAGGTTGGCGGCCAAGGCTTTCTTCTGTTCTTCAGGGGACTTAACCGACTGACGGACAAACAGGGAATCGAACAGTGGTGCCGTTGCCTGCAAACCGTTTCTTTCTTGAGCGGCCACCTGAATCGAAGAAGTCCCAAAGGTGTAGACCGAAAACAGGGCCCAGGCCAGGGGAATCAGCAGACAAATAGCACCGCCAAGAATCTTGACGTTCAGACTCATTCGCTTGCGTGACTTTTTCATATTCCGTCCCACCTATTGGAATAGTAAGTTCTAATATGTAGGAACTTAGCCGAGCGAGATGGTTTTGTCAAATATGTCAAAATCGTAAATGGAGTCTCAGAGCGACCAATGATGGAGAGCTTGGCCAAGCTTTGATATTTTGACCTTCTTCGATTCGAGCCGATCTTGGGGTTTCTGCCAGTCGATCAGCCCCAGGAGGCGGGGCATGAATTCAAAACAGTAGAACGCGACCATCTTCTCCAGTTCTTCTCTCAGGTCTTGGCGAGCGGTTTCCTGGTTTGGTTCTTTGTAGGCCTCCAGCACCAACGGGAAGGCCTTCAGCCAGAGTTCAGCGGCTTGGCGAGGCGCGACTCCTTCTTCCTCAAACTGTTTCAGCAGATAAAGGGAAAAGAACCAAGACTCCTGCAGAAGCGAGTGCGGCTGGGCAACGTGTTCGAGATTCAAAGCCTTCCAGTCCATCGCTCTGGCCAAAGCGCAATAGAGTCCGCGGTACTGATCCTTGACGCGCATGCGAAGAAACTCCTTCCCTTTCTTCGTCACCGTGAGTCTGCTGGACCGCGTCTTTGTGAAGCCCAGCGCGGCCAAAATGTGGCGCACGATGAGCAGTAGGGGGGCATCGGCTTCGGTCTTCACCGCGAGTTCATACTCCTCTCCCCAAAAATCGAGGCGACGCAGGACTTCTTCCCACCAAAACCTGGCGACTAAAGGCGGCAGGTAGCCGGTAGCGGACAAGGTAATGTCCGCCCGGTTCAGCCACTCCAGCAACCAGACCGCCATCTCCCGCAGGGGCGTCGACCCGCTGAACTCACTGGCGACCTCGAAATCGATCTCAATCAAACCCGGCACCCCCTCCGCGCGGCCTCGAAGCAGTTCACCCATCTGCCTCGGTGAGAGTCCCAGAAACTGGGGTCTGGGGGCGTGGTTGGCGGCCTCGACCTGCCTGGCTAGAAAATCTTCGGCCTCACGGCTGGTGGCGAACTCTTGGGCATCAAGCAGAGTCCTCAGTTCTTGGAGAGACGCCGGAAATGGAATTCGGTTTGGGTTCATGGAAACTCCTCGGAGGCCCTGACGGGGGTGGATCGGTTCTTGCTTGCACCGCAACGTCCGAAACTCCGAAGACAAAAAAAAGCGGCCCTGATGAACCGCTATTTCTCAAAAACTCAAAAACACCCGGCAAGCGAAGCGACGCCCATCATGAACTAGGCGAAGGAGATCGTTGTTCTGGCTAAGTCGAGGAGTGGCGACGCCCACAGACGTACTGGAAGTACGTCGAGGACCGGAGCCACCCCGAGACGACGCCAGAACGGCGAGATCCGAGCCTAGCGCTTCCTAATGCTGTAGAACGCATCCCGGCCAGCAAACTCGGCCGTACCTTCCAGTTCTTCCTCGATGCGGATGAGCTGGTTGTACTTGGCGACGCGGTCGGTGCGGCTCATGGAACCAGTCTTGATCTGGCCCATGCCCCACGCCACGGCCAGGTCGGCGATGGTCGCGTCTTCGGTCTCGCCCGAGCGGTGCGAAATGATCGAAGTGTAGTTGGCCTTCTTGGCCATCTCAACGGCTTCAAAGGTTTCGGTCAGGGTACCGATCTGGTTGACCTTGATGAGGATGGAGTTGCACGCGCCCTTCTCGATGCCAGTGGCCAGACGCTTGGGGTTGGTGACGAAGAAGTCGTCGCCAACGATTTGAATCTTGTGGCCGAGTTTCTTGGTCATTTCCACGTAGCCTTCCCAGTCGTTCTGGTCGAGGGGGTCCTCGATCGAAATGATGGGGTAGCTTTCAACCCACTTGGTGTACTTGTCGATCATCTGGGCGGCGCTGTAGAGCTTGCTGGGTTCCGATTTCCAGAACTTGTAACCCTTGCGGTCGCCTTCGTCAAAGAGCTCTGACGAGGCACAGTCGAGAGCGATGCCGAAATCCTTGCCAGGCTTGAAGCCAGCGGCTTCGATGGCCTTCATCACGAAGTCGAGGGCTTCGTCGTTGCTGATGTCGGGAGCAAACCCGCCTTCGTCACCAACGGCCGTGTTCTTGCCGGCCTTCTTCAGCAGGCCTTTGAGTGTATGGAAGACTTCGGCCGTCGTGCGGACCGCTTCCTTGAGACTTTCGGCGCCGTAGGGAACGATCATGAATTCCTGGAAGTCGACCTTGTTGTCGGCGTGCTTGCCGCCGTTGATGATGTTGGCCATGGGGACGGGCAACAGGGTGGTCTTCATCCCGCCCAGATATTTGTAAAGGGGAAGGCCCAAGCTGTCGGCGGCAGCCTTCGCGGCGGCCATCGACACGCCCAAGATGGCGTTGGCGCCCAGCTTGCCCTTGTTTTCGGTACCATCGAGTTCAATCAGAGTCCTATCGAGACTGACCTGATCCAAGGCGTCCATTCCGATGATTTCGTCGGCGATGAGGGTGTTGACGTTCTCAACGGCCTTGAGAACGCCCTTACCAAGAAAACGGCCTTTATCGCCATCGCGGAGTTCCACAGCTTCATGTTCGCCCGTCGAGGCGCCAGAGGGTACTGCAGCGCGGCCGAAACCACCGTCTTCCAGGTAAACATCGACTTCCACCGTGGGATTGCCCCGGGAGTCCAAAATCTCGCGCGCTCTGACCTCTTCAATGATGCTCATGAGTCGCTCCTTATATAAAGAATTATC
>CAYYUZ010000042.1:0-28282 GCA_964475005.1 uncultured Spirochaetales bacterium
AGGTCTTCGAGGTCGAAAACTCCTTCCGCGAGACGGCGAAAGTACCGGGCTGCGCCTCTTTCATTGACCGGACCTCGCGGGCTGAGAAGATTGGCCCCTGGGCAGAGCGCGCGACCCAGGTCGACCAGATCGTGTTCGGTCCCTCCTGTGCCATGAAGGAGGAGGAGAGTCGGGCCTTTGAGCTCTGTCCCCACTTCCCAATAGTGAACGTAGTTGAGAGGTTGTGTCATGATTTCTCCAGTTTTCTTAAGAGTCGAAGCAGATGGAGCATCTCGTCTGGGGACAGAGCTCGAAAAGAATCGGCAAGAAGACGTTCTTGCTGGGGCACGGCCTGCGCCGCCAGGGCTCGCCCTCGGGACGTCAGGAACAGCCTTTGGCTTCTCCCCTCGGCCTGACGTTGTACAAGGTTTTCGGCAACCAGTTTGGTGAGCAGCTGGCTGACATTTCCCTTGGTGACCAGCAGAGAATCTGCCAGCTCGTTTTGAGTCAGCCCCTCGCGGGCTCCGACGCGCGCCAAGACGTCGAACCAGGCCATATTCAAAGCGAGCGAGCGGAAATTCAGTTCACTCGAGTGGTCGATCTTCTGGTAGAGCCTTACGAGCCGATTCCAAGCGGCGACCGCGGGCGACCTATTGCTGGGTGAAATTGTCATATTTAGAGTTTAGTACTGAACCGTTGCAAAAGCAACTACTTCCAGAATAATCTCTACTTTTCTTCCCACTCGCCAGTAGACCAGTTTCTCACCTGTTTTGGTCCGAAACGTCCTTTGTAGGCCATGGTCGCGTTGCCCTGTACCCAGTAGCCGAGGTAGTACCACTCCTTTTTGAGTTCAGCGGCCAGGGCGCACTCGCGTAGGATGCTGTAAATTCCAAGGCTACGGTCGGCATACTTGTCTCCGAAGACGAAATATACAGAGCTCAACGAATCCTCAGCCTCGTCGCAGAACCCCAAGGCCGCAAGTTCTCCCTCGATCCGATATTCGGTAAGGAAGGTTGGGACGGCCGGCTCAAAGAAACCTTGCCGGAATTCCTCGGAATCGGTTTCTTTGCCGAAGCGGTGAAGGCTGTGGTCTTGGTAGAGCTCGAAGTATTCGTCCTTGTATTCCAAAGGCACCGCTTGGAAGTCGACGTCTTCGTTGCGCCGCCAGACGCGGCGTTGGCTGGGGGTGAACTCCAGCGTCGAAGCCGCCAGCCGCACAGGCCAGCAGGCCCGACATCCCGGGCAGTTGGGCCGAAAGAAGAAGGCTCCGAAGTGCCTCCAGCCGGCGGCCAAGAGAGCCGAAGTTTCAGGGGGGTCGGCCTCAAGGCCGAAGAAGTAGTTTTGAATAAAGGTTTTATCGGGAAGATAGGGACAGGCGACAGGCGGCGCGTCGCGGGGTTCTCCGTCGACTCTCATCGCCTGCTTCTCCGACTAGAGCCCTTCAGAGGCGTCCGCGAAGGACTTCTGGACACGTTCGTGCAGTGCTGTCAGCTTCGGAGGGTCGGACAGCTTGAGAGCCTTGAGGACTCCCGCGTTGATCTGGCCATAATTGAGTAGGTCTTGTTCCACTGAAAGCAGACTTCCAGCCAGATGGACGACACAGGTGATCGGCTGCAACACTGGCATCGCCGAGTGGGGCTGGTTCTGGTAGCGGATAATCTGAATCAAGTCCTCGGGGAAATTCCATTTTTCGGCGATTCGCGCGCCCAGTTCTGACGGATTGATAGCTTGCGTCAGTTCGTCGAACAGTTCAATGCTGAACCCTTTGGCTCTGCAGAACTCCATGATCTTGGCGCTCAAGTCGGGGTGGACAAACGAAAGGATGATCTGGCCGAGATTGTACAGAATTCCAGCAACCTGGGCCTGGCTCTGGTCTTCGCGATCAAAGCGAAAGTCTTTGGCCATCTCGGAAGCGTAGAACGAAACCTTCGTGGCGTTCTTCCAGAGGTCCTTCTGCTTGGTCATGTATTGGTTCAAAAGTTTGTGCGCGCCGTACGGGTAGACCAGATCCTTGAGACCCTGGATACCCACGATTCTGACGGCGTCTTGAAGGCTTTCGATCCGCTTGCGCATGCCGTACTTGGCGGAATTGACGTACCGGATCATGTCGGCCGTCATCGCGGGATCGTGGCTGAGTTGAGCCGCGAGCTTTTCGAACTCGACGTCGGGGTCGCCCAGGAGGCGAAGCAGGCGTTCAAGGTTTTCGGGGAAAGGAGGAAGCGTGTCGATCACGTGGATGATTTCGTCGGCGATCATATTGACTCGGTCGAACTTCACGGAGTTCATCGGCACGGTAACCGAAGCGGAGGTATCCCCTCCCACCTGGGTCAGATCGAAAGACTTTTCGGTCAAACCCATCTTCCGAAGCATCAGAATCATGATGACGATGCCCAGGCCCGCGCCTTCGCTGTCGTCGAGAACCTCCCCGAAGGCTTCTTCCATGCTTTCAAAGGCTCGAGACCGCGCCACCCGGTCGTAGACTCGCGTCAGTTCCTTGGCGGTAATGGGGGAGTTGTTGCGAACGCTGAGGTACAGGACGTTGTTGCGAATGAGGTAGGTGACCTTGATGTAGAGGTCCTTCTGCTCCTGCAATTCGAGGTAGTGGTTGATGTTGTCGAGGGTTTCTTTCTTGAAGGTCCGCATGCCTTTTTCGTAGTCGGTCGGCGAATCGAGCTTCAATCCTTTCTCAAGGAAGTATACGCGCTTAGTGTTGGCTTTTTTGGCGTTGACGGTGAGTTCGCGGAGGCAGTAGGCCAGATGGTCCTTGAGACCCCCTTGGCCCAACTCCTCGAGATAGACTTGTAGGATTTCTTCGAGGTCGGTTTCCGTTTGAGCAGGGAGGGTATGAGTCTTGATGACCAAGGGAATCCCATTCCTGGCAGCATGGACCACTCTGTTGCGGTCGATGTTCATGCCTCAGTCCTCCTTGGGATGGGCGGCTTCGCGCATCCGCTCTAACTTTTTGACAATCAGGCGCCCCAGACTCTCCTCGGGATACTGCCCCTGCGCATCCATTCTGCCCATTTCTTGTCCCGAGAGCAAGAACATTCCTTCGTCAATCGTCGTCACTGGATAAATATGGAACCATCCAGCGCGCACCGCTTCCTGGACTTCCTGGTTCAATACGAGATTCTGGATGTTTGAACGGGGAATGATCACGCCCTGTGTTCGCGTGAGGCCTTGCTTCTTGCAGGTGTAGTAGAAGCCTTCAACTTTCTCCGTGATGCCGCCAACCGGCTGAATTTCTCCTCTCTGGTTCACCGACCCGGAGACCGCAAGATCCTGCCTGAGCGGGATCGCCGCAATGGCCGACAAGATGGCGTACGCCTCGGTTGAACTGGCGCTGTCGCCGTCGATGCCTCCGTAGGACTGTTCAAAGCCAACGCTGGCCGACAGTGCCAAGGGAAAGTCGCGGGCAAACCTGTCCCTAATCAGCCCGTGAAGAATCAGGACGCCCTTGTCGTGAATTTCACCCGAGAGGCCCGCTTCTCCTTCGATGTTGACGATGCCGTCTTGTCCCGGTCCCGCGACAGCCGTGATCCTCATCGGACGCCCAAAACTCGAGGACCCGCGGTCAAGAACCGCCAGACCATTGACCTGACCGACCGCGGTACCGTTCACGCTCAGAAGAATCTGGCCTTCGCTGACCTGTTCATCCATTTTTTCTTCAGGGAGAGAGAACAAATAGCGGCGCTCTTCAAGGGCTCGGGCCACCGCCAGCCTGTCGATGAACTTCTGAGCTGCTCTCTTGGCCCAGTACGCGCTCTCGGTGAGCAGGTCGGCCACCTGGCTGAACTGCGTCGTGAGGCGGCGGCGGTGCCCAGCCAGCCGGACACCGTACTCAAGAATTTCCTGGCGTCCGGACTGGTCCATGGTGAGGAGCTGATGCTTTCTCAAATGCTCGTCGATAAACACACGGTACTCGTTGACTGTCGTCGGCGTCAGTTCCATTACAGGATCAAACTCGGCGCTGATCTTGAACAGCCGCCCGAATTCAGGATCCTCCTGAATCAAAAAGTCGTAGACGCCCTGATTCCCCATAATGATGATCTTCACCTTGACCTGGGCTGGCTGGGGTTTGAGCAAGGTGAGAGCGCCAAAAGGACCCGAAGCGGCTTGGATTTCGACCTGGCCGTTCTGGAGCGTTTGTTTCAAGAGAGGCCAGGCCTCCTCCTGGCTCAGGATGTCTTCGGCCCGAAGGACGAGGTACCCTCCGGCAGCCAGATGCAGGGAACCCGGTTTGATCATTAAGAAGTTTGACCGCGACTCCCCCTGAGGGTCGGGACGCGCTTCGATGGTTCCGAAAAGATGCGCCGGCGTAGGGCGCGTTTCAAAAACCACGGGGAGTTTGGGCGCCGTGCCGTGATCGACCAGAACGTTGACGCCGTAGCGGGCCAATGCGGGAATTCCTGTGGGATCGTCGGGCGCCTTGTCGCCTGTGAAAAGGTAGAGGTTTTCGTGAATGTCCTTCTCAAGCGTGGTCAGCCAGACTTTGACGGCGAAGTAGGGAAACGCTCGTCCCAACGCCTGAATCTGACGGCGGACAACGGGTCGGACAGCCGCGTTCTGTAGTTTCGTCAGATCCTTGTCCATTTGGGATCTGGCTTCCCGCAGGCCGTCAAACAGGCCTCGCATTTCGTCGATGTGGAGGTAGTATCGTTCCCGGGTTTGGTTCCATTGGTCTTCGGGAATCGCACCTGCGGATACCTTTTCTTGAAGTTCCTCGAAGGTGACGGGCTGGCCGTTGAGTATGGGAAGGATGTCCATGGCCCCCGGGTCGGAATCGGACTCCTCAACCTGGGTCATCTTGAAGCCATTTTGTGCCAGCTTTCCCTCGAACTCGCTGACTAGGTGCGTCTCCTGAAATTCTGTCTTCTTCAGAAGCAGGTCGCGAGGCGTCTTGTAGGACTCGCCGCCTAACTCCTGGCGAATCCGGACTTTCAGGGTCTCGACCATTTCGTGCAGCCGAATCTTGAAAAAGGGCCCTTTCCCCTGAGGTAACGCTAGGATGACCGGATTGTCCGGTCGGGGAAAGTTGTTCACATAAACCAAATCACGAACCGTTTCTGAGGGCGGCAAATGAGACAGAATCTTTTTGACCGCGGTCTGTCGCCCAGTGCCTGGCGGTCCTGAGACGAAGATATTGTAGCCCGGGGCGTCGATGGCGGTTCCCAGTTCCAGTGCTCGAATCGCTCTAGGCTGCCCGATCAAAACAGCGGCGGGAGGAAGCGGAGTGTCATCATCGGGTGACGAGAAGTCAAAGCGGAGATCTTCATAGGTCAGTTCTGCGGGCAGGTTGTTCATCAAGACCTCGGCGACAAGGATAGGTTTGCCCGCCTTGAAAGTCAAGAAACCGAGGTCTATACTGCCGCAATGACTCTGCCCGAGCTCGACAGCTTTCTCAGTGAAACCCTCAACCATTCCGCGTGGCTTGGCAGGGAAAAGGCCATGAACGGGCTGCAGGTTGGCCGGAAAAATCTAGAGGTCCGACGCGTTGCCTTTGCTGTCGATGCCAGCCTCCAGACCTTCGAACGTGCCGTTGTCGCCGGGGCCGAAGTGCTGGTGGTGCACCATGGCCTTTTTTGGGGTTTTCCCCTCGCCGTGACCGGCGACCACCAGCGACGGCTGAGGTTCCTTTTCGAACATGATTTGGCTCTCTGGGCTTCTCATCTTCCCCTCGATGCGCACCCGACGCTTGGCAACAATGCGGGCTTGGCCCAGGCTTTGGGGCTGGTTTCTGTCGAGCCCTTTGGCGAGTACCGCGGCGTCAAAATTGGGTTCAAAGGCGTCCTTCCGGCGCCGCTCAAATTAGAAAGAGTGTGCGAAACCCTTTTCCACGGACGCGAAAAGGTGCTCCAAGTATTACCGTTCGGCAAAGCCGAGGTCACCACCGTCGGTCTTGTATCGGGGGGTGCCCCTCAAGAAGTGTCCGACGCCATCGCAGAAGGACTCGACCTGTATATTACAGGAGACGCCGACCACACCATTTACCATCAAGCCCTCGAAGCCGGGATCAACGTTATCAGCGGCGGCCACTACGCGACAGAAACCTGGGGAGTTCGCCTGCTGGCGGCCCACGTCAAAAATGAGACAGGACTGTCAACCGTGTTTCTGGACCTTCCGACGGGATTGTAATAGGATGGCGACCATGTCCGAGAAACCTTCCCTTTATGCCCGTTTGGGGCCACTGATCGCTGCGGCAGTGGTTATTGCAGCCGACCAAATCACCAAGGCCCTCATTGTCGGAAACGTTCCCCTGGGAACCGTAGTCTGGACCTGGGGCGGAGACTTCTTCTGGCTGACCCATCAAAGAAACACAGGGGTGGCGTTTTCTTTGGGAAACGGATTGCCCGAAGCCTTGCGTCGTGGCCTGTTCATCGTCATCCCTCTCGCTGTTCTCATCGGACTGGCGGTCTACGCCTGGCGCGACCGAACTCTGACAACTCTTCAGCGTTGGGGCCTGGGCTTCATTCTCGGGGGAGGTTTGGGAAACATCATCGACAGGATTCTTCGGCCCGACGGCGTGGTGGACTTTTTGAGTTTCCGTCCCTTCGGGTTCCTGGGGTGGGACCGCTTCGCCACGTTCAACGTGGCCGACTCGGGAGTCACCGTTGGCGGTGCGCTCATCGTGCTTTCGTTACTCCTGGGGCGGCGCCGGAGGTGAACCGGCGCTTCAACACCGTCCTGTTTCTGGGCTTCGCCACCATCCTCAATCTTGTCTTGCTTTTTTTTTATTTTCTGGTATTTACAGGAATTATCGGCATGTTTCTTCCCGTTCGGAGTGGCTGGGAGGCCGTCGCTGTTTGGATGGGCCTTTTTACCGCAGCCGTGACCGCGGGTTGGTTCACCTACCGCTGGGCCTTCCACATTCTTAGGAGTCGCATAGACCTCAAGAGGTATTTCGACCCCAACCTCTTCAAAGGCCTGTTTTAGTACCCATCACTCATGGAGCGGTTTTGGTCCTTCTTGTACAGTTCGTTGTACACAAAGCCCCGGTTTCGGAGCGATTCCCGAAGCTCGTTAGGAAACGGCGTGTTGCGCCAGAAGATGCCGCGAACGTCCTTATCGAGCTTCTGCGTGCCTTCGCTTTCCTTGGTTAACCAGATGATATAGTCCTGCACGAACGATTCCTTGACGTCGCCTTTGAAGCCATGGTCGGAGAACCACTGGTAGTACCACCCCGTGAGGCCTTCTTCCATCCATCGGTAGCCAGCCTTCTCCTTGACGACCTGCCACCTCAGATCGCCCAAGGCGGTCATGACGGCTATTTTGAGATTCTTCGAATACATAGGAATGGCGACGCGGCCCCGGCTTGTTGAACGGTTGAACTTTTCGAAGGGCTCCCAGCAGATTCCAAGTTCGCCGAACGACGGCAACAGGATGACGTGCGGAACTATGCGGTTTGTTGTGTTCTTGAAGCTGCGTGAAAACAACCCAGGATCCAGCCGCTCCACGTCGGTCATGATCTTCAGCACGTTTTCGCGGGTTGCCAGGTCTTCGAGTCTCGCTGGAAGATAGTTCTTCATGACGACTGGAAAGTGGTTGCCTTGGCGGCCGACCGACATTTTGGCCATTTGCCGGAGGCTTCCGAGCTCCTTCACGACGACCTTGGCATCGACGCTGGAGCCGCCAGCTTCGTTGAGTTTCTCTTGCGTGGCTTTCAGTTCGACGTGCATCTTTTCAAGATCGCGAAAATAGACGGTAACCTCTTTGTCGAGACCCGAGATCTTCTTCAGCGAGTCCTGGATCGCCCCCAGGGCGTTTCTCTGGTTGCCACTCAACGTGTCGGACATATTCTGAAACGTCGCGTGCTTGTCGTGGACACGGGCCTGGCCGGCACACTTGACGATCAGTTCCTCAAGATCGTTCATTTCTCGAATCTTGATCTTGATCAGGTTCATCTGGGCCTGCACCTGACCCTGCACTTTCTCAAGTTTTTGGAGGTAGAGCGAGTTATCGACCTCGCCCTTTTTGACGACTTTTGGGGCCTCGTCGGTGGCCAGCGGAGCTACCTCGCCGCTTCCGACCTTGGTCAGCCATTCATCCACGTAGTGGACCATTTCGCCCGTGCCGTTCTCGAAGATGATCGAAGAGAGGTTTGTCTTCTGCTCTGGTGTGATGAGAGTTGGCAACAGGACGCCGAACCGGATCGCTAGGCGTTTGGGTTCGGCCAATCCCGGGGAAAGATCACGAACCAAGGCTTCTAAAAAGTCCCACCAGGCCGGAATGAACCTCTGACGGTTTTGACCGCGAGTTTCGGGGTCGGTGGCGTTCATAAGGTCGGTCAGAATCTTGTGGACCCTGGCCGCTGGTTCCCCCATGTCGGCCAGAACGGCCTTGTAGTAGCCCGCACCGTCAAAGCAAGGCTTCGGCGCTTCGGAGAAAGCAGCAATGGGGGCGAAACCCGTCTTGGAAAAATCGGCAACGGCGTCGGACTCGGAGTCCTCTGTTTTTGGGCCGGTGAACAAATCCTCAAAGCGGGGTGTCGAAGACGGCGGGCCATCGGCCTGAAGGAGGGCAGCGATCTCGGGATCGATCTCTCCAGAATACTTGTCGCTCATTGAGCACATTGTGACTCATGGGGAAGCCGATGTCCAGACAACTGCGGCGAAACTCCCTCGCCCGACCCGCCAAAAGAGAAAGACCACCCGACGGTGGTCTTCACGAAATGGAGCTTAGGGAATTCGAATCCCTGACCCCTACAATGCCATTGTAGTGCTCTACCAACTGAGCTAAAGCCCCAGAACGAGGGCCAATATAGACACCGCCCTGAAAAATGTCAAGGGACGCGGTTGCCTCCTCAGTACAGATCAAAGGTGTCCGGCGCGAGGCCTTCCTTCTGTTGCCACCTCACCAGCAGGCTGTGGTGGGTCTCGGGATAGCTCTCTTCCAGGGGTGACCAGGTTCTGACCCGGTCGAGCCGGAAATGCCGAAAGTCCTGGCGCATTTCACACCAAGCCACGAGTACGCGAACCTGATCGAAAAATCCGATACAGAATGGCCAAACCACGCGCTTCGACCGGCCTCCCCCTTGGTCTTCGTACTCCAGCACAAGCTTCTTGTCGTGGCGGATAGCCACCCTCGCTGCGGATGCCAAGGCGTCGTCAACGGTTGGTCCACGCTGCGGGCCCACAAACAAGGTGGTCGAGGCCAGTTCCGCTCGGAGGCTTGGTGTGAGCACGGCCTCGATCTTGGCCAGACTATTGCGAGCCGCGGCACCGAGGCCTTGGTCACCCTTGGCCGCCACCCAACGGGCTCCCAAGACCAACGATTCGATCTCTTCGCGGGTAAAAAGGAGCGGCGGCAAGGTGAAGCCCGGGCGCAAGATGTACCCGACACCGGCTTCGCCCTCGATAGGAGCCCCCTGGCCACGGAGGGTTTCGATGTCGCGGTAGACGCTCCGGGTGTGAATGCCCAGTTCCTTGGCCAGGGCGGCCGCACTAACGGCCCGAGTTCGGCGCCTCAGCGATTGAAGAAGTTCCAGCAAACGTTCTGATCGGGACAAAGCAGACTCCTGACAGAAACTGTCACGGAGCCACCTTACCATGACAACCAAGGAGGTGCACCATGTTGCATCCTGATTTTCTCTTGTTGTATGTCCGCGACCCTCTGGCGAGCGCGGCGTTCTATTCCAGACTCCTGGGGCTCGAACCCGTCGAGTCGGCTCCAACGTTTGTTCTGTTTGTGTTTCCTGGCGGAAACAAACTGGGGTTGTGGTTGAGGGACGAAGTCGAGCCAAAGCCTGTTGCCACGGCCGGAGCCGCCGAGTGGTGCCTAGCCGTTGAGGGGAGAGACGACGTCGCAAAGCTTTTCGCTTCCTGGAAAGGCAGCGGGGTGACCATTGCTCAGGATCCTGTCGCAATGGACTTCGGGTTCACCTTTGTCGTCCTCGACCCGGACGGCCACCGGCTTCGTGTCTTCACGCCCAATCCTGAATGACCGAGGGTGGGGATTCATCATTGTGTCTTGACCGACTTGGGAACCGCTCTTAGTATGGGGCGTTCCTGAGGAGGTCCTGTGATCGTTCCCCGAGTTCTGTCCACGGGCCTCTGCGTACCAACAACCGTTGTGACCAACGAGCAGCTGGCCCAAACCGTCGAGACCTCCGATGAATGGATCTACAGTCACACAGGAATTCGGGAACGCCGCATTGCCGCGGCTGACCAAGCCACTTCCGATCTGGCGGTGGAGGCCTGCCGTCGAGCCTTGAAGAAGGCTGGTCTTGAGCCCGCCCTCGTCGATTTGGTCCTGGTGGCGACAAGCACGCCCGATTTTCTGGGTTTTCCTTCGACGGCCAGCCTAGTGCAGCACGCGTTGGGCGCGGTCAACGCCGGCGCCATGGACCTATCGGCCGCCTGCACGGGTTTTGTTTACGCCCTCGAAACGGCTCGGGCCTTCATTGCTGCAGGGTCGGCCCGGCACGTTCTTGTGGTCGGTGCCGAAGTCTTCAGCCGGATCGTCGACTGGAGTGACCGCAACACCTGCATCTTGTTTGGTGACGGGGCCGGCGCTGTGTTGGTTGGACCGGCCTCGCCGGCCTTGCCAGGCGCTTGGTTTGCGCCGTCCCTGCTCCGGTCCGATGGGGCCGGCGGGCCTGCTCTGCTCCGAAAGGCCGGGGGAACCAGAAATCCGCAGAGCGACGCTCGTGCCGACACCCTGGTTTCGATGGACGGGCGTAAGGTCTATGCGTTCGCCATCACTGTAGTCAAAGATATCATCCTCGAAATCCTCCAAAAGAACGACCTCTCCCTCGACGACGTCGATTGGGTAGTGCCGCACCAAGCCAACGGAAGGATCGTGGCCTCGGCCGCGCACCGGCTGGGACTTCCCTTGGAGCGTTTCTTCGTCAACATGGAACGCTACGCCAACACCTCGGGAGCGTCCATTCCTCTGGCTCTCGCCGAGATGGACGAAAAAGGACTGCTTCAGCGAGGACAGTTGATAGTCACCGTGGGTTTCGGCGCAGGGTTGACCTGGGGCGCGAACCTGTTCCGTTGGTAAGCCGGTGTTGTCCTTGCTAACCGGGTGAGGGGGAACTATCATCAAAGGAGTTGAGAGGGGGCCCGTCTTGCCTGAACCCGGTTACATCGAGATTCGGTTTGGTCCACGTTGGAAGTACATCGCACCGGCTAGGGTCTTTATTCAAAACTTTGTCGCGGTCGCGCTCGCCGATCAAGCCAAGGCCGACGTCATCGCCATGGCCACCAGTGAACTGCTCGAAAATGCAGTCAAATACGGTGCCAGCGAAGACACCCGATGCATCGTTCAGGCCTTCGCGGAAACCGGCGTGATTCAAGCCTCGGTCACCAATCTCGCCACTCCCCAAGATTCAAGGGACCTTCGAGTTTTTTTTGACAAGATCCTTGCCGGGAATCCTCTTGATGCCTACATCGCCCAAATGCGATTGGCGGCCACCAGAGCTGACGGAAAGAGCCAGCTTGGTTTGGCTCGAATTCGGTACGAAACGGGTGCCGACGTGGAGCTTGAAATCACGCCGGCGAATCTGGTCACGGTCAAGATAACCGTGAAGTGAGGATGACTGCGATGAACAAGTTGAACCTGGAGCCTATTCTGCAAGACAAGATCAAGGTCGAAGTCACCGACAGCGACAGCGGACTGACTGTCACCTTTGTCGGCGACATCGATATGCAGGACTCCAGCGTCCTTTTTGATCCCTTGTTCTCTCGGCTTCACGAAGGGATGGTGGCCCAGAAAATTCCTGTCGTGACCGCTGACTTCCGAGAATTGACGTTTCTGAATTCCTCGGGAATCAAGGCCATCGCGAAGTGGATCATGAAGCTGGCTATGCTCCCACCCGAGCAGAAATATCAGATACGCCTGGTTCACAACAAGGCGATCACATGGCAGGTCACCAGTTTACCGACGTTGACCTTCCTGGTACCAGGGGCCGTCAGGGTCGAATGAAGAACCATGGAATTACTCAATGAATTCCAACTGTTCAGCTTCTTTCCTGTTCTGGCGATCGGCGGAGTCTTCTGGTACGAACGAGTGCGGCGCCAGAGTGCGCAGAAACGAACCCGTTATCTGTTTCTCTCGCTAGTTTCTTTGATTTGTGTCGCTCTGGTGCAGGTGGCGGCTTGGGTCTTTCGCTCATATTGGTTGTCTGCTGGTCCACTAGTCTTTGTCCTGTCAGGACTATTCTACTTTCTGTCGTTGATCTTTCTTGAATACGCCATCCACGTGAAGCGCATCGACGAAAGTTTTCTTGCAAACGATTTCCGGCGGGAGGCCTGGGGCATGGGCCTCTGGCTTGGACTTGCCGCGCTGTTTGGGCTCGTCGTTTTGTTGACATCGATTTGGTGGTCTTTGGTCGGCTATGCGGTTTGTCTCGTGGTGGCCGCCGTCGTTGCTGCCCTGAGGGTCTTCAATCTGCAAGAGGGCGTCATCCGGAAACGGGTCTACCCCTTCTACGCCCAAATCGTGGTGACTCTTTTGGTTCTCACGGTGACGCTAGTTGCAGGAGTCCCCGCGGCACCCGTTTTCTCAACGCTGCCGCTGATGTGGTATTTTGCGCTCAACCTCGTTTACGTGGTTCGACTCCTTGAAGAGTTCTTCTTTTGGTCGCAATACAACCTGCGTAGCGACAGGCACAAATTTGAGCAGCGGCAGCACGTCCAAAACCTTCTGATTCGCCGCATCATTGGATCGGCCGACGAGGACGACAAGGTTCTGATCCGCGAGATCATGGAGGCCGCCCTAGACAAGGTCAAAGGACGGCTGGTGGTCGAAGATTACCAAATTACAGGACTGGCGGCGTACAGGGCTGTTGGAAGCGTGTACCGCATCGACGACCCTGGCCACTTGATCGGCTATTGCACCCCCCTGACCGACAAGGACATCAAGCACCTCGACAAGCACAAACTGACGGACCTGCTTCTGCGGGCAACCTACGAAGCCCAAGAGCTGAAGGAAGCCCCTGGCGAACTCAAGGACTTCGGGAAACAATTGATCGCTGAGGCGATGGCACGCCAGCGAACCGTCGTCTCGTGCGATTTGCCCGAAGCCCTCAAAGGACTGCAGCGTTTGGTAGTGGTCGTGCCCATCCTCGATTCGGAGTCCTGTTTGGGCTTTCTCACCGCGTTCAAGGATTCTTTCGATCGGCTCTACCCCGGTGAAAAAGACGTGCTTGAGGAACTGGCCGAGAACTTGGCTACCGTCTACGCCCTGATCGCGGGCAAGGAATCGCAGAAGGAACGACATCGGCTGCGCGGTGAAATGCAGGTCGCGCGGGACATTCAGACATCGATCCTCCCCAAGAATCTTCTAGTACCAGGGTATCGGGTCGCAACCTTCACCGAGACTGCCACCGAAGTCGGAGGTGATGTGTTCGACGTGATTCCCACGCCCTTTGGTACCTACTTCGGCATCGGCGACGTTGCGGGTCACGGCCTGTCAGCCGGGATGATGGCCGTAATTTCGGTTGCGGCCCTGCACGGGGTCGTGGTCGCCTCGAGTGCGTCGGATACACCATTGTCTTTGGACCAAGTCTACGATTCGGTCAACCGTGTCCTGTGTACCCTCAACCGAGACCGCATCGGCAGTGATAAGTTCATGACGCAGAACTACTTCCTGGCCACCGACTCTGGAATCACTCACGTGGGCACGCATTTGGTGGCCTTGGTTTGGCGGGCTCTGAATCAAGAAATCGAAGAACTGTCGGGTCTGGCTCAGGCGACGGGATTCTTGGGATTGTCGGAACTTGTGGTTTCCAAGCCTTCGGTGGGAGGCTTCGCCTTGGCTCCGCGCGATGTGCTGGTTCTCTATACCGACGGCGTCACAGAGGCCAGAAACGGCAATGGAACCTTTTTCGGGCTGGACGGCCTCAAGCAGGTCCTCGCCGATCACGCCGACAACGGTCCCGACGAAATCGTCGCGGCCATTGTGACAGCCTTGAGACGTCACAGCGCGACCGGTGATCTGAAAAAGTACGGCGGGCGTTTTGCCGACGACGTTTCGTTGGTCGTCCTCAAAAAGGACTGAAAACAGGAGAGTCCAAAAGTCCACGTTTGATCGCGGCCTCGAAACTTTCTTGCTCCTCCTCCAAGGTTTCTTTGATAAGGTCGTTGGAAGGGTAGGACTGTTTCATGACGGCCGACAAAGCCCCAATGTGACGAATCATATCGGCGTTGAGCCGACCATCGTGTTGCGACTGCGCTGCCAATCTTGTTTCCCAGTCGCATTGACTAATCGTCTCGTGGCGAAGTTGGCGGCCCACATGCTGACTGGCAATCGCGGAAAGTTCTGCGTGTGAAAAGAGTTGATTTCCAGTGGGGTACACAGCGGTTCTGCCTGCGAAACGTTCAGGTTGAAGAAGGGCTGCCACCGCCAGCTTTGCAGCATCCCGTCCCGCCATCCAGTGAAGCCTCGTTCCATCAAAGCTGTTGCGGAGAACCCCGTCACCCCGAATGTCAGAGCCGTGAAGAAGCGGCAGATTCTCGAAGAAGAATGCGGCAATCCGAAGATGGATACAGGAGAACCCCGAGACCTCAAAAAGTTCCTCTGCGAGCCATTGCGCCCGTCCCAGGTGACTGGGGCTGTCAGGCCGGGAAACCCCCATAGACATGATGACCAGTCGCTTCAAACCTCGAGCTCTGGCCGCCGACGAAAAATTAGCCGCCGCGTCTACAATGCCAGAGCTGACGGGATAGGCGAAGTAAGCCGTTTCCACGTCTTCGAGAGCCTCGAGCAAGCTCCCTCGATGATTCAGGTCGCCAAGGACAACCTCGACCCCCAACGTCTCCAAAGCCTCGGCTCTCTCGTCCCGATGGCGGACGAGAGCACGAACGGGGACCTTCTTGGCCAAGAATTCCCGGACGACCGTCCCGCCGGTACCCCCATGCCGACCCGCAGCACCGACCACAAGAATAGGGTGATCTGAAGTATTCATACAACCTCCTATGTGTATATACACTATTAACTTCGTTCTAAACCGTCGATGGGCGCTCCACTTATTTCAGGTTATTTCAGGGCGGCATCCCGCAATTCGCGAACCGAATCCAGAATCTCCTGAGGCCCGTGCAAGGTGAGCTTTGACTTCACTTCCGTTTGGGCAAGTTGCCAAAGAGGGAGTGCCGATGTCAGCATTCGTTCCCCGAGTTCGCTCACTGTTGAGAGTACCGCAGGGCCAAGTTCCTTTTTCTGAACCAGCAAACCTTTTCCCGCCATTCCTTTCAGGTTTCGGACCAAGGTTGTTCTTTCAAAGCAAAGCAGGTCCGCGAGTTCCGTGGCCGTCAGCCCAGGGCGAGCCGAAAGAGCGACGAGGAGGGAGAACTCTGTAATCGAAAGACCATGGCCCGCCAGAACGTCGTTGTATTTTCGTGTCACGGCTCTGGCTGTCATTCGGGACTGAAGACACAAACACTCCCGACCGACCAACTCAAGATCGGTCACTGACGTTGTTTCACCCATGCTCTCAGACTAGTGTAGATACACTTGCCTGTCAACACACCATTTTCGGCTGGACTCACTTTGCCAGAGGGTTGTGGATCTGTCGAAAAAGTTCGGCCGCAGCTTTCATCCTCTCGGTCCGCGTTCGAACGAGACCCGACTTGACCACTTTGCCGTCGGGATCCCGCAACGTCCATGTCGCTCCTTCGCCCTCGGCTCGAAGGTCGAGCGACCACTCCACTCCTGGGCGAGTGGCCGCGGCGGCATCCCATCCGGTCTGTCCTGCATAAGTTTCCAGAGCGTTCTTCCAGACCTTGCGTTCCCGCTCCTCGCCGAAGACTCCAAATTGCACTGGCAGCCCCCAGCCACGGATTGGCAGGCCTCCGGGATTGAGCAAGTAGAGCTGGCCCAGGAGCTCACGGGCCTCGGGTTTTCGGCCCTGGGAGCCGCGAACCTCGACCAGGGTGGCCAAGGCCCGTTCCCTGTCTTCGTTTTCCCAAGGTTTCTGGGCCAGAGTGAGCGCGAACTCCAGCAGGGTCGGGTCGCGTTTGGTCACGCCTTCTTGGATCAGGTACGAGGCTCGCGATTTGGGATTCTTGGGGAGTTCATGGTTGCGTGAAAGCGATAGGTACTTGAGCGCTAGTTTCGGCTGGTCGCTGTAGGCCAAAGTCAGCCCCACCCAGGCGTCTGAGGAGTTGCTGACCGCCAAAGACGATTCCGAGAGCTTGACGAGCAGGCTTTTCCAGGTTTGGTCGTGGTACCACCACAAGAGGCCCTCTTGGACTTTCGACAAGCTCCAGAGGATCCAATCCCAGGGCGTTTCGCGGGGAGAAAAGTCGAGTGCGTGGAACCGCGCCTGATGAAGGTCGGAGCGCAGTTCGTGGATATCCCGCCACAACTTGTCTTTGGTGACCCCATAGTTGTAGATCCACGTGTCGTCTTTGCGCTGCTCGACCTGAAGAAGCTGCGCCTCGGCTTCATCGAGGAAGCCGAACTGCTGAAGGAGCCGGGCCAGATCGAAGCGGCCCAGGGGAGTTTCGTCGGTCTCGATCGCCTTCTCGTACAACCTCCGGGCCTCGGCGAGTTCCCGCCGTCCTTGAAAGAGCTCCCCCCAGGCCAGAGACCCGGCCGGCCTGTCCTCCTCGCGAATTGACTGCCGGATGGCTTGGTCTGCGCGCTCGAACTGATAGAAGGACTTTTCAAGGAGCGACAGGTTGTACCAGGCGATGGACCTGAAGTTCTTCTCTTCGGACTGAGAACTTGTCGCCAGCTCGATGGACCTCAAGTAGTGCACACGGCTCAGGTCGTAGTCCAAAACGCTGGAATAGAGGGTCCCCAGCGTCATTTCGAGGCTCCGATCGGTGCCATGGGCCGCCAGAAACGTCTCGACAAGGCCGATGCCGCGTTGAAAGTTTTCAGTCTTGAACAGCATCCAGGCAGCGGCCTGCACAACCTCGACGTCGGTGGGAAACTTCTTCAAAGCCTGATCGAGGATGACCACCGACTGAGGGTTGTTGTCGAGGTAGGACCAAGTCTGGGCCAGCGAAATCCACGAGTCGGCATCGCCGGGCGCTCGGCGGATTACCTCCTGCCAAACGGGAAGGGCGAGATCATGAAGCCCCTTGGTCGTGAAAAGCTCGGCCAAGGCCTTGGCCGGCGCGGGATCGGCTGGTTTGTCGGCCATTGCCTTGCGGTAGAGCTCAATCGCTCGCTGGTAGTTTTCGGCCGTTTCGGCAACTCGCCCCTGCTCCAGCAAACTCGTTTGGGCGCCCAAGGGCGCGATGAGAAGATACGTAAATAACGCTAGCGAAAGAATCTGTCTCATTGCGGCCACCAGGGGAAGAGTATGGCCGCCGCGCGGTGGACGCGCGGGCGGGCTCGGTCAAACTCGCCTCTCAGGCTGCGGGCAGACTCGGCCGAGCCCTTTTCCAGATTCCCGAATGTGCGGGAGTACCTTGCCCGGCTGACCTGCGCGGCCAGGGTCAGCAGACCGGAGTGAGCCAGACGCGAGGACCAAGCCTCAGGGGTTTCTCCCGACAACGGCCCCAGTCCTGCGCGCCGGGCGTGACTGACGAGTTCGGCCCAAAGGAGCCGCATTCGCTGCCGTTGAGGGGCCCCCAAACGAAACAGGAACCAGCGCCACCGCCAGGCTTCGTTGGCGGCCACCAAGATCCCCAGGAGCACCCAGGGAAGCGCTGTTGTCCAGGCCGACCAAAGCCTTTCCCAGGAAGGCGAGGCCGTTTGCCTGGGCGACTCTTGGGTTTCTCCGAGCGGCTGCGGCTTGGCTTCCAGGATCTCGGCGATCATTTTCGAGAGGTCTTTGGGATCGTAGCCCTTGGGAAATTGGAAGTTTTCGCCCGGTGCCGGGGTCGAGCTTGTGGGGTCGAATTCAATCCAGCCGTAGGGGCCGAAGGGAACTTCCACCCAGGCATGGGCCTGGAACGCACGGACAGGATTGAACCCCAAGACCGATTCGGACGGGTCGGTAGCGAACCCCACTGCGATGCGCGCGGGAATGCCCAGGCTCCTGAGCAGCAGAGTCATCGAAAAGGCAAAGTAGGAGCAGTAGCCCTTCTTGCCCTCGAACAAGAAGTGCTTCAGCGCTCCCCGCGGTCCTGGGTTTCCGGGTTTCAAGGAGTAGTAGTAGTTCTCCCGCAAGTCGAGGAGGATGGCGCTCGCCTTTTCGAACGTGGTCTTGTCACCCTTCGTTAGCTTTTGAGCCAGGGCCTGAATCTCCGGGTCATCGCCTCCGCGGGTGTAGAACTTTCGCTGTTCCGCCGTCAGCCCGTCGTCCATCGGTTCGTTGTACAGCCAGACAGGATTGGTCGAAACCAGCGAATCCACCCGGTACGCGTTAACAAAGGAAGAGCGGTTCCACTGCACGTAGGGAGTTACCGAAGTCGGCTCGTTCAAGGCCAACAGTGACGAAGGGTCCAGATTGACTAGGTAATACTCCTGTTGAATAGGAATCCGTTCCTGCGTTCCTTGAGACGAGGTGAAACTCTGAGCGTGCCGGCCGACAGAGGGAGGTTTGCCGCCCGACAGTGAGAACCCCGACGCCGGATCGTAGGCGTCGAGCACAAGCCGCCTCAAGTACCGGCGTTGGGGAGCGCCTTCCTCGCGGTAGAGAAGAACTAGGTTCTCGCCCAGCGTGATTTCGTCTTCGAGACGAACTAGTGGCGCGAAGTCAAACTGAAAGAGGTCAGGTTTCATGAGGCCGCCGCCCGAGGCCGTTGACTGGTCCTCGTAACGCCCCAAGAGACTCCACAGCACACCTACGCCAAGAACAATGACAAGCAGGGCCGCAGCCCACGAGGCCGGCCGGGGCGGACGTCCGGCCAAGAGCATCAGTTCGCTCGCCAAAAATAACCCGAACGCCAAAGCCAACGCCAGCGGGTGGGGGTAAAGCGTCACGTGGTAAGGGCCCTGCGACCAAAACAGCGCGATCACCGCGGCGGCGTGGATCAGACGTTCCCAGCCCCGCCTTTCGCGGCGGCCGGTGAACAGCCAACCTTCGGTCCAGCCCAGAGCAAAAGGAAGGACAGAAAACGTCAGCTGACGTCCAGCCCAGAGCGGCAAGAGGTCGAGCCCGGTGGTTCCCTGACCGGAAACTTCGGTCGGAAGCACCGTCAGAAGAAACTCCGCCGCCGCTAGAACAAGCAGCCCCGCCGGAAACGCCAGCAGGGCCCGAAAAGTGCGGAATAGCGAGCCACCCGCCAGACCAACAAGAGCCGCCGCGGCCAAGAACAGCGGCTCCGCCAGCCCAGGAAAAAGCATTCCCAAGTGCCACGCCAGAAAGGCCAAGGAAAACGAGCGAAGCAAAAAGGTCATCGCTTCCACCATGCGGATTTGGGAGTTTTAGGATGCTCGGCCAGCGGCGTCACCACGGGTTGAAACCGTCGGCGGGCTCCCGCCAAACGGCCAGAAAGGCGGACCGCTCCCAAACTGTCGGGGCCAGTGAGGAGGGTAACTGTGGGAGGCCAACTCGAAGGTACCGGCTGGTCGGGGAGAGGTGCGGGGGTCAGAGCGGCCAAGACTGGGCCCGTTGCGGCCCCCAAGACCGTGGTATCGAAGGCCGGTATTGCCAACGTCCAGCTGGTTCCCTCTGTGTCGAGGACCTGCAGCCAGGTGACCAGCCGGCCAAGGCGGGAGTCCAGGTCTTCCTCGCTGGCGGCCTCGGTATCTAGAACCAAGAACTGATGGCCGGACGGCGGTGGTGAAGGTTCGGCCGTGCGGACAAACAGATCTCCCGCATGCGCATACAAAGGCCAATGAAGGCGGCGAAGGTCGTCGCCCGCCACGTAAGGGCGGACATCGAACGGATCGCCCGTCCTTCGGCCCGAACGCCGTGGTTTCCAAGGACCCGGCTTTGTCGCGGGGGGACGAGGAGGCGAGAAAGGCTGCGCCCGGGTTTCCACTGTCAAAACAGCGGTCCAGCGCTTCCGCGGGATCAGGCGGGTAAAGCCAAAGGCATCGACAAGTTCCCACCGGGCCGTCACTTGGTAACTTCCGCGTTTGAGTTCAAGCTCGACACGGGTTTCGTGAGCCTCAAGCGCGATTCGCCGTTCGAAGGAGCGCGCCGCGGAGTGGACGCCTTCAACCCTGAGCCACCACCGGAAGAACGCCGGCGTCGGAGGACGGGACTGAGTCAGAAAAACAACAGTTTGGTCTGAGACCACTTCCAGAATGCCCTGCGGCCTTTTGACTCGAGAGTCGCGACCCGTCCAGCCGCGACCGACCACCGCGTACAGCCAGACGAAACCGAAAGCTCCGCCCCAAAGCAACGAGGTCAGTTCACCGTGGACGAATCCTGAGACAAGGAGCGCGGCCGGGGCAAAAAAAAAGCGCCGCCGATTTTCGTGAGAGGAACCCGGTCAGCCTTCATGGCGAACCATCTCCTCGTTCACAAGGACCTCGAGAAAGGCGCGGGGATCTTGGACGGCGTCGCGCAATTCAAGGCGGTGAGCCCAAACGTCGAGGGCCAAATCGCGAAAATCTTGGGCCACCACGTAGTCGCGGCCCTGAAGCGACGCCCAGGTCCGCAAAGCCTTGATCAAATGCACTCCTGCTCGTGGCGAAAGACCCAAAGCCACGGCGGGGTCGGTCCGTGTGCGCTCAACGACACGGCCGGCCAGTTCCAGAATGTCGTCGGCAACGTGGACCGAGGCCAAAGAAGCCCGGAGGGCAAGGATGTCGGCGGGAGTCACTGCGGGCGGTCCCGGTACGAGGGGTGCGTGGCCGGGGTCGCCGAGCCAAACAGCCCGCTCGGCCAGGGGTTCGGGATACCCGAAAGCCAGTTTGAGCAAAAAGCGGTCGAGTTGCGCCGAAGGAAGCGGAAAGGTCCCATCCAAGTCGAGGGGGTTCTGCGTCGCGACGACCAAGAAGAACGGGTCGACCCTTCGCGTTACACCACCGACGGTTACCTGACCTTCCTCCATGACTTCGAGGAGGGCCGACTGCACCTTGGGAGTTGCCCTGTTGATTTCGTCGGCCAGAACTACCTGCGTAAAGATGGGCCCAGGGCGGAACTCGAAGGTTCGCGTTTCGGGGTGGAAGACATCGACTCCCGTCAAATCGTAGGGGAGAAGATCGGGCGTGAACTGAATTCGCCGAAAGTCGCTCCCGGTGAGGCGGGCCAGAGCCTTGGCGGCCGTTGTTTTTCCGACGCCTGGGACGTCTTCGATCAAGACGTGGCCACCGGCTACAGCCGCTAAAACCAATCGCGCCAAAGGGTCAGGTTTGCCGAGGACAATTTGGGACAAAGCTTCGTGAAGTCGTCGGGGAGCATCGGCGGCAAACGTCATGGCGGCAGAATACACCGTACCCAACGAAAAAAAAAGCCGTCCGAAGGGACGGCTCAGGAACGCATCAGGCCTTGTTTTTGGCCTTGCATTGTTTGCAAACCTTGACCTTGGCGCCCGAGAGCTCAAGTTCGTACATCACCTTGATGGCGCTGCGGTTGCAGGAAGGGCAGGTACCCCGGCTGCTGTTGGGGGTCTCTCGGAGGGGTTTTCCCCTGTGGGCTTTGGACATGGTCACTCCTGTTCAAAATCAGGCTCCGATGATACAAGCTCGGGGGGTGCCGGTCAAGGTCCCAGTCGCACTCGATGCTTCAGGGTGCGGAGCGCGAATTGGCCCGCTTGAGCCTCTCGGCCAGGGTGCCGATGATTCTGCGGCTAGCCACGCGGTCGGCCCTCAGATAGAACCCAAAGACTTCGGGGGGGAGTTCGAGCACCGTGACGGCGGTCCTGGCTCTCACCGTGGCGTTACGCGGTTCGCCAAGAATCGATGCGGTCTCACCGAAAATCTGGCCGGGTTGAATCGAGTCAACAACCTTGGAGGACCCGGAACCCGGAAGAACAATTTCGACTTCGCCCTCTTCGATGAAGAACACCGACCTTCCGCGGTCTCCCGCCTCGAACACAAGGGCTCCTTGTTCGAAACTCCGGCCAAATTGCTCTCTCAGCCTTCTGGGTTTGCGGAACAGGAGCTTGTCGAGGAACGGTGGATTCTCCTCTCCCCAGTGACGGTAGTAGCGTCCGAAAAGAAGCGCGTCGAAGTGCTGTTCCACGAACAGGAACGCCGCCGTCATGAAATAGAGGGTGAAGAACACCGAAACGTTGAGCAGGACCACCACCAGGTTGGCAATGACTCCGTAAAGCAGTTCGTATTGGTCTGTGTTGATCGCGACGCGGAGGATTTCGGCTGAAATCGAAAAAACGGCCACAGCGACCAACGAGCATAGGGTGGTTTGGCGGCGTCCCGGTTTCACCAAAGGGAAACGCCTGAGGGTCACGTAGAAGAACAGCCAAAGAATGAGGAAGGGGACAACCGACACTAGAACAACCATGAGGTCGAAAACCCTTGCGTCGAGTTCGTCTTGGTTGGCGTACACAAGAGTCCGGGCCGACTCAGACACCGCAAGAACCACGACGAGAAGGATCAACGAGAACAGCTCAAGGAAGAAAGCGCCAACCGAGTCCAGCAACGTTGGCGAAGTTTCGGGGCTTCCCCAGATGACCTTGAGAGTTTTTCGGATGGACGAGAAGAATTGACGCGAGGCGTACAGGAGTCCGGCTACAGCGGCCAGGGTACCCACGGCGAAAAACCCCTGGCCGAAGATTTTCGGTACGGCGTTGGGCAGGTTGATCGGCCCCAAGAATCGCACGATCCAAGTCTGGAATTCCTTGGAGTCTTGCGGAAACATTTGAAGGAGAAGGCTCGCCAGCCCGAAGGAGAGCAGGAGTGCGGGCACGGCCGAAAGCAGAAAGGCTAATGCGCCCGCGGCGGAGTGGTTGCCGACTTCGAGGTCGGCGCTCATTTCAAGGACAAACGACGCGCGCTGAAGAAGGGCTCGAATGCCTCGGACCGTTGTCGGACGCATCCTTTGAGTGAAGGTTGGCTGGTCGGTTTGCCCTTGTTTTTTTGGCACGGTTGGCCCAAGATACCAGGGGAGGGGCAGCTTGAAAAGACTGATTGTTGTAGGTTTGGCGGCATTTGTGTTCTCCGTTTCCGCGATCGCTCAGGCCGCTCCAAGTCCTCTGATCGAAGCCCTGGAGTCGAACCCCGTCCAAGCGTCGTACTTGGCACGGCACCCAGAAATTCTCCGCTGGATTGGCAAACATCCCCACCTGACCGAAGAAAAGGCCAAGAATCAGGCCATCAACGAGTGGGTGGCCGCGTGGCCAGACTTGGCACTGTTGCTTTCCCAAAGCCCTGAACAGACGTTGGCTTGGGCCGAGGATCCTCAGCCGCTTACGGAACTCCCCAAGAAGGGGCCGAAGTAACGTTGTTTTCCACGAGGTGGGTGCGTTCGGCCTTTTTTCTCTTTCTTGGAGCTCTGATGTTTTCGTGTGTTTCGGCTCCACCCACTCTGCCTTCGACGGTTTGGCGAATCCCCGAGGGGTTTCGCATCGTCGGTTACTTTCCTTCCTGGTCAGGCGATCCCAAGGTCATTCGGTACAAAGCGCTGACGCACATCAACTATGCCTTCGCCCTTGTCGACCCCAGCGGCGACTTCCGGCCCGTCGAAGCTCCCGAGAAACTGGGGGCCTTGGTGGCCAAGGCCCATTCGTCGGGCGTCAAGGTGCTGATTTCGATTGGCGGTTGGAATGAAGGTGATACTTCGGCCTTTGGCGCGATTTCGTCAGATCCCGACCGTATTCAGAATTTTGTTCAGCGAACCGTGGATTTTCTGACCCTGTTTCATCTTGACGGTGTCGACCTCGACTGGGAGTTCCCCGATCAAGCCACTTCAGCCGGCTACACGGCGTTGGTGCAGACCCTGTCGGACACGCTACGACCCCGCGGGTGGCGGGTTTCGTTGGCCGTGACCGCGACCGACGACAACGGCCAGTTCATCTCGCAAGAAGCGTTGCAGGCGGCAGACTGGATCAACGTGATGGCCTACGACGACGGGTACGGACAGCCCGCCGCTGTTCCCCATTCCAGCTACTTCTACACCCGCGCGGCCCTTGACTACTGGTTGAAGTCGCGCCAAGTTCCCGCCTCGAAAGTGATCCTGGGTGTACCCTTTTATGGAAGGAGCCTGATCGACAGGCACGCGCGGACTTACAGATCACTGGTTCAGCAGTTTCCCGCAGCGGTGGTGACCGACGTGGCCGGCGGTTTCAACTTCAACGGTCCCGAAACGATAAGGGCAAAAGTCGTGAATCAGGCCCGGCTTCGGGCCGGCGGCGTCATGATTTGGCAGCTCAACCAAGACGCTCAGGGCTCCCAGTCGCTCCTGTCGTTGATTTACGAAACGGTGAAAGAACCGGTGGAGGACTCGCATGCTGGAAACAAGCCTCTCGTTCTTGAGCACGCTCGCTCAGAACAACAACCGGGAGTGGTTCGAGGCCCATCGTCAGGACTACCTGTCTGCGAAACAGGAAGTTGAAGCCTTCTTCTTCGGCCTGTTTCCGCCGTTGGGGTTTGAACGCGGCAGCCACAACGCCTCCTTTTGGTTTCACCGTATCTACCGCGACGTGCGCTTCAGTCGGCTCAAGACGCCGTACAAGACAAGCTTCAGCGCGGTTCTTGATCCGACGGGAAAGAAAGGTCCAGGCCTGGGCGTGTACTTCCATCTGGAACCAGGCCATGAAAGCGGCCTCGGCGGCGGCTTGTGGAAACCCGAATCCTCCGTTCTGAAGAAATTCCGCCTCGACATGGAAGATGGTCCCCGGGCCCTTCTCAAGATCTTGGAAGCGCCGGAGTTCAAGTCGAGGCTCCACCTCATGGACGGCGAAAAACTGCGGAAAGTTCCCAAGGGGTTCCCCGAGGATCATCCCGCGGCAGAACTGCTCAAGCTAAAAGATGTGGTGGCCTGGCGCTCTTTTAGCGAGGAACAAGTCGTACAGCCTGGGTTCGCCAACGAAGTCGTCGCCACGGCAAAGGCCCTTCAACCCTTCCTGCGCTACCTGGAAGAAGCCACCGGACTGGTCTCTGAGGACCCTTCGGGTCGAGTCTAGCCCGATCAAAGAAGGTCAATAGGCGAAATCTGGCTCCGATTTCAAGAATTAGGGATTACTTAAGACGATCACCGCCCCTGTGGGAGCCAAACTTCCTCCGGAAGGTTCCAAGGTGACTTCGAGTGCCTCGGGTGCGCGGGCAAAGCCCGGGGCTTCTTGCGTCAGCACAGCGTTGCCGTCGGCGTCTGGCGACGCCGTTCCGAGCGATACCCAAACGCCCGACAGGCGAACCCACCCCTGGTAGACCGAACCAACGGGGGCCGGCGGGAATTTGTGCAGGGCCATGACGACGGTGGGAAAACCAACGCGGCTTCGGTACCAGCCATGGGTCAAGGGAGAAATCCCGGACGCCGCCGAGAGGTGAATCTCTCTTGTGTCGCTGGAACTCACCAGTTCGAGCGCCCTTTGCGAACGCCTGTCTTCTCCTCCAAGCCAACCCGACCGAAACAGCATGCCCAAGCCGGCCCCGATCAAAACCAACGCGATGCCTGTGGGAGCCAAAACGCTGCGAAGTCTCAATAGACCGCTCCGGATGCGGGTCTTCACGGTTCCCAAAGGAAGCTTCAGGGTGCGGGCCACCTGCTCGTGGCTGAGCTCCTCGAAAAACGCGAGGCTCAGGGCTTGGCGTTGTAGCGCCGGAAGGCGATCAACCGCATCTTGCACCGCTTGTTGGCGGTACTGCCGCCACGACGCTTCCATGGGCTGCGGATCAGGATCGGGAATTCCCTGCAAGAAGCTCTCTTGGTCGCCAGCGGACTCCTTGGGCTGGCGGCTGCGGCGTCTTAGTTCGTTGAGGATTCGGAAGTGCGCGATTTGCAGAAGCCACGGCCGGAAGGGTCCTTTTCGGGGGTCGAAGGTTTCGGCACGGCGCCAAACCTGAAGGAAGACTTCTTGCATCAAGTCCTCGGCGGCGTGGGCGTCAAGGCTCTGCGACGCCAAGTGGTGCACCAACGACGCGTACTTGCCGTAGAGCCGGCGAACCGCCTCGGCATCTCCACCTGCTACCAAACGAACCTCTTCTTCATCGGTCATTTTCCTCTCCCTGATATCAAGCCTCGCCTATAGGTACACCGCCAAACTCCTTCTGGATCGCGCAATCCAGAAGCTGCGGGTCGGTGTACTTCTGGGCAAGGAGAATGAACCATGAGAACCTTAGCCCTCGCCATCCTACTGTCTCTGGGTCTACCGGGTCTTTGGGCCCAAGACACCGGAAAGATCACCTTTGTCCAAGTGTCGGACACGCACTGGGGTTTCGCCAACCCCAAGATCAACCCCGACGCAACCGGAACGCTTCCCAGAGCGATCGACGAGATCAACCGCCTCAAAGTGAGGCCCGACTTTCTTGTCTTCACCGGCGACGAGACCCACACCACCGGAGACGACGCCGTCCGTCAGAAAAGGATGATCGAGTTCAAGGCCATGGTCGCCAAACTGAACGTGAAGACCATCCATTTCCTTCCTGGAGAACACGATGTGAACCAGGACGACGGAATGGCCTACCAGAGTTTCTTTGGCGACTTGCACTACACCTTTGACTACCGCGGAGTCCATTTTGTGGCTCTCGACAACGTTTCGAGTCCCGACGCCAGCCTCGGAGAAGCCCAGCTGAACTGGCTCGCCGGTCTGCTCAAAAGCTGGGACAAGAACTCTCAGGTTGTTCTGTTTGCCCATCGTCCGCTGGTGGACGTCTGGGCCCAATGGGACTGGAGAACCAAGGATGGAGCCAAGGCCCTCGCTCTCCTGCAAAGCTTTCCCAACGTTTCGCTCTTCTACGGGCACATCCATCAGAAACGCACGGACGCCCAGGTTGGGTTCACCCAGTACGCCGCCAAAGGCATGATGTTTCCCCTTCCGGCGCCGGGATCCATGGCCACCCCTGCCCAAGTGCCTTGGGATCCTTCGCAACCGTATCGGGGCTTGGGCTTCCGGGTCGTGACCATCGAGGTTCCCACCAAGAAGGTGTCCGTGCAAGAATATGGTCTCGTTGCTGCCGCAGGGGCATCCGATTCGGATTCCGATGCGTATGAGGATGAAGACTAAGGAGTCAAAATGAACAAATCCCTGGGACTGATCGTGGTCCTTCTCTTGGTATCACTGGCGGCTTGGGCCGCGCCGACCGTGGACGGCACCCTTGCGCCGGGGGAATACGCTCACTCGCTCTCCGTTGTCGGCGGGACGGCGACAGTTTCCTGGTCGGACGATGACAAGGGCGGGCTGTATCTGGCCGTTTCGGCGCCCACGATGGGTTGGGTCGGTCTCGGGTTGGGTTCTTCGGTCATGGATGGGGCCTGGATCTTCATGGGTTACGTGAAGAACGGCCAGGCTGTGTTCAGCGAGCAACTCGGCTCCGGGCACTCCCACCGTCCTGTCGAAGATCCGCGAACCGACCAGCACGCCGTGAAACAACTGCAGGGAACCACTACCATCGAGTTCCATCTTGCCTCTGACAAGTTGCCAACAATGGCCAAACAGTTGCCGTTTATCGTGGCCTTTTCTGGCTCCGCCGACCTGAAGACGTTCCACGAAGACAACCTTGACGGAGGCACACTCACCCGCGACTGACGCGGTCGCTAAAAAAAAGGGGGGACTCACTTCGGCGTCTTGGTTTATGATAGTTCCCATCATGAACCAAGATGCCCTGGTCCCTTTCGCCGAAAAGTTCGTTCAGATTCTGTTTTCCGAAAAATTCATCCCCGCTGAGGCTTTGGCGGAGATTGGCAATCTGGTGTCCGAAAATAATCCCGCGTACCTTCAGGCGTTGCGGAAGCTTTGGGACCGCGAAAACCAAACCCGCCAGCAGGACGGCAGGAATTCGCGAAACATCGACCTGCCGCTCTACCTGACTGGCGGTTTCGATCAGGACACGGCCGAAGAGGAACTGGGCCGGTTTCTTCCCGAGGAAAAGATCCTCATCAACAAGGAGATTTTTCGGCAGAAGCTCGAGGGTGTGGATTTCTCCACCGTGGACGCTCGGCGGGAACAAGCCCTTGTCGAGGAACTGAAGAAGGATGCGATCGGACTTGGCCGGGAAGAGATTGTCTTCTACTACAACCTTATCAAGATCAACGCGCTCTCGGGCGCTATCCGCCAGCGGCCTTCGGCCCCGGTCGAGACCGTCGATTTCCCTGAAACCATCTTGGCTTTGGCCGAAAACCACTTCAAGCTAACTCCCGCGACGCTCGCGCGGCTCAATTCGGGCCGTCCCATTCCCCGTGACAAGATTAAGAACATTCTTCATGTGACGATTCGGAACAACAAGATCAACCCCAAAGTGGTCGCGCTGCTGCTGGGGCACAAGACCGACAAATACCTGAAGAAACTTGTGTGGTTTCTCGAACTGACCGTGCAGCAGCGCGGCGAGAGTCCCGAGGACGTTCTGCAGCACTTTGGCCTGTACTTGCTGGTCAATAGTGCCGACGAGACTC
>CAYYUZ010000043.1:0-14891 GCA_964475005.1 uncultured Spirochaetales bacterium
GCAAGCGACCGCGGGTCGAGCACTCGGTTCAACTCCTCCTCGCTCAGAAGCCCCTGCTCCGTAACTAGTTGGCGAATCGTCTTGTCTTCGGCGAGCGCCTGTTTGGCCAGGGCCGCGGCCCTGTCGTAGCCGAGCTTGACCGCCAGCGGCGTGACCAGCGCGAGACTCCTTTCCACTTGTGCGGAACAGCGTTTGGCGTCGGCGGCAATGCCTTCGACACAGGCGGTGCGAAGGGTCTCCACACAATTGGTGAGGAGATCCAGCGACGAAAGCGTTTCATGGGCCAGTAGCGGCATCATAATGTTAAGTTGAAGCGGAGCGTTTTGACCCGCGATTGTCACCGAAAGGTGTTTACCCATGACGTGGGCGCAGGCCTGGTTGAGCATCTCAAGGATGACCGGGTTCACCTTGCCTGGCATGATGGAGCTTCCAGGCTGAAGTTCGGGCAGCAGGATCTCGGCAAAACCCGTCCGCGGACCCGACGAAAGCAATCTCAAGTCGTTTCCAATCTTCAGCAGGCTCGTGGAAACCGTGTTAAGAGCTCCCATCAGTTCGACCTGAACGTCTCGGGCGGCGATGGCTTCGAAATAGTCTCTGGCTGGCCGAAACGGAACGCCAAGGCGTCCGCAGAGCGCCGACGCGACCCGGGTACCAAATTCGGCGTGGGTGTTGAGACCGGTTCCCAGGGCGGTGCCGCCCAGGGCCAGCTCTTCCAATCGCCCAAAGACCCCGCGAATCCGCGCGGCTCCCAACTGAACTTGCCTAGCGAATCCCCCGAACTCTTGGCCCAGCGTCATGGGCACAGCGTCTTGAAGATGGGTTCGCCCGATTTTCACAACCTGCGAAAACTCGGTCGCCTTCCGCTCAAAAGCCGAACACAGGTCGTCAAGAGCGCCTGACAGCCGCTCGGCTTCCAAGCGTCCGGCCACGTTGAGCACCGAAGGGATAACATCGTTCGACGATTGGCCGAGGTTGACGTGGTCGTTGGGGTGGACGGGTTTCTTCCCTCCACGAGCGCCGGCGAGGATCTCGTTGGCGCGTCCCGCCAAAACCTCGTTCGCGTTCATGTTCCAGCTCGTGCCGCTGCCGGTCTGGAACACATCGAGGGGGAACTCACCGTCGAACTGGCCCGAAAAGGCTTCGTTTGCCGCCTGACCTATGGCCGCCGCAAGTTCGGAGTTCAGGAGCCCCAAAGTGGCATTGACGGCGGCCGCCTCTCCCTTCAGGAGGCAAAGCGCCCGCAGAAAAGGTACGGGAATCCGATGCGGTGACACCTGGAAATTTTTGCGGGCCCGTTCGGTCTGGGCTCCCCAGTAGCGGCTTTGGTCGACCTCAACGGGTCCCATGCTGTCGGTTTCGGTTCGGGTGTCCATGGGCGGATTGTACGAGGCCGCCGTTCCATTGGCAAGGTCGTCGAATTTAGGGTATCGTGGCCCCAGCATGAGCCTCGTCAGCCCGTCGCCACCTCTCACCGATCGTATTCTCCTCTTTCCTGGGGAAGCAGATAGCCCCGATCTGCGCCTCAAGAAGTCCCTTCTTCTGCTGGTGGTTGGTGTCACGATGCTTGTCGAGATGCTCCTGGCTGTTTCGAGCTTGATCGCTGGGTTTTCCACCGCCTCGGCCGTTCATTTGGGCCTTGTGCTTCTCACTGCGGTCTCGCTGTTTTTCCCAAGGCGACGCTTTCTTCCATGGTTTTACGCGGTGGGATTTGTCCTGGTCGCGTGGTGTTCTTCAACCGCTAGCCTTCTGCTCGGTCTGGGAACCGGGGCCTTGATTTGGCATCTCATCCTCCCGTCGGGGTCCCTGATTCTCGGAGGGGAAAAATGGGGATGGGGGGTTCTGGGCGCCGACGCCGTTCTGGCGATCTTCCATCTGTTTCTCTTCTTGCCGAACTTCCAAGGACTTTCGCAGCGTTTGGTTGCCCCGTTTTGGGTGGTCATCAGTTGGGAGGCCGGAGCTGTCCTGTTGTTTCTGCTGTTTCTGGTTTTCCTCCGCCTATTCCGCCAGACGTTGGAGGTCTATCAAACCGAGAATGGCAAGGCGCTAAGTTTGCTTTCTCAAGCCAAGGACAGCGAGGCGCGTTGGGCCGACCAGGCCCGCTTCTTGGAAACCCTGATGGACGTGATTCCTTTCCCTCTCTATCACAAGGGGAGTGACGGTCGGTACATCAGCGCCAACGCCTCGTTCCGCGTTGTGTTTGAAGTCCAGAAAGACAAGGTGGCCGGTCAAAAGAATGAGGCGTTTCTGCGGCCGGAAAACGCCAAGACGCTCGCCAAAATTGAACTCGACCTGCTCGCCCGCGACTCCATGGCCGTCGAAGAAACCAGGCTGATCCACGCCGACGGTCTACCGCACAATTTCATTGTCTACTTGATGCCCTTTGTCGACGCGGGGCAGAAACCACTCGGATCGATTGGCGTTCTGATCGACATCACCGAACGGAAACATCGGGAAGAAACCCTGGTCCAGCTCAACGCCACCAAGGACCAGCTGTTCTCCATCATCAGCCACGACCTTCGAGGGCCGGTGGGAAAGCTCAAACAACTGCTCGATATTTACATGGATGACCCCGGAATCTTCGACAAGGCTACGTGGGAGCAGGTGTTCCACGACATGCGGCGGTCGACCGACAGCCTGTTTCAGCTGCTGGAAAATCTGCTCAGCTGGGCCAGATCCCAACAGAATCACGACAACATCCGCTACGAATCGGTCGCGTTGGAACCCATCGTCTCCGATGTGTTCTCGGTTCTTAAGCTTGTGGCCAGCGAGAAGAAAGTCGATTTGGTGGCCGACATTCGTCTTGCGGGGCCTCTGCTGACCGACCGTCATGCGCTTTCGACCATCCTCCGCAACTTGGTCCATAACGCTCTGAAGTTCTCGCTTCCCGGGGGAAAGATCGTCGTCACTGCCGATGAAACGCCGGCGGAACTGTGGATCGAGGTCAAAGATCAGGGGATCGGCATGAGCCCCGATACCCTTCACCGAATTTTCGAGAAGAAGGAACGGCTGACGAGTTTCGGGACGGCAAAGGAAAAGGGTCAGGGTATTGGAATCGGACTCTGCCAGGACCTAGCCGCGTCGCTGGGTGCTCATTTGGTAGTGCAAAGCCGTATCGGAGAGGGCACGACCATCCGTCTCGATCTGCCGACTCCGGAACTGTGAGGCGGCGGTGCTGACGACTTTGCAACTCCTGGGCATGAAACACACGGGCAAATCGTCCGTGGGGCGGCTCTGGGCCCAGCGCCGGGGTTGGGACTTCTACGACCTAGACCACGTTTTGGAAAGTCAGTTCGGCGGGGGGCGGACCTCGCGGGAGATCTTTCTTGAAGAAGGACGCGAGGGATTTCAACACCGCGAAACGCTGGCGGCTAACCAGCTCGCCGGCCGGTTGGCCCGTGGACGGGCGGTGCTTGCCTGGGGCGGCGGAACGGTAACCAACCCGGAGGCCGTTGACATCCTTCGCTTCCTGGGAACCATGGTCGTCCTGAAGGACCAGTGCGAAGTCCTCTACGAACGCATCCTTCGAAGTGGCCTTCCGGCCTTTCTGTCACCGGACCATCCCTGGGAGGACTTTCAGAAGGTCTACCAAGAAAGGTCGCTTCTTTTGGAGGCGGTCACGCCCCACGCCCTCGACCTGACCGGAACCGGCCTCGACGAAGCCGTTGAACGGCTTCAGACCCTGTGGAACCAAATCGCGCAAAGCGAGAAATCTTAGGAGCACCTATGGCGGGTAGTTCGTTCGGACAATTATTCAGACTCAGCACCTTCGGCGAGTCTCACGGAGGCGCCGTCGGCGTGGTTCTCGACGGAGCGCCACCAGGCCTCGAGCTCGATGAAGCCGACATACAGAAGGAACTCGACCGTCGCAAACCCGGCCAGTCGTCGGTAACCACTCCCCGCCAAGAGCCCGACACGATCCATTTGATGAGCGGTGTTTTCGAAGGCAAAACGACGGGAACGCCCATTCTCATGATCTTGTACAACAAAGACGCCCAGTCGAGCGCCTACGATGACATCAAGGACAAGTTCCGCCCCGGCCACGCCGATTTCACCTACCTGAAAAAGTATGGCCTTCGTGACTATCGAGGCTCGGGCCGTGCTTCAGGAAGGGAAACCGCCGCCCGGGTGGCCGCTGGCGCGGTCGCCAAAAAGCTTCTCGCGGCCCGCGGAGTCACCATCACCGCCTGGACACAGCGATGCGCTGGGATCAACTGCGAAGTCGTCGACTACGCGGTAATTGAAAAGAATCCCATGCGGGCCGCCGACTTGAACGCGGCAGCCAAGATGATTCCCATCATTGAACAGCTGGCCAAAGACGGTGACAGCGTTGGCGGCATCGTCGAATGCCGCATCAACGGCGTCGCCGCCGGGCTCGGCGAACCGGTTTTCGACAAACTCGAGGCCGATCTCGCCAAAGCCATGTTGTCCCTGGGCGCCGTAAAGGGTTTCGAAATTGGCCTAGGTTTTGGCTGTGTCGACCTTCACGGAAGCCAACACAATGACTCGATGGACAAGAATGGCTTCCGGACCAACAACGCCGGGGGTATTGTGGGCGGCATCAGTTCGGGGGAAGAGATCGTTTTTCGGATCGCCGTGAAACCCACTTCTTCGATATCCAAGGTACAGAAGACAGTCGACAAGACCGGGAGCGAGGTGGATATCCAGACGATCGGACGCCACGACCCGTGTATCTGCCCGCGCATTGTTCCCGTGGTCGAAGCGATGGCCGCCATTGTGATCGAGGATCACTACAAGCGCCAAGCCGCCCTGAACACCTAGGCAGCCGCGCCCACTACGCTCACAGTCGTTTCCGAGGTTGGGAAAGCGCGACCAGGGCACCGGTGACCACGAGGGCGGCCGTGACCAGGAACACGGGGCCGGGAACCTCTCCAAACAAGAAGAACGCGAGGATCCCTGCAAAAACAAACTGAGTGAGATTGAGAAGGCTGACCACCTGCGCGCGCATGACCGTCATAGCCCAATTGGAGATGGAATGTCCTGCAAGCGTCGGTCCCAAAACCAACCCCATGAGAATGAGAATATTGACCCAGGAAACCGGGGCGAAAGGATGTTCAAAGACAAGGGCCCAGCCAAAACACACAAGGCCGCCAACTAAGTACAAAGGGACGATATAGCTGAAAAGCGCACCGGGACGGGCGCGCTTCCGAGCCAGCAGAATGTAGACGGCATAGAGAAGCATGGCCAGAAAACACAGTCCGTCACCAAGCAGATGCTCTGGAGAAAAGTGGTAGTCTCCCCAACCCAAAACGACAAGGCCCAACAGGGCAATGACGGTTCCAGTTCTCTCTCGAACGGTGAGCGTTTCCTTGAGAAAGCCCCAGGCTAGAAACGGCATCACGAGCGGCACCATGTTCACGATCAGCGAGCCATTTCCCGCCAGCGTGGCCCTGGCTCCGGCATTCCAACCGATGAAGTGGAGCCCCAGGAAGATGCCAGGAACGACGGACGGGCTGACCGAAGCCCAGAAGTCTTTCCTCTTGAGCGGGCGAACCTCCTTCCACCAAAAGGGAAGAAGGACCAAGGTGGCCAGGAGGAGCCTCCCCGAGGCAAGAACGGCCGGCTCAAGTGTCGAGGCCTTGATCAACAAAACACTGGAGGCGGCCGTCAGAACACCAAAGACGACAAGTAGCAGTCTTGGTAGGGATGGAGTGTGGTTAACCGTGGTTGTCATGAAAGCCCTTTCATAGAAACAAGGCGGTAGGCAAAAAAAAAAGCCGACCCAACGGGCCGGCTTTTGAATCTCGCCGAATAGTCAGTCTTCGACTGGAGAACAGTCGTCCTTGGAAGCGCCGCACATCGGGCAAACCCAGTCGTCGGGCAGGGCTTCGAAGGAAGTGCCGGCTTCGATGTCGTTGTCGGGGTCGCCGACTTCCGGATCGTAGATATAACCGCACACGTCGCAAACGTATTTCTGCATAGTTCCTCCGCTTGCCATGATTATAACCAGGCGGGCCCAGGGAGTCCAGTGCAAAAAGATCAAGGTTGTTCGAGGGTGTTCTTGGCCGCCATCCCTGCCCGGGTGATGGCGAAGTCGTAGCGAAGCGGGTCGTTGGGGCTGAGCACCCGCAAAGCGTCAGTCACTTCAAGACACGCCTTCTTATCGGCGGCCCGGCGGGTAGTCAGGCCTTCGGCGTGGGCCCATTGAAGAACGTGGGTGTCAATGGGCATGAAGAGGTCTGAAGGGGAGAGGACTGACCACAGGCCGGGGTCAACGGCGTCACGGCGAACCATCCAGCGCAGAAAGAGATTCAGCCTCTTGGAAGCCCCAGTGGACCCGTCGGTGGGGAGCAGCACGCCTAGATCGGCCCCGGGTTTCTGGAAAAGGCTGGAAAACGCTTCGAGCGCCTCCCACCCCACCACCCCTGTCGAGCGCCAGGCGGCCTCAAGCGAACCATGGGCCCGCAAGACTTCACCAAGGGCGTCGAGGAGGGCCGCGACCCGCCGCGCCGAAAAAAACCGGTAAACGAACCCTTCAAGCAGCGGGCTCCAGGACCCCGCTGGGAGTTCCGTCAGGCGCGCCGACAAGGGGCTTCCCAGGCGACCCAGGAGCTCCTTTCCGGCTTTGATGACCAAGGACGCTCTTCCGATGGCGAGACAAGAGGCGAGGAAGCCGACGACTTCCTGCTCCTCAGGAGCCGCGGTATGAACAAGAATCAGGGGATCAGTTGCTAGATACGAGGCGTGGTGCCAACGTTGATAGAGGAACTCGAGCCGAGCCTTCAGTGTTTCCGGCATACTGCACCATCCGTGACATCAGGTCCATAAGCTTGTTCCCGTAGTCGGGATCGGTTGCCCAGGTGCCCCCCAGTTGCCAAGCGCTCGTCGCCGAGGCTCGCTTGACGTAGGCCAAACGCGGATTGATCGGGACCTCGTTCAAAGGCAAGGTGGTGGCATAGTACTTCAGATGCTGGATCTGTGCACGGATACCCAGGCGCGGCGAGGTGAACACAAGTCCTTGATCGCCGCCGTCGAGGGCTCCCAAACCGGCGAAGTTGTTCTGCCCAAGCTTGACCTGCCCACCGAACTTCAAGAACGAAGTCTCGAGAAGCATTTGGGCAAACGCCAGGTCTGGATTGACACCTTCGGCCACGGCTTCTTCGTCGTACAGAAGCGAGTAGTTGAGCGCCGTCGCCAGATCGACGTTCGGATTCATCGCGTGAAGAAAGGCGGCCCTAGCCAGAACCGGAACGGCCGGGGGTCCCATGACCATGGGGTTGGGCGCGGCGTCGGCAAACACCCTGGCGCAGAGGAGAACGGAAATCGCTGCAGAAATAAATCGGGTCATCGCTGTTCTCTTCGGCAGGAAAGTCGCCCGGCTGAAGCGGCCGCCTTAGGTCTTGGGCGGAAAGAAGTACTCGGCGATCTGCTTTTCGCCGCGAAAGAACTGAATAAAGTCGTCCATCTTCACAAGGTTGAAGATCTCAAGAATGCTCGGGTTCACATTGAAGAACGCCAAATCCCCGCCCTTTGCCCTCAGCTGTTTGGCCACGCTGATGACGAGGCCGATTCCGGTGCTGTCAATGTACTTGAGCTCGGAAAGGTCAAAGACCACCTTCTTCATGCCGCCGTTCACCAACGTCGACATGACCAGATTGAACTCATCGGACATCTCCATGACGAAATTGCCCGAAAGGTGAAAGAAGTACACGAAGTTTCGATTCGAATCCTCCTTGTCCAGGGCCCCGGACGACCGAATCATGTTCAACCTGTAGACCATGGATCACCTCGATGACTGGGATCGTATCATGAAAGACCCAAGCGGCCAACGGAGGGGGCTGACTCCATTTTCTGAGAAATACGGCTTGTCAAAGGGAAGATTGTGTCCTATATTGAACTGAGTTTTTGTGAATGGCAGTACAATAAATGAAAGACAGGTTGAATAAAGAGTTGGTTATACGCCTTCTCAAGTACAGACGCATCCTCAACCAGTTGAAAAACCTGGGTTTCGAGAAGGTCTTCTCCAATAACCTCGGTGACGCCATTGGGGTGGCCCCGGCTTTGGTTCGCAAAGACTTCTCTCTGTTGGTCCTTGGAGGCAACAAGCGGGGTGGCTACAACATCGACTACCTTTCAGAACAGCTGAACCGTATTTTGGGCAAGACCCGTGAGCAAAAGATCATCATTGTCGGTATGGGCAAGATCGGCACGGCCATCGCCCAGTACAAAGGCTTTCTTCAAGGGGATTTCGAGGTGGCGGCGGGTTTCGACGTCCGCACCATGGAACTCCCCAGCGACCTCATTCTTCCTCTGCTCAATCTTGACCAGTTGCCCGACTACGTGGCAACCAACCACATTGAGGTGGCTATCCTCTCGGTTCCCGAAGATCAGGCGGCCGAATGCCACAGACTTCTCAAGGACGCCGGAATTCGCGGCATTTTGAACTTCACTCCGGTGGAGCTGAAAACCACCCCGAACTGCATCATCCACAACATCAACATCGGTGTGGAGATCGAGAATCTCTTCTTCCAGGTGATCAAGAACGGCCTCCCTCCGAATTTGGAATTAGCCGAAGTCGTGGACACCGAAGACGACTCTGATTAACTTGTACGGGTTAGTTAGGAGTCATTAAGTGGATTCAGACAAGACCCTCAAGATTTTGAGGATGGTTCAAGAGGGGTTTCTCACCCCCGAGCAAGGTCAGCGGCTCATTCAGGAGTTGACCGATTCCAACCAGACTCCTCCGGAGGCTGACGCCTCGGTGTCACCGCCTTCCCCGGCCGGGGATTTCTTTCGCATGGTGGAAGAAACCGGGAAGACCTTCAGCCAGGGCTTCGAGACCCTCTTTGGCTTTGCCGGGCAGACTGTCAAAGACAGTTTGGGCCTGGGTCCGCAGAAGGTCATCCTCAAGGTTCTGGATGTCGACGGTGTCGTGGAACGCTACCAAGTAAGCCTGCCGTACAAGATTTTCACGGCGTTGAAACCGCTGCTGGTCCAAAAACCCTCGATTGTCGTCCATCCGATTCAACAGATCGACTTCGCCGCCCTATTTGAAAGCCTGGAGTCGGGGCAGGTCGGCCGGGTGTTTGAATACGTCGATCACGCCCGAGGCGACCGCCTCGAAGTCTGGGTTCAGTAACCTTAAGCGGAATCCAGGGCCAGAATCTGTCTCGCGGCCTTGACCTCGGCATGGTAGAAACCAAGCGCGGAAAGGAAGGCCCGGTGGGCTGACCAGGGTGTCACGATTCCATACGGCCCTTTCAGCCAGCCGGAAGCGACAGCGTCGCGGACTACAAGGTTGCGAAAGCCCCTATCTTTGGCCGACCGGACCGTCGTCTCGACGCACATCCAACTGATCATCCCCGCCCAAACCACCGTGTCGATTCCTCGTTGCCGCAACAACGCCTCAAGGTTTGTGCCAACGAAACTGTTAGGGTCATCCTTGTCGACCAAGAGCTCCCCGGGTCGCGGTTCGAGGGCGGGATGCAGTTCTTGGCCCTTGGTGTCGGGGAGAAGAAAGAACGATCCAGCATGACAGCTTGTATGGCGCACCCACACGATGGGCAGGCCCAGCCTTCGAGCCCAGTCTCTGAGGATTAGGGTTTTGCGCAGAGCGGCGTTGGCTCGGAAAAGGACAAACTTACCTCCAGGAAAGTAGTCGTTTTGAACATCGATAACGACAAGGGCGGTCTTTGATCGGGCAATAGGTTCCATGAATGTCTCCTTGATTCGAGCCTAGCCGGGTTGGCCGAAGTCCACAGGCTGTCGCATGTGACAAACTACTTGTTTTATGCGACACTTTGCTTATGACGAATGTGCTGTTAGTGGAGTTGCCCGATTCTCTACCCTCGTGTTTGGGGAGTTGGGAGGATCTCTACTCGTACGCCAACCGGCTCTCCCGGAGGCGGGGCGCCGGCGATGTGTTTTGTGTGCTGCGCTGGAAACCTGGCGCGCCGCGGCCCCTCGCGGCCGACGTCGTCCTGGTTCCTGCGAGAATCCTTCAGGGACCAAACGGGACGGAGGTCCCCGCCTCTCCGCGGGAACTGCTGGACCTGTTGGCGAGACTGCGCGGCAAGGCCTTGATCGGCGGAGTCTGCGCGGGAGTCTTCGTGCTGGCCGAGGCCGGCTTGCTCGACGGCCTTCGCGCTACGACGCACTGGTCCCTTGCTGAAGAGTTCCGCCGCCGCTTTCCCCAAGTCAAGCTCGACCCTGACGCGTTGGTGATCGAAGAGCCTGGCCTTCTGATCGGTGGTGGAATGACCGCCTACTTTGACGTAGGACTGCGGCTTATTTTGCGGTTCGGCGGACCGGAGCTGGCGCGCGACTGCGCCTCGGTGTTCGTGCTTGATCCCGGCCGCCGATTTCAGAGCCCGTTTTCACCCGTAGGCCTGGAAGCGACCGAGACCGATCCCGTGCTCGCCCAGGCCCTCGACTGGGCTCTTTCGCGGGCCACTCTTGAATTCCGAGTTCAAGAGTGGGCGACGGGTGTGGCCGTTGAAAAGCGTACTTTGGAGCGTCACGCCTTGGCGCTCTGGGGCTTCGGTCCGGCCGAACGACTGAGGAGGCTTCGGCTCGATCGTGCAAGACTGCTGGTAACCTCAAGCACCTTGCCCTGGGACGAAGTTTCCCGCCGCTGCGGCTACCAGGATGCGGCGGCGTTCCGCCGGCTCTTTCTCCAGAAGTTTGGGCAGACCCCAGGAGAATATCGTCGCCGTTTCGGCTGACCAACGGCCGGATCCTCCGCTATAATCCCGGCCATGGCACTTCTGGGCTTACAAGACATCCACTACACGATCGGCGGCCTCCAACTTTTTTCTGGCGCGGGACTCCAACTTGAACGCGGCGACCGCCTGTGCCTTGTCGGCCGCAACGGTGCCGGGAAAAGCACGTTGTTGCACTTGATGTCGGGACGCCTTGCCGCCGACCGCGGTGAAGTCAGTCGGCAACAGGGACTAAGGATCGCGAGTCTGGACCAGGAACTCGCGCCGCCCACGGGCTCAACGGCCCTGGCCACCGCCTTGCAAGCCTACCCGCCCTCGACCGAACCTCTGGAACAAGAGCAGCGGGCCCGGCGATTCCTTTCGCGGCTTGACGTCGACGCCGACACAGCCTTTGACACTCTTTCGGGAGGCAATCGCCGCCGCGTCCTTCTGGCGGGAGCTCTGGCCTGCGAACCCGACGTTCTGCTTCTCGATGAGCCCACCAACCACTTGGACATTGAAACCATCGGATGGCTTGAGGAGGAGCTTCCCCGCCGGAGCGGCGCGTTGGTCTTTGTGACCCACGACCGCCGGTTCGCGCGAACCCTCGCCACGCGGGTTGCGGAGGTCGACAGAGGACGCCTGATCGCCTTCGCTTGCGGTTGGGATCAGTTTTTGGAACGGCGCGACGATGTCCTCGAAGCGGAGAGGCGGCGCGAAGCCGAATTCGTGAAAAAGCTTGCCCAGGAAGAAGTCTGGGTACGGCGCGGTGTGAAGGCGCGGCTCAAGCGCAACGAAGGCCGGGTCAAGGCCTTGGTAGCAATGCGAAAGCAGTGGCAGGAGCGGCGCCAAGCCTTGGGCACCGCAAAGATTGCCATACAGGAAGTGGCCCGTTCGGGTGACTTGGTCTTGGAATCCGAAGCCGTCAGTTTTTCGTACAGCGACCGGCCTGTCATCCATGAGTTCTCGCGAACGGTGATGCGCGGAGAACGGATTGGGGTCATGGGAAGAAACGGAAGCGGAAAAACAACCCTCCTCAGGCTTCTTTTTGGAGACCTCGCCCCCTCGTCGGGGCGACTTGTTCGGGGGACTAACCTGCAGTTTCTGTACTTCGACCAACTCAGGGCCCAACTCGACCCCGAGAAGTCGGTGGCCGAAAACGTGGGTGGCGGCTACGATACCGTCGAAGTCAACGGCAAGCACCAGCACCTGCTGGGGTACCTCGAAAAATTCCTATTCTCCCCCGACCGGTCGCGATCGCCCGTGTCCATTCTCTCGGGAGGCGAACGCAACCGTCTTCTACTGGCCAAGTTGTTCACTCGTCCGGGCAATGTGCTTGTGCTCGACGAACCCACCAACGATCTCGACGCCGAGACCCTGGACCTTCTCGAAGAAGTCCTGACCGACTTTTCCGGGACGCTGTTCTTGGTCAGCCACGATCGGGAATTCCTGGACAACGTGGTCACAAGCACCTGGTATCTGGCCGGAGACGGCACCGTGGAAGAAACTCCCGGAGGTTGGAGTGACTGGGCCGCGCGGCAGGAGCGAAAACGGCCGCAGGCCGAGGTTCGAGTCGGCAAGACCGCGTCGGCCGTCGCTGCCAGGCCCAAGAAACGGAGCTTCAAAGAGGAGAAGGAGCTGGAGTCTTTGCCGGCCCGAATCGAGAGTCTCGAAGCCGAAAAGTCCGCTCTCCACGAAGCCATGGGGGTGCCCGACTTCTACAAGAATGCCGGCTCCAAAATTACCGAGACCACGGCACTCCTGGAGTCCCTTGAAAGGGATCTAGAGACCGCCTACGCCCGATGGGCCGAATTAGAGAGTTAGAATTTCTCCAAAATGTCTTGTTTTGTCCTGGGATTTCTTCGCTTCTTCGGCTACGATGGGATTTATGAGTCGCATAGGAACGATTGGGCTGCTTGGCTTGGGCCTGTTGCTTGCGGGATGTTCCGATCGTTCTCAGGTCGAGTATCGCGCCCAGGCGGGGCTTCTCGACTTGCGGAACATGGACTTTCGCTCTGGACAAATGGTTGATCTCAATGGCGAGTGGGACTTTGTCCCCTCAGACCTCGAATCGCCCTGGGATACGTTGGCGCAGGTTCCTCATCAGCACCGCGAGGTTCCTGATCTGTGGAAAGGCACCGAAGCCGGAGGCCGAGATGGTCACGGCGTGGCGACCTACCACCTGACGGTTCTCCTTCCCCTCGACCGGCCCGATTTGGCCATCCGTTACATCTCGGCTTCCACGGCGTTTCGCCTGGAGGCTCAGGGCAAGACCCTCGTTCAGGTGGGGAAACCCTCGGTTCGGCCCGAGGATTCGGTGGCCGCCTATCGCCCCGGTGCTGTCCGTCTGGGCCCTGTCCCAGACCGCCTGGAACTCACGGTGAGGGTTTCCAACTATGTCTACAGGGTCGGCGGGCTCTGGTTTCCGTTAGATCTGGGGCAGGTCGAAACCGCAGAAAAGGACGTTCTTGTCGGTTTTGCCGTTGCTTTGGGCCAAGCGGTCGCCCTGGGTGCGATGGCGTGCATCCTGATGATCCTGTTCTTCTTTCGACCCCAAGAACGCGCTTTCCTCTTCAGCGGACTTCTTGCTGCCGACCTGGCGATTCGGGTGCTCGTGACCGGGGACTATATCCTGACGGCCCTTTGGCCTGGTTTCCCCTTTGACCCCATGATCCGCATCGAATACCTGACGGTCTTTCTTTCGTTTCCGGTGGCAACCAGTCTGTTTCTCGCTTTGATTCCGGGGTTTCTGTCGCGCCGCTGGGCGATTGCTTGCACGCTGGCGTCGATGGTCTTTGTCGCCTTTGCGGTGACCCTCCCGCTCGACTTACTGACACGAACGATCAACGGTTTCTACGTGGTGGCACTGCTCACCGTTTCGCTCTTCCTCAGGTCCTTTTGGATTCACGCCGTCAGGGAGAGGAACCGTCGCGCTGTGCTTTTGTTTGTGGGAGCGTTTGTGCTGGCTCTGGCCATCATCAACGACGTCTTCTATTCCTCGTTCCTCTGGAAAACAGGGAATTCCGGGACGTGGGGCTTCCTCCTCTTCGTCGTGACTCTCGTATGGATCGATTTCCAGCGCCTGACCTCGGCTTTTTCGGAGGTCGAACTGCTCGTGACCCAGAAGGATCTGCTCATCATGGAGATCCACCATAGGGTCCGCAATAACCTGCAGATGGTGTCGAGTCTTGTGTCGCTTCAAGCCAAGCGCACGCAGGGGCAGGAGGCGAAAGAGGCGTTGGCAACCCTTCGTTCAAGAATCGTGTCGATAGCGCTTGTCCACGAAAAGCTTTACGGGAGAGTAACCGTCGAGAATTTGGATCTTGGAGAGTACTTGCAGGATTTGGTTCGTCTTCTGGTTCCCAAAGAAGCTCTGGACCAGGGAACCTTGGAACTGAGCCTGACTGTTGTGCCTCTGGAGAGGCCCGTCAAACTCTGCCTCGACGTCGGGCTGATCGTGACAGAACTGATCAACAACGCCATGAAGCATTCACTCGTACCTCGGGGCGGAGGGAAACTGAGAGTCAGCCTGGCGGCAGACGGCCCGACAGTGGTCCTCGAAGTGGAAGACGATGGCCCCGGGTTCAAGGCAACCCCCACCCCCGACCAAAGCCGGTCGCTAGGGTACAAACTCATCGCGAGCCTGCTTCAACAGAACCATGGAAGCTGGACCATTTTACCCGGGCCTGGCGGCCGGGTCTCCGTGAGGCTTGGATAACGGCAACGCCGCTTCGCGGCTTATGCCTGGAGAATTGCTACGCAATTCTCCACTTCATACTTGGCGACCCGGAGCTAGGCTTTGGATTTGGAGAACACGTCGAACGCTACAGCGAACAGCAGAACAAGGCCTTTGATCGACTGCTGCCAGTCGATGCCCACTCCCATTAGCGACATGCCGTTGTTGAGCACACCCATGACCAAGGCCCCAATCATGGCACCGAAGATGGTTCCGATACCGCCCGCCGTGGAGGCGCCGCCGATGAAACACGCGGCGATCGCGTCGAGCTCGAACCCAGTCCCTGCTTTGGGAGTGGCAGCGTTGAGCCGCGCGGCGAAGACCATGCCCGAGAGCGCCGAAAGGACGCCCATGTTCACAAAGACCCAGAAGAGGACGCGTTTGGTCTTCACGCCCGACAGACCGGCGGCCTTCTCATTGCCGCCCAGGGCGTAAATGTGCCTGCCGGCGATGGTCTTGTTGGCCACGAAGGTGTAGACCAAGATCAGGGCGGTCAG
>CAYYUZ010000043.1:14991-25607 GCA_964475005.1 uncultured Spirochaetales bacterium
AAGAGCAGTTGGCCGGCCAGCGTCACAATAAAAGCCGGGATGCGGACGTAGGCGATCCAGTAGCCCTGCCAAGCGCCCAAAATGGCCCCGAAGATCAGAATCACAATCATCGAAAGCCAGAACGGCAGGCTCATCGTGACCATCATGACACCCGAGGTCGCACCGATGAACGCGGCCAGCGATCCGACAGAAAGGTCGATCTGGAAGGCAACGATGACCAGGAGCATACCGACGGCCAAGATCAGAATGTAGGAGTTCTGCAGGACCAAGTTAGTCACGTTGAGGGGGTTGAGAAGAATCCCTCCTGTGGTGATTTGAAAGAATCCTCCGATGAGAAGGAGGGCCAGAACCATCCCGTACTGCCGGATGTTGTCGCGGAACAGGCGAGCAAGTTTTTCCATGATCAGTTTCCTTTACCTTGAAGCATGAGTTTCATGACCTTTTCTTGGGTGGCCTCGGCCCGGGTGAGCTGGCCGCTGAAGCGCCCCTGGCTCATGACGTAGATCCGGTCACAAAGCCCGAGAATCTCCGGGAGTTCCGAAGAGATCAGCACGACGCTTTTTCCTTGGGAAGCCAGACGGTTGATAATTGTATAGATTTCATATTTCGCCCCCACGTCGATGCCGCGCGTGGGCTCGTCAAGCATGAGGATGTCGGGTCCTGAAAAGATCCACTTGCTGAGAACGACCTTCTGCTGGTTCCCTCCCGACAGGTTAACAGTCTTCTGCTTCAGACTTGAGCACTTCGTGTTCATCTGCTTTCTGAGCTCTTCGGCCTCGACGATCTCGAGGTTCTCGTTCACCACCCAGCCGTTGGAGACCTTGGGCAGTGAAGCAAGAGTTGTGTTGTGTTGAATGTCATCGATAAGGATGAGTCCCAACTGTTTGCGGTCTTCGGTGGAGTAGGCGATTCCAGCGTCAATGGCGTCGGCGACACTGTGGAGTTTGAGCTCCTTTCCGTTCTTGAGGAGTGTTCCCTGAATGTGCTTGCCGTAGGAGCGTCCGAAGATGCTCATGGCAAACTCGGTTCGACCCGATCCCATCAGGCCCGCGATGCCGACAACTTCGCCCCTGCGAACGGTCAGGTTCGCGTCGTAGATGACTTGGCGTCCGTCGTAAACCGGATGAAAGACGTTCCAGTTTTTGACCTCGAAGATCACCTCGCCGATCTCAGGGACCCGCGCGGGAAAGCGGTGAGTCATGTCGCGACCGACCATCCCTTTGATGATGCGGTCTTCGGTAATGCCGTCTTTTTTGACGTCGAGGGTTTCGATGGTCTTGCCGTCTCGAAGAATGGTGATGGTGTCGGCGACTTTGGCGATCTCGCCCAGTTTGTGTGTGATCAGAATCGAGGTCATGCCCTGGTGCTTGAGGTCGAGCAGCAGCTGGAGGAGGTTTTCGCTATCGGTGTCGTTGAGCGCTGCGGTTGGCTCGTCGAGAATGAGTAGTTTGACTTCTTTCGAAAGCGCTTTGGCGATTTCCACGAGCTGCTGCTTGCCGACGCCGATGCTGGAGATCAGAACGTTGGGGGATTCGGAAAGTCCCACTTTCGCGAGGAGGCTGCGCGTCAGTTCGGTGGTCTTGTTCCAGTTGATGACGCCGAGACGCGTTTGTTCATTGCCCAGAAAAATGTTTTCGGCGATCGATAGGTGAGGAATGAGGGCGAGCTCCTGGTGGATGATGACAATGCCGAGGTGCTCGCTGGAATTGATGTCTTTGAATTCGCAGGGTTTCCCCTGAAACAGGATGTCTCCTGTGTAAGTGCCATGAGGATAAACGCCGCTCAAGACCTTCATGAGCGTCGATTTGCCGGCACCATTTTCGCCCACAAGCGCGTGAATCTGACCTTGGGTCACTTCAATGTTGACCTGATCGAGGGCGACGACTCCCGGAAACACCTTGGTGATGTTTCGCATCTCTAGGATTGTGGCTGACATTGGGCTGTTCCTTGAAAAAAACTTGAAAAAAAGAGCAGAAGACTTTTCAGTCCCCTGCCCTGTATTCCGGGAGTTTTCTCAAACCGTCAACGAGGAAGATTTCCCTCGCGCCAAACGCGCCGCAGGAAATCTCCGCCGTCAGTTTGAGGAAGTCTCCTCTTACTTCAGCTGGTCGGCGGTATAGTAGCCACCGTCCACGAGAATCTTCTTGTAGTTGGACTTGTCGACCGACACGGGAATCAACAGGTAGGAGGGGACAATCTTGACGCCGTTGTTGTAGGTCTTGGTGTCGTTGACAGTCGCAGCCTTGCCTTTCAGAACCGAGTCAACCATGTTGACAGCAACCTTGGCCAGGTCGCGGGTGTCCTTGAACACGGTGGCGGTCTGGATACCGGCGATGATCGACTTGACCGACGGGATCTCGGCGTCTTGGCCGGTGACCACGGGGTAGGGCTGGCCAGCGGTTCCGTAACCAACCGCCTTCAGCGACGACAGGATGCCGATCGAGATTCCGTCGTAGGGGCTCAACACCGCGGCGACTTTTTCCTTGCTGTAGTTCTTGGTCAGCAGGTTGTCCATGCGGGCCTGGGCGGTAGCGCCGTCCCAGCGGAGAGTCGAGACCTTGTCCATGCCCATTTGGCCGGACTTGACCACGAGAACACCCTTGTCGATGTAGGGCTTGAGAACGGACATGGCGCCGTCATAGAAGAAGTAGGCGTTGTTGTCGTCGGGCGAACCGCCGAAAAGCTCGATGTTGAAGGGGCCTTTCTTGCCGGCCTTCAGACCGAGAGCCTTCTCAATGTAAGAAGCCTGGAGAACGCCGACGCCGAAGTTGTCAAACGTGGCGTAGTAGTCAACGTTCGCGGTCTTCTTGATCAAGCGGTCGTAGGCAATAACTGGGATCTTGGAATCAGCGGCCTTCTGGAGGACAGAAGACAGCGATTCGCCGTCGATGGCGGCGATGACCAAGGCCGAGTCGCCCTTGGTGATCATGTTCTCGATCTGGGCCAGTTGGTTCTCAACCACGTCCTCGGCGTACTGAAGGTCGGCCTTGTAGCCGAGCGCTTCGAATTGCTTGACCATGTTGGATCCGTCGGCGATCCACCGGGCGGACGATTTGGTCGGCATCGAGATGCCAATAGTCTTGGGCGCCGCGGACGCGACAGACACCAGACTCAAGGCCATGGCCAAAGCCATGAAGCCCACGAGAGCTTTCTTCATACAGTTCTCCTTTTCGTACCCCAACTGGGGTCGCTGTTTGGTAACGAAAGGAAGCATAAGCCCAGAGTTAACGTTCACACTACCCGCAAGTTTCCACACTCTTTAGCACGTTTCGACCAGACTACCGGGTCAAGACATCGTGGGAGGTCACCAGCCGCCGGGGAACGCCGGGTTCCGCCAGGGCTTGGTCCATGTCGTTGCGCAAGAGGCCGCCCAGGTCGGCGGGACTGCGAACCAGGCACGAGACCGCGCCAGACTTGAGCGCATCAAGAACCTCAAGCGAGTCGCCCACCCCCACAAGTTTGACGCTCCGGCCGACGCTGAGGTTTGTACCTCTGACGGCGTCCAGAACGCCAAAGACGACCTCTTCCGACGGGGCAAACACAGCGTCGAACGTCTGCCCTGTCGCCAGAAACTTCGCCAAAGCGGAGGCCGTTCCAACACGGGTGCCGTCGGTGGCGATCCGGTAGGCGACGGGGTAACCTTCCCGCTCCGAAAGACCCTGGACCAGTCCTTCCGACCTCCCCGCAGTACCCGCCATGTCACGCGGACCAACCATCTCGAGGATTCGCACAAGATTCTGGTCGGCCATCCATCGTCCGGCCCGGCGTCCCTCTTCAAAAGGATCTGGCCCAAGCGCCAGCGACCAGCCTCCGTCATCGCCCGAAGCCGGCTGGGGACCGATCAGAAAGACCGGGAGGTTACGCGCAGCGGCGTCGGCTTCCAGTGATTCGCGCCTGTAGCGATCCGCCTTGTCCTGGTCCAGTCCCTCAACGACAAGCGCCTGCAAGCCGGTAGGGAGGATGGAGGTCTTTCCGACATCGACGATGGTCCAGCCAGCTTTTCGGAGAGCGCTCCGGGCGGAATCACGCAGATGCAGCGTCCACGAACCCATGGAACTCGCGGCAAAGTAGCCCACTGTCCGAGCACGGGTCGGCGGACTTGCAACGATCGCGGCTTTCTGGAGCCCCGAATCGGTCTGCGAGATGAACCGCGTGCCCAGAATGACTTTTTTCGGCTGTTCGCCTTCGTGGCGCAAGAGAGCCAGCGCGTATTCGATGGCCTCTTTTCCCCCCGTCGGAGATAGGAACGTCCCGTCGAGGATTCCCGAATGCAACATCTCGATTCCCCCGCGGGGTCCTGGAAGACCGTCGACTCCCAAAAAGGTGATGTGCTTGGCCAGACCGAGTTTCTCAGCCGCCAACCACGCGCCGTAGGCCATGGCGTCGTTGTGCGCAAAGATCACCTGCGGCGGATCGTCTGCCTGAAGGCGTTCAAGAACAAGGTCCTCGGCGCCGTCTCGGAGCCAGTTGGCCAACACAGGGCTCTGCAACGCAATCAACGGGTTGTGGGCGACTTCCTGGCGAAAAGCTTCGGCGCGTTCAAGGGTGGGAGGCGAGCCGCTTCGCCCCAAAACCTCAAGCACTTTTCCGCCGGTCACTTTGAGGGTCCTGGCGACAAACCGCCCGGCCTCCTGGCCGATGCGGGCGTTGTCGGGTCCGATGAAGAGTGTGTAGTCATCATCGTCGACCGAGCGATTGACAACAATTACCGGAATCGAATGGAACACCCGAGTCAGAGTCGGAGTGATGGCCTCGGACTCCAGGGGAGAGATGATGAGAAGGTCGACCCCCAGGCCTTCAAACTTCTCGACGTCGCCGATCTGCTTGCCCAAAGAGTCGGAAGCGTCGGCCACGATGATCCGGAGCTCGGGATGCAACGCCGCCTGACGCTGAATCTCGTCGGTCATGCTGATTCGCCACGGCTCACTGAGGTTGGCCTGGCTCACGCCAATCAGAAAGGTGACAGGCTTTTCCGCTTGGGGTGAACAGGAAGCCAAAACAATCAAAGAGCTGAGAACAAGGGTCCTAAAAGTCATGGCTCGCCCTCCCCGCCGCTCCTCCACGCCTTGGGTGTGCGACCTGTAACGGTCTTGAAGTGGCGGCAGAAGTAGTTCTGGTCGCGATAGCCGACGCGTTCGGCCACTTCGGCGATTCGGAGGCGAGGATCTTCAAGGAACACTTTGGCCTTGTCCATGCGCAGGTGGCAAAGAAAGTTGACGAACGAGCGGCCCGTCGATGACTTCAGTAGCCGGCTCAGATAGTTTGGCGTGACGCGGAGGTGGTCGGCCACGGCCTCCAGCGAAAGGTCTGGGTCTCGGTAGTGAACTTCCAGGTAGTTTCTGGCTCCCTGCACCAAGCCCCCTTCAGCCCTGTCGGTGGCCAAGAGGCCGACAAGAACGCTCCAGGCTTCGGGCAGGTCGGACCAGCTGTCGCGGTCGAGGCCTTCGATGGGTGGGGGAGTTCCCTGAGAACTGCTCAGAGTCTCCGCGAGCAGCGCCGCCATGGGCTTCCACCCTCCGGTCGCGTTGCGGTCGACAATGAGCACAACGTTGTGACGGGTGTCTTCGAAGGCCAACGAGCGGGGAAAGGCGAGAACCGTCTGCCGGGCCGCCGTGAAGAACCGGTTGCGTTCGGCGCTCAACAAGGCCCCCGGCGAGCCTGCGATGCGGTCTGTGAACGCCAGCAGCAATAGCGATGGACTCTCCGGCAGCTTCAAGTCGAGGTAACGCGCCGAATGTTCAAAATCCGCAAGGGAGAGCCGGCCTTCCATCCAGTCTTGCAGGAGGGTCTCGCGAAACACGCCCCGCTGCTGAACAAGTCTGTCCTTCGACCAATCCACGAACCTTCGTTCTTCGCGGCGTTTGTCGAGTTCCTTCCTGGCCCGGAGAATGACGGACCGGAACTGATCCTCGGGAACGGGTTTGAGCAGAAAATCAAAGACCCTCAGACTCAAGGCGGTGCGGGCGTACTCGAATTCGTCGTGGCCGGTCACCACGATGATGATCCAGTCGTGCCCCAGCTGACTAAGCTTCTCAACCAGATCGAGACCCCGCAGCCTTGGCATGTGGATGTCGAGGAGGAGGATGTCGGGGGTTTCGGCGGTAGCCTTCTCGTAGGCCTCCACGCCGTCTTCGGCTTCGACAAACTCGACCTCGCCATCGAGGATTTGCGTCACTAGGCCCCGAAGACCCTTGCGAATTTGGGGCTCGTCGTCGGCGATCAGAAACCGCGTCATGCCAGTTCTCCCTCGGCGACCAACGGTTGGCGGACAGTCACTGTCGTCCCTTTGTCAGGTGTGCTCTGGTACGAGAGGCCCCAGCCTTCACCAAAGACAAGCCGGATACGGTGGTGAACGCTGAAAATGCCGAACCCCTTCTGGCTGGCGTCCTCGCCGTGCCCAAGATTGCGTTCCAGGGCCTTCAGTGCGGGGGCATCCATTCCCGCCCCGTCGTCGGTAACGGTCAGGACCAAGACCTCCCCCTCTTTTCGCGCCGAAACGGTCAGAGTTCCATGGCCGACTTTCTCCTTGATGCCGTGGTAGAGAGCATTTTCTACGAGCGGCTGCAGCGTCAGCTTGACAACAGGCATGGCCAACAGGGTCGGGTCGGCGTCGATGGTGTAGTCGAATTTGCCCAGGTATCGGATCTTCTGAATGACGAGGTAGCTGGTCACGTGTTCGAGTTCCTCTTCCAGGCGGATCACATCGCGCCCCTTGCTGAGGCTGATACGGAACAGTCGAGTGAGCGCGTCGACAATGCCGACAATGTCGCCGGCGCCCTTTTCTTGCGCCATCCAGTGGATGGTGTCGAGGGTGTTGTAGAGAAAGTGCGGTTTGATCTGGGCCTGCAGGATGCGGAATTCGGCCTCGCGCTTTTTCTGCTGTTCCTCATACACCTGGTCCAACAACTTTTGGATTTCGCCAATCATGGTGTTGAAACTCTGGCCCAGGCGGCCCACCTCGTCGTTGGGGGGATCGGGGAAACGCACGTCGAGGTTGCCCGTTTCGGCCTCCTCCATGAGCCGGGTCAGCCTAACAATGGGCCGGGCAATCCCCGCTGACACCCAAAACGACACGCCGATGGCCAAGCCGAAGGTCGTTACGCCGATCAAAAAGGCAAATAGTCCCAAAAGCCGCGCTCCGCCCAAGGCCTCGTCGAGGCTGTAGACGGCTACAGTGGAAAGGCCTGTGTACGCCGATGGAGTCAAAAGCACCTGATACACCCGACCGTCGATGGAGAACAGCGACCGGGAACGGCCCTCCTTCAAAAACGACGCGGGAATTCGGTAGACCAGGGGGTTGACCGGAGCGTAGACCACATCGCCCGAGGGATCCGTCAGAAACAGGAAGCCCAGAGTTCCCGGCCGGACAGTGCTGAAGACCTTCTCGATGGTCTTCAGATGCACGTCCATCAACAGAACCCCCGGGGGAAAGGCCTTGATGATGGAGACCACATTGTCGCCCATGGTTCGGCGGCTGCGGAGGTTTCGCCCAATGGGGCGGGCCAAAATGTGCATGCGGTTGGGTTCCGCCAAGGCCTCGCGCGCCCAAGACTCCCACAGAAGCGGGTCACGGGTGACCCGGGTGAAATCCAAGAACTCGGTTCGGTCCTGACCGTTGAGTATGACCAAACCTGTCAGTTCGGGGTGACTCTCCTTCAACGCCGCCAAGTACCCCTTGACCCCGCTGTCGGTACCCGACGTTCCCTCAAGAAACGCGGCGACGTCAGGAACCCTTGAGGTCAGGGTCATCAACTGCTCAAGCTTCAGAAAGAGCTGATCGAGGTTACGGTTGACCTGCCCAATCATCTCGTAACTCGAGTTGACGGTCAGATCTTCCACCGTCCTTGTGTAGAACAAAGGACTGAGAACTCCCAGCAAGACGACGGGAATCATCAGGACGACGAGGAACGAAAAAAGGAACTGGGTCCTGATACTCCGCCGGGGTCGCACGATGCCCGATTATACCATGGCCAGCGCGGCTTCAATGTTGGCCCGCTCCACCGTCGTCAGCGAGTGAAACGGCAACCGGAGAGCCTGTTCCCAGCAGCGTTTGGCCTCAACTGCGTCGCCGGTTTTGAGGGCCGCCCAACCCGCCCCAGACCACGCCTCGGGAAATTGGGGTCTCAGCGCCAAGAGTCTCTGGTAGATTTCAGCGGCCTTCTCCCATTGCTCCTTTTCCATATAGAGCGACGCCAGGTTGTCGAGAATGACCTTTCCTTCCGGGTCCCATGCGACAGCTTGCAGGCACACAGTCTCGGCGCGTTCCCAATTCTTCTGGAGGACGAGAAAAAACCCCAAGTTGCCGTACAGCGTCGTCGTCTGGTAGCCGAGAGACAGGAGCTCCTCAAGCACAACAACTGCCTGATCAAGGTGCCCTTGCTTCCAAAGCACGAGCGCCCGGTAACTCTCGACCAAACGCCTGTCAGATTCTTTCAGACTCCGCCCGCGGCGCCCTTGGGACAGGCATCGATCCAGGAGTTCCCCGGCCGCGCCGGTCTGACCGTTCTTGAGAGCCAAGTAGGCGTAGCTGACGGTATTTTGAACGTCGAGCCTGCCCGCGGCTTCGGCCTTCGCGAATGAGGCTAGGGTTCCCTTTTCGTCACCGCGCTGAAACGCCCGGTGGGCTCCCGCGACAAACAGCGCCGACCGATTCCACCAGAGGTAGGCGGCAAGGAGGGCAAAAAAGAGGAGGGCAAGAAGGAGCAGAATCATGGCTTCAGTGTACCAAAACGATGCGAACTCGTCGTGGGTTGGTCCTCTTGACATCGGTGTAACCATGCAGTTACTGTAGTGTCACCATGAAGTTACAGCGATACCTCCCCTCAGAATCCTGGCCGGTTTTGGCGATCCTTCTCCTTTCGAGTCTTTTCGTTCTTTCCGGTTGTCAACCCGAAACGAAACCGTCATTGACAGGGTCTTCGCTCGATCCTCTTGAAAACCTCGTCGACTCCGCCCGTTGGGCACAAAACGCCCACAACATTCAAAGCTGGCGGCTGTGGTGGATCGACGCCACGACCGCAAGAGGAGGACTCGACCCGACGAGGCTTCTTCCAAAAACTGACCCCTACGACCGGCAGCTGATCTTGAGTCTTGGAACCTTTACAGAGGCAACCAGCTTGTCGGCTCAGTCCCAAGGGAACCGGCTTTGGGTCCGGTGGATCGCTCCTGACGGTTGGAATCCTCAGCAAGATCCGGGGCTACCGGTCTTTGAGTGGAAACTCGTCTCCGGGGACAGCCAACCAAAGGAACCAGCCACCTCTGGCGTCAACGTTGACGTTTTCGCCAGTCCTACAGTTAAGTACAGGGTGAACCCAGCCCGGCTCAATGCAAAGTTTGTCGGTGAGATATCGCAGTTTGACCGTCCTGGGATCAAATTCACTGTTGTCGATCAGGGACCAAAACTCGTCAAAGTTCTAGGCTTGGCCCGAGAAGCCTACAACATCGAGATGACACAGCCGGGCACGTTGATGGAGAGCGTTACTAATACAGTTTATGGCGCCCAGGCCAGGGCCGAGCATCCGTACGGAATTACCCTGCTGGGCAACTTCGACAAGAACCAAGTGGGCTTCGTAGAATTCCTTGCGCAAATCTTCCCCCAAAGCCCTTCGGACTATGGCCGTTCTGGGATCGACATGCTGGGGAAGGTTCTTGACCGGTGTCAGCAGGTGATCGTTTTGACCACAAGTCAGAATACACCTCGGGAGCAATTTGAAGCCGGACGGGCACTTCAACAGATGTGGATGGCGGTCCTGGCTCGCGGTGACGTTCTTCTCCCTTTGTCGCAGGGGCTTCAGGAACCCCACCAGTATGATAGTGACCGCGAACAACTTGTTTCACTCCTTGCGGGCCCGGGAGAGACAGTTCAAATGTTGCTCGCTGTGGGCAAACCCGATGGGGAATTTCTCCGGGCACCGCGAATTCCGGCCAATCTCCTGTTTGTGGGTGGGGGCAACTAAGTGGCAAAGGAAGAATCGAAACAACGCTTTCTTGTGGCCGGCCGCGCCCTGTTGGCGGCCGGATCGCCGCTCGGAGTCAACGCTGTCGCCGCGGCGTCTGGACTCAATAAAGTTCTTCTGTATAGGTATTTCGGAGATTGGGACGGGTATCTCAAACACGTTGCCGAGGGGATCAACCTCTGGAGGTTCCTCCGCATCGAACTCACCGAAGGTCTGTCCAGCGACCGGTGGCCCGACGCCGCCGCCGCTTCTGGGTGGATTTTGAACGCCTATCAGCAACGACTCAGAAACGAACCCGGCATTTTGACCATCATGGCGACCGAACAGGCCGGTTCAAGCCCTTTGTTGGCGCGCCTCGACGACGAACGAGAATCTGAAGGGATGCTCATCCTCCAGGCTCTCTGGGAAAAGTGGCCCCTCCTGCCCAAGCAACGATTTCTCACCCTTTCGGCCCTTTTCAGCGCCGGACTGAGCCACCTCGCCCTCCGTTCCCGTCAGACAACGGTCTTCAACGGCCTCGATCTTTCCAAGGAAGAAACCTGGGCAGCCCTGATTGAAGAAATCGAAGGGTTAGTAAGAACGCTCTTGAAATAACCCCGCGCCGGAGCGCAGCGACCGGCCACACAGCCGCCAACGTCACAGCCCCGCAGCGAAGCGCCC
>CAYYUZ010000043.1:25707-28004 GCA_964475005.1 uncultured Spirochaetales bacterium
CCCCGGCAAAGCTGTTCAACGTCTGAGATCTTCGATTTGGCTAAATCGACGACGCAGTGAGGAGCGGAACGTACTGGAAGTACGTGAGCACCGAACAAGGAGGAGATGACGCCAAATCGGAGAGATCAGACGTTGAACCTGAAGTGCATGATGTCGCCGTCCTGGACCACATACTCCTTCCCCTCAATGCGAAGCTTGCCCTTGAGGCGGATCTCGGCTTCGGAATGGAGTTCCATCAGATCGTCGTAGTGGTAAACCTCGGCCTTGATGAACCCTTTTTCAAAGTCGCTGTGAATGACGCCAGCGGCCTGGGGAGCTCTGTCCCCCTCGTGGAAGGTCCATGCACGGACTTCAGTTTCGCCGGCCGTGAAGTAGGTTCGCAGTCCCAAGGTCCGATAGGCGGCGTGCACCAGTCTGTCGAGTCCCGATTCCTCAAGACCCGATTCGGCCAGAAACAGCATCCGCTCCTCTTCGTCGTCGAGCGCCGCGATGTCGGCCTCGAGCTTGCCGCACAACGCCAGGGTTTCGGCTCCGTCGGCCGCTGCCGCTTTGCGCAGAGCATCAACGTAGGCCGGTTCCTTTTTGAGGCCTTCCTCGTCGACGTTAGCAACGTAAATCATGGGCTTCAGGGTGATGAGGAACAGGTCCCTGACGAGGGCTTTCTCGTCGGAGGTCAGGCTCAACCCCCGAGCGGGTTTGCCTTGGTCAAGGTGAACCTTGAGTTTTTCAAGCACTTCCAGCTGCGCCTTGGCGTCCTTGTCTTGGGCGCGGGCCAGTTTTTCTACTTTGGGGATTCTCTTGCTGACGGAATCCAAATCTGCCAAAGCGAGTTCGAGGTTGATGATCTCCCGGTCGTCGAGAGGATCAACGCGGTTTTCAACGTGTTCGATGTCGGCGTTCTCAAAGCACCTGACCACGTGAAGGATGGCGTCGACGCCGCGGATGTTGGCCAGGAATTGATTGCCCCGTCCCTTGCCCTGGCTGGCTCCCTTGACCAGACCCGCGATATCGACAATTTCGACGGTGGCGGGAACCAGCTTTTGGGGAGGAATGTAGGCCGCGATCTTCTTCAGCCGGGGATCGGGAACATCGACAATTCCGACGTTCGGATCAATGGTTGCAAAGGCATAGTTGGCGATCAACGCCTCGCTTCTCGTCAGAGCAGAAAAAATAGTCGACTTGCCGACGTTTGGCAGGCCCACAATACCGCAGTTCAAACCCATGCCACGGAGGGTAGCCGAAACGAGGAGCGAGGTCAATTCGAGGGTCTCAATAGTTGCTTTATCAATAGTTGACAGATCAAGTACCTTGCGGTATTTTTTGGAACACCCAGGGTCTGTACTCTGGTCATCACGAGGAGGATTCTCATGCCCAAGATCGGTATCATTTCCGGAAGCACACGCCCCGGGGGAAAATCGAAGACTGTCGCCCAGTGGGTCTTGGAACACGCCAAGAAGCGAAGCGACGCCCAGTTTGAAATCGTCGACATCGCCGACTTCAAACTGCCCCTCCTCGACGAGGCCATGCCTCCCTCGATGGGCCAATACGCCAACGCGCACACCAAGAAGTGGGCCGAAGCTGTCGCCAAGTTTGATGGCTACATCTTCGTCACGCCGGAGTACAACCACAGTATTCCGGGAGCCCTCAAAAATGCGTTGGATTTTGTCTACAGGGAGTGGAACAACAAGGCCGCGGGTATCGTGGGTTACGGGGGCCAAGGAGCCGCACGGGCCATTGAACACCTTCGCGGAATTCTCGGGGAGTTGCAGATCGCCGACGTTCGAACGGCCGTACACCTGTCGATGATCACCGATTTCGAAAACTGGTCGGTCTTCAAGCCCAACCCCGCACAGGAAGTCCCCCTTAAAACCCTGCTGGATCAAGTGGTTTCCTGGTCCGGCGCGCTGCAAAAGATCAGGAGCTAGACGAAAAAGTCCTTGAAGGGTTCTGCCGGAGCCTTAGTCAGAACCCTTCTTGCCGTCCTCTTTTGTATCGTCGAATTCCGGCAAGATTGCGGTCAGAACCTCGCGGGTAATGGCGTATAGGGGCGGAATTCCCTGGTCGGGCGACAGTGGGGCCGACAACTGTTCTCCGGCTTCCAGGGGAAGGTCGGACACGTAGTAGTAGTAGCGCTGAACCACCGACGCATCGAGGACCCCGAGTTCGATAGATTCGGTCACCTTTCGGGAGTAGTAGACTCCTTCCATTTCCAGACCCACGCACTTCCAAATGTTCCTGTAGAAATTCAGCAGAGGCCGATTCTGCAGCAAGGTTCCCGCCACCGTCAGCAGCGGCCC
>CAYYUZ010000044.1:0-27625 GCA_964475005.1 uncultured Spirochaetales bacterium
AAACGGCCGTGCCGGTTCGATTCCGGTCCCCGGCAAAGCCCCAGGAACCAGGAGCTGCCATGAAATTCCGCCTATTTGTCCTAGTATTCGTCCTGTTGCCCTTCTTTGTTTTCGGAGGGACCGTTGAGGCACCTTTTGTCGCCAAAGGCCCCCATTACACCGTCACAAGTTGGGCAGGAGCAGACTCGGCACGTTCGACGGTTGACCTGATGGAAGCCCTGCTGGCACGTTACAACAGCCTCTTCCTGTTCGACCTTTCTAAGGCCCCCGGACCCTGGAAAGTCGTGTTGTACGCGACCAAGGCCGACTTCGACGCCGCCGTGAGTGGGCAGGTAACCCCCATCCCGGCCGACTACATCTACTTGCAGTACACCGATGTCTCGAAAAGTGCCTTGCTGGCATGGGTTCCGGCCGAAGGGACGCCCATCGACGAAGTGCGGTCACTTGCTTTTCAAGGGTTCTTTCAGTTCTTGTGGACCTTCATTCCCCATCCGCCGGCGTGGATCGAAACAGGGCTGGCGAGTGTTTTCTGGAACTCCCGCTGGGATGGGAAGACGCTCTCGAACGACCCCGACCTCAGGTATCTCGAAATGCTCCAGCAGAAATGGAGGGATAAGGCGCCCGCTCTCCAGGCTCTTCTGACGGCACGCGAAGGCTCGCTGGACGCAGATTCCGGAAACGACCTGGAAGCGTGGGGCTTGGCGGCCTTTCTTCTGGAAAGTTCGGAACCAACCTACTCGAGACTGCTAGGGTCGGTGCTGGCGGATTTGTCGCCAACGGCGACGGAAGAGGCCAACAGCGCGGCTGTGCTGAAGAGGTTTCAGGCCTCCAAAGACCTCGACGCGGCTTCCTCCGACCTCCAGGCCTTCTGGAAGGCCAAGGTGGGCTTCCACGCGAGGCTCGAAGAGGGAAACAACCAGCTCAAGGATAAGAAATTCCCGGCAGCGGGAGCCGCCTTTCAATCCGCGTTGGCGCTGCGGCCCAATGACGACGGAGCCTTGTACGGTTCAGGACTGGCCGCCTACGAAGCCAAGGACTACACCGCGGCCGAAGGCCTGTTTGCCAAGGTGCAAGCCAAGAACTTGCCAAAGGGCCTTGTTGCCTACGCCCGGGGTTTGACCGCGTTTGCGCTCAAGAAAAACGACGAGGCAAAAACCTGGCTAACCCAGGCCAAAACCGAAGACGAAACGGCCTACGGAAAACTTGTCGCTCCCGTCTTGGAGCTGATTCGCTAGGTTGAGTCTTGTCGCTTGGATTTGACCAACCGGTTAAAGTCCATAATGTTCTTCACAATGATTTTTCCCTGCTGGACCTCGACCCGCCGCTGGTTGACGAACTGCTTGAGGACCTCATTGGCCTTGGCGACCGAGATCCCCGCCCAATGGGCAACATCTTCTGCCGAATTGGGAAACGTCCTGGCGTTGTCGGACGCATCAATCGGCCGCGGTCCGTTTTCATCAAGCATGAGGAAGACGTCGGCAACACGCGCCTGAATATCGTCGAGGGTCAGGATCATGAACCTTCGTTTCTGATCGTAGATTCGCTTGGCAAAAAGCTTGAGAAGGTTGAGCACGATCTGCGGCTGCCCCTGCATGAGCACCTCAAAGTTGGCCCTGTTGAATTCCAGAAGCTTGACATCGGTGAGAGCGATGGTGGTCGCACTCCTAGGGGCCTCTTCGAGCAACGCCATCTCTCCGAAAAACTCGCCAGGGTTGAGAATGTCCAGGGTCTTTTCCAGGTCGCCGACGATCTTGACGATCTTGACCTTGCCGCTTTGAATCAGGTAGAACGCATCCCCAGGTTCGAACTCGCAAAAGATGATTTCTCCGGCCCGCTTGGTGATTGCGAACCGGTTGAAGACTGAAAGGTCGAGACTCATACCTTGGCCCCCTCGAGTTCCTTGAGGGCCTTGCGTGTCTTGATGGCGACGGGTTCGTCCTCCCCAGCCAAATTCAGAATCTTTGTGTAGAAGTTCCGAGCCCAGGTATTGTCGTTTTTGCCTTGGTAGGAGCGCCCAATGTAGAACAATGCATCTTTGAGATCGGGATGCTTGGGATACTTCTGAATCAGGGCAGTCAGGTGCTTGATCGCTTCATCGTACTTAGTCAGGGAAACAAGGCATCGGCCCATTTCAAACTCGGCCTTGGCGCTGTGTTCGGGGTCGATGTTGGTGGTCACGATCTTTTGGAAGATCTTGAAGGCGTCTAGGTACTTTTCCTGGTTGGCCAGGGCGACGGCCTCAAAGAACCCCTTGGCTGACGACGGGTCGGCGGGCGGAGCCGAAGGAGTGGCCGCCGGCGTCGGGGCGGGCGGACTGAAATCCGGCTCTTCATCATCGTCGCTGCCAGCCGCTGCAAAAAGAGCCGTGCTGTCGGTTTTGGAAACGCCTTGGCCGGCCTTTCTGGCCATGTCTGAGGCTTCAACGGCGTAGCGGCCGGCGGGGTACAAGGTGAGGTAACGTGCCAACGCATGAACAGCCGGCTTGTATTGCCGGTTGGTGAAATAGTACTCGCCGATGGAAAACAACCCGGCCTCGGCGTCCTTGCTGGACCCCTTCCCGATCAGGTTCTGAACTTTCCCGTGCATCCTTCGCAGCTGGTTCGAGAAGACCTTCAACATCTTCATGATGATGCGGGTGTTGGACAAAACCAGCTGTTCGAACTCGGGAACTGTGAACACAAGGACTTCTGAGTCCGACAGAACCAAGGCCGTTTCGTCTCGAGGGTAGCGGCCCAACGCGCTCTTAACGCCGAAGAACTCGCCTGGTGCCACGAGCTCGTTGATTTCTTCCTTGGTTTCGATGTCGTTGGTCTTGGATAAAACCTTGCCAGCCTTCAAGATAAAGATCTTGTCTCCGACGTCACCCTGGAAGTAGATCACCGAGCTGGATTTATACTGGGTGGCTTTGGGCACAGAACCTCCCTCAAGGCTGAATACGGTTTTCAGGATAATTCCCAGCGGAGGGGACTGTCAACCTCCGTCAAAAACATTTAGACTGGTTTCATGGTCGACCTGCACTCTCATTCTACTGCTTCGGACGGCCGTCTGAGCCCGTCGGAACTGGTGTCGCTGGCCGTCTCCCGCGGTCTCACGGCGCTGGCCTTGACCGACCATGACACGGTGGCCGGCCTCACCGAAGCGGCCGTTGCCTGCTCGTCTCAGGGACTCACGTTTGTGCCCGGTATCGAGCTGGAAGTCGAAACAGAAACCGGAGAGTTCCACCTGTTGGGGCTGGGTTTGAAGCAATGGGAAGGGGGCTGGACCAGCGGACTTCCCGAGGTTCAGGCGCTACGCGAAGACCGCAACCGAAAGATCTTCGCCAAAATGGCACAAGCCGGCATTCGCGGGGGCTTCGACGAGGTCGCGGCCCTTGCCCGCGGCGGCCAAGTGGGGAGACCTCATTTCGCCAGGTTTCTCGTCGAACGCGGGAAGGTGAAAACCATTCAGGAAGCCTTCACGCATTTTTTGGGCCGAGGACAGCTCTTCTACGAAAAGAAGGCAGCGCTTTCCCTGCAAGACGCCATCGCTCTTGTCCACAGGGGCGGCGGGCTGGCCATTGTCGCCCACCCCATGTCGCTTCAGCTGAGTTTTGTCCAAATGGAAGAAAAATTCGGACAGTGGAAGGAATTGGGACTCGACGGCATCGAGGCTTGGCATCCTGGAACCGAGCCCCGCTACTGCCGCAGGCTGGAGGGGCTTGCAGCTCGCTGGGGGCTGAAAGTCAGCGCGGGTTCCGACTTTCACGGCGACAACCGGCCGGACCGGAAGTTGGGTTTGACGGCGGGAGCCCGCCCCATCGACCCGGCAGTGCTCGAGGAGCTGTTTTCATGATCGCGCAATGGGGCGAAAAGGCCATACAAGCCTGGAAGGACGCCTTCTACGGTTTCGGGTTCTTCTGGCTCGTCATTCGGGAGTCGCTGAAGCTTAACTCCCACCGAGGCGTCGGCTGGCGCGTGGTGGTCATGCAGATCCTGTTCACCGGGGTCAACGCATTGGCCATCATCCTGCTTATTGCGGTATCTCTCGGCGCGGTCGTCATTTTTGAGGGAGCCCAGCTGCTTGCCCTCGGACAGACCGATCTCTTCTACAATTTGCTCGTCACCATCATTACCAGGGAACTTGGTCCTCTTCTGACTGCCTTCATCATTATGGCCCGTTCGGGAGTGGCGATTGCCACCGAACTCTCGAACATGGTGATCAGCCAGGAAATCGAGGCGTACATGGCTGTCGGTATCAATCCGATTTCGTACTTGGTCGTTCCGCGGTTCTTGGGAGTCACCGTCTCGATGATGGCTCTGAACATGCTGTTCAGCGTTGGCGGCCTTGCAGGAGCTTGGGTCATCGTGCAGTTTCTTCAGCCGCTCCCCGCCAACGAGTACTTCAGCAACCTCCTGATCCATTTGACCGTGACGGATCTTGTCGCCAGCCTGGCCAAGAGCGTCGCCTTCGGCATGGTCATCGCCGTCGTCTCCTCGTTCCACGGCTTTCAGGCCAAACAGAGCTCGACGGAGGTGCCCGTGCTTGTCATCAAGGCCGTCGGGCGCGGTTTCGCTCTGTTGATCGTTGTGAACGTCATCATCACCCTGGGGTACCTGCTATGATCACTGCCGTCACCGACGCTCCGCTCTTGGTTTTCGACTCGGTGGTCTACTCTCCCGAATCGGCGCCTCTGTTCGCCAATTTGACGCTCACTGTCCCTATCGGTTCGTGCACAGTGATCATGGGTCCCTCAGGGGCTGGAAAGAGCACCTTCCTCCGCCTGGGAGCTGGCTTGATTCCCCCAGAATCGGGCACCATCCAGTACCGCGGCCTCGACTGGTCAGACCTCAGCGACCATGAAAACGTCGTGCTTCGCGAGGGAATGGGGTTTGTTTTTCAGAACGGCGCACTTTGGGCCAACAAGTCGGTCTATCAGAATATCGAGCTTCCCTATCTGTACCACCGGCCCAAGGCCGGACGCCAGGAGATCCGCGATGCCGTCACCCGGGCGGCCGGACTTGCCGGAATTCGCGCCCAGCTTGGGCTCCGTCCTTCGCAGTTGAGCTTGGGCGAGCAGAAGCTGGTTTCCTTGGCCCGCGGTTTGGTGATGGAACCCGAAGTCCTGTTCCTCGATGACCCAACGGGTGGACTGGACGCGCAAGCGACCGAGAAACTCATGGAACTATTCAGCAACCTGAAGCACGAAGGCCGCACTCTGCTCCTGGTCACCCAAGAACCCGCGGTGACGGCGCGGCTGGCCGACAGGCTGGTCCTGCTCAAGGCGGGGGCAGTCCTAACAACAGGAGCCTTCGCCGAAGTCACCAAGGATCCACGGCCCGAGGTGGCGGCCATTCTGACGTCGGTGCTGAGCCAGGCAGCGACGTTCAGCGGCGACATCCTGGAACTCCTTTCCATTGACCATGAGGTCGAGGACACCCTAAAGTGATGCCATGAAGTTCCGCATCAAACACGCGCAACAAGTTGTCGGATTCTTCCTTCTGATCAGCGTCCTGGCTCTCGTGGTTGTCTTGGTGTTTATGGGAGCCAATCAGCGCTGGTTTGCCAAGAACTACATGTTCTTCTCAAGGTTTTCGTCGGCTGAGGGGTTAACGGTCGGCATGGGAGTGCAGCTTCGAGGCTTTGAGATCGGCAAGGTCAGCGGCATCGAACTCAACAGTTTCAACCGGGTCCGGGTCGATATCGCCATCTACGAAGACTACTACCCCAAGGTCCGTCCCGATTCTGTTCTAGAACTGTCGGTCAATCCGCTCGGATTGGGTGCAGGCACTATGAAGCTTCTTCCTGGAATAAACCAGCTACCGCCCATGGAGGAGAACTCGTTCCTGCCGTCAGGCGAAAGCACCCTTGGCAAGGATTTGATTGCGCAAGGCTTGGTGGATCGGCCGCCGGACAACGGCGCGATTGCGGGCATCGTGGCGCAGATTCAGCCGGCTTTGGTCGACGTGAGGAACACCTCCGAGGCCGTTACACGACTGCTGGGCAATGTGAACAACGCCATTGAAGGCAAATCCAACAACGAGATCGCCAGCCTCATCCGCGAAGTGGAAAAGACCATCGGAACGGTCAACCAAGTCGTGGCCACGACTTCGGCCAACGCCAATTCCCTCATTCAAGACTTTTCGACCACGACCACCAACGCCAACTCCCTGCTGACCTCGAACTCAGACCGAATCTCGGCGATGCTGGCCAACCTCAACAGCGTGTCAGCCAACGTCGATCACCTGACCAGCCAACTGCAGGACCCCAAGGGTCTGATTCCTAAGCTCCTGGATCCGCAGGGAAGCCTCAAGACCTTCTTGGACGACAAGAACGCGATGTACAACCAGATTTCGCAAATTCTGTCGCAAGTCAACGCCACGCTCACCGAGGTGAAGGGACTCACAACCTACCTGAACCAGTCCACCCCGCAGATCTCTGGCCTGCTGGAGGATACAACTTCGACTATCCGGAAAGCCGGCGACGTGATGGACGGCCTGAAAAACAACCCGCTTCTGAAAGGCGGCGTTCCTGAGGCTAAACCCCAGACCAGCGCGCCTCAGGGTCAAAGGGACGAGAACTTCTGATGCGAGCGCTTATTTTTGTGTTAATGACCGCCGCGCTTGTCGCCTGCAGCTCGGCTCCCCCTCCTCCCGAAGGTGTTCAGGACCGCAAGAACCGAGCCGCCGACTACCTGAAGTTCGGCCAGAATGCGTTTCAGGCCGTCCAATACCAGCAGGCGCTCCAGTTCTATCAAATCGCCTTGGACCTCGACACCGCCGTCGATAACGAAGCCGGAATGACAGTCGCTTGGAACTCGATCGCCGCGGCACAGACGGCTCTAGGAAAGATTGACGAAGCCCGAGTTTCGCTGACCCAGGCGGGAGCCATGGCCAACCACACTGGCAACCGAACGTTGATCCTCCAGGTAGCAGTCAACCTCGTGCAAGCCGACCTGGCCGAGGGCGACGACGATTCCGCGCGGACCCGCCTGACCTCGCTTCAGCCGTTTCCTGAAACCGCCGAGGGGGCGGCTCTCAACCACGCCTTGGGGACCCTAGAGAAGAACTCTGACCACCCCAAGGAGGCGATGGCGGCGTTCGAAAAGGCTCTGGCCGTGAACCAGAAGCTGGGGCTGAAACAAGAAATGGCCTCCAACCATTTCATGAAGGCTTCGGTGCTTGGCCATGAGGGAAATTGGACGGCCGCACAGAGCGAGCTCGAGGCGGCGCTCATTCTCGACAGAACCATGGAAAACACCCTGGGCATCGGGCAGGACTGGAGAGCTTTGGGAACCGTCGCCGTCAAACTCGACAAGCCCAAGGACGCCTTCGACGCTTATGTTCGGGCCGAAAGGCTCTTCCAGACGGCTGGATTGGCTGACCAAAGGCGAAAAACCATCGAATTGCTGTTGCCGGTCACCCAGACTCTGGCGCTGGACGAAGAAACCGAGCGCTACAAGACCATCCTCGACAAGCTTTCCAACGCTCAGCAATGACACGATTTCGAGTTGCTTCGGTGGTTCTCCTTTTTATTCTTTTCCTCCCCAGGGGTCTCGCCCAGGGGATCATCTATCCGGAAATCCATGAGTTGTCACCGTTCAAGGACCCCCTGTTTCAGCAGCAGCAGCAGCTTGTTGACCTGGCGTATCAGGCGTTCGCAGCCGGGAACGATCCCGGCGACCTGACTTTGTTCCAGTATCGTGTCAAGGCCGAAGATTCGATGTTCACTCTGGCCAGCCTTTTCAATGTCCCCTACGAGACCCTTGCGACACTCAACGGCCTGCATAGCGTCTCGTCTTTGAAGACCGGCCAGGTCTTGCTCATTCCAACCCAACCCGGCCTTTTTCTGGCCCTTGACCATCCGTCCGAGCTTGACCGAATCATGGACGCCGTGCTTTCGACGGGTCCCCTCGGTGTGAAACTGACGGTTTCACGCTCCCTGGGAACAGAGACCATGCTCTTTTTTGCGGGTCAGCGGTTCAACCCTATGGAGAGGGCCTTCTTCTTGGGAATCTTGTTCCGCTTTCCTCTCCCCAAGGGCACTCTGACTTCGTCGTTCGGCGTCCGCGCCAACCCGTTTACCGGCCACCCCACGTTTCACGCAGGTATCGACTTGGCCGCCCCCATGGGCACCGAAGTTTACGCAGCGCGCGACGGATCGGTCGAAGAAACGGGTTTCAACAGTGTTTACGGAAACTTCGTCCGGCTTGACCACGGTGACGGCTACGAAACCATCTATGGCCACCTGAGCAAGGTTCTGATTTCCTTGCATCAGCAGGTGCAATCCGGTACAATTCTGGGCAGAGTCGGATCGACCGGCCAGTCTACGGGTCCTCACCTCCATTTCGAGATTCGGAGGAAAGGTTCTCCGGAAGACCCGGTTCCCCTGCTTCCCGGAAAACGATGAGCCTGCGCCTTTGGTTCCCTCTGCTTGTGTTGCTCGCCTCGAATTTAGCCGCCGAAGCGTTGCGCGGCGCGGTGCAGGGAGAAGTTGTTCCCGACGGTCCGGCTGTGGTCGTGGGACTCGACGATCTTGTGCAGATTTCGTTGCCGGCTTCGACGAGATTCACGCGGGCGCTTGAAATCGAGGTCACAATCCCCCGTGAGGTGTTTCCCTACCGTTCCAATTTGGCGGTCTTTATCTATCAGAATTTCCAGTCGGGAAGGTCGGGAACCAACCTTTCCGGCGATCGGATTGGCATCGAGGTTCTCCCCCCTGCTGAGAAGTTCTACTTGGAGGCCCCGCTGGTTCCCAAGGCTGGCCTTAAGGCTGCCCTTGACACCGCGATCTTGAAACTCCCGCAATTCGACGGGGCGTTTCCCCTGGCCATCAGTATCGAACCAATCGATAAGGAACTGCCCCCGGGGTATGAGAAATTCCAGTTTCCGATTCGGACAAGACTGGTCAACAGCAACCTCGGTGCCTTGCTTCTCCAACTCCCCCCGCTAAGCGACGAAGATCACAAACGGCTCAAGATCACCGCAAACGGGGTTTTGCAGCCGACCGAAGGTCCACTGATGCTGGAACCCGGCCCCTACACCCTCGAGGTCAGTCTGCCGGGTATAGATTCGGTCACATTGACAGCTGTGGTGACCCAGGCCAAGATTACCGAAGTTCCAGTGAATCTGGTCATGGAGGAGCCCTCGGTGGTCATCGAGGCCCCCGAGGGCACCCAAGTGGTCATCGACGGAAAGCGCCTGGTTTGGAAACCGTCCACCGCGTACCCGATGGCCCGAGGCGACCACACCATTCAGTTCGTGATCGGCAATACCGTGGTTTCCGATTCGTTCACCATCGAAAAGGGCGGCCGTCATCGTTTGACGCTGCAAATGGCGGTCAATTTCAAGCGGGAGTGAGGCTGCGGAAATCGCTCAAGTTCCCAGCCTCCCGGCCCGAAAATAAACATGTCGGGTCGATGTAGTTCCCCTCCCAGTTTACTATGTCGACGACACCCTTCGGGGTTAGAGGATGGTCCCCACCATCCTCTTTTTTTTGGTTTTGAGCGGCTGCGGCGAGGTTTGGCTTCATCTCCTCGTCGTTCGCTCCTCGCGTACACGCCGGACGCATGGTCCGGAAGTACGCTCCGGGGCTCACTCCTCGTCGATTTCGCCAAACCTCGTCCTCGCTTCGCTCAAAACCAAAAAAAACAGTCCACAAACAGCTCGACTTCGCTTCGCTTGTCGCGGAAGGGCGCCGAAGGGAGGGGGGTGAGCGATCCCGCAGGAGCGAAGCGACGAGGACTAGCGATCCTCCCTCCCTTCGAAGCGGGGGCCCCGTTTCGGGTCCGCCCCTTCCCGCTTCTTGACGCGAAACGGGGTTTCGTCCTAGTGTCGAGGCTATGATCTTTTCTGTCCGGAGAAACCGGATCTTGATGGCTTTGTCCATCGCCGGGCTTTCGATTTCAGCATTGATCGGCATTCTGTTGGGCCTGGCTCTGGCTGGCACAGTCAACATCCAAAAACAATCCAACTTCGGCAACTACAAACCAGCGCTTCCCTCGCAGGTGCTCGACTTCAACGGCCAAGTCATCACGGAATTCTTCAGCGACGAGAAGCGCGAGATCGTCTCCTACAATGAGATTCCGAAATCGCTCACCAACGCGCTGATGACGCGTGAGGACCAGGAGTTCTTCACGCACAACGGGTTCTCGTTCCGCGGAACCTCAAGGGCGTTCCTGCAGATGATTACCGGCCAGCTGTTCTCGGGGGGTTCCACCCTCACCCAGCAGTTAGCAGGAAAGCTCTACTCCGACCGCACCCAGATCAGCCTTGGCCGAAAACTTGAGGAGCTCTGGTGGGCCTTCCAACTCGAATGCAAATTCTCCAAGCAGGAAATTCTGGAACAGTACATGAACAACATGCCGTTCGGCCACACGACCTACGGCGTTGAGGCGGCCAGCAAGTACTTCTTCCGCCATTCGGTGGCGGAGTTGACTCCGGCCGAGGCCGCCATCTTGGTCATACAGCTCGTACGGCCGGGGCTGTACTCCCCCATTCGAAACCCCAACAGTGCGCGAAAGATTCAAGAACAGATTCTGGCCGACATGGTTCACTCGGGGCTCATTAGCCAGGAGGCGTCTGACGCCTCGTTCAACGCCTACTGGGCCCGCTATGACTATCAGCGCGACAGCCTCAGCACGGCGTTCTTTGACCGCAAAGACAAGGCGCCTTTCTTCTCGGAGTACATCCGAAATCTCGTCGACGAGAATCTTCTTGGTCCGCACGACATCTACCGAGACGGTTTGACCATCCACACAACCTTGGATTTGAACATGCAGAAGGTTGCCGACCAAGTGATGAGCGATGGAATTGCGGAAACCAACCGCAAGTTCCATTCCAGCACAGAAACCCGCGGCAACGTCGTCGATGCCGAAGTTAGTCCCCTTCTCGACATGGTCAGTCTCGGATTCAACTTGCCGGACTTTCGGGCCAGCGCCACCCAGTACCTGCGCGAAGCCAAGTCGGTGGTGACCGACCAGCTTTCACCGACCATCGACCTGGCGGCCAAGCTCTTTGGCCTTGAGGAAGTGCAGGACGCCGCCGTCAACGCTTACCAGAGCGTGATCGACCTGAGCGGCAAAACCAACGTCGAGGGTGCCCTGATCACCTTGGAGAACTCTACAGGCTATATCAAGGCAATGGTCGGCGGAACCCAATTCGACAGGCTCAACCAGTTTAACCGCGCCGTTCAGTCCAATATCCAACCGGGATCCTCGTTCAAGCCGCTCTACTATTCGGCCGCCATCGATTCGTTGAAGTTCACGCCGGCCACGATGATCATGGACGCTCCTACGGTCTTCACCAAGGAAGACGGAACACCCTACACGCCGCTCAATTTCAAGGGAGAATGGGTGGGCCCGGTCTTGTTGCGGCAGGCCCTGGCGCACTCCATGAACGTGCCCTCGATTCAGGTTCTGGCAGGCATCGGTTTCGACGCGGCCATCGACCGCGCCTCCAAGCTGCTGGGAATCACAGATCCGGTTCAGATTAGCAACACGTTTCCGCGTGTCTTTCCCCTTGCCCTTGGCATCATCAAGACTTCGCCCTTGAGAATGGCGCGGGCCTACGCCGTGTTTGCCAACCAGGGTCGAGCCGTCGATCCCGTGGCCATCTTGTACATCCAGGACCGCAACGGCACTGTCATTAGCAATCCGGCGGCTGACGCGCTTGAGGCCAAGCGCCGCAAGGGTGCCCAGGTGCAGCTTTTGAGCCCACAGACGGCCTACATCATGACCAACCTTCTCGAATCGACCATCAGCGAAGGTACCCTGGCCGGCTCCTTTGACGCCAACGGCACGGGTGGACAGATCAAAGGCATGGAAATGGCCGGTAAGACTGGAACCACGCAGAACTGGTCGGACGCTTGGACGGTGGGTTACAGCCCCTACATGACCACGGCTATCTGGCTAGGCTTTGACAAACCCGGCAATTCGCTGGGGTTGGACAACACCGGTGCCGTCGCGGCGGGTCCCATGTGGGCCAAGTACATGAAGCAGATCCATCTGAACCTTGCTCCGCTCAAGTTTCCCAAGCCTTCGACGGGCCTGTATTCCATGAACGTCGACGCCGAAACAGGTTTGTTGCCGTCTGGCGAGCCCGGAGAACGCGTTATCAACGAGATCTTTCTTGAAGGAACCGGCCCAACGGAAGTCTCGAACATGGCCCGCTTCCGGGAGCTTCGCAACGCGGCTCTAGCCAACAACATTCAAGGCGCACTCGACGAAATCAACGGCAACGACAAGCCGCTCGACCTGAACTTGAACCTCGATCTCAACCTTGATCTTGGACCAGCGAGCCCGAAGAGCACAAATCTGGCAAATTAGCCGGGTCCGCCCGTAGTCAATATTGGCCCCGGTGCCAATCGACATTTCGCGGCGACACAGGTTGTCCCAGGATTCGTCCTCAAGCGTAGCGAGGAGGCCTCCGGGCGAGCGGGACCAGAAGTGAGAACCGGAGCGTACCCCAGGTACGTGAGGATTCGAACGAAGGGTCACGCGAAGATCCGGTGGCCCCGCAGTAGCTTGAGGACCAAACCTGTCAGTCAGTCCAGATGTCGTCGTAGGTATGCATTCGTTCGCAGAACCGGCAAACGAATCCTTCTCCGCGCCGGTCAAACTCCGGGCTGACTCCCTCGTGCTGTTTCGGATGGCTGATACAGTTCTCGTTGCGGCAGCCGATCTCCGCAAAGTTGTAGATTCTGGGCGGCATCTGAAGCCTGTATTTGTGGATGACCTGCTTGCCTCGAACGATGTTGAGCGTGCAGCCCGGGCTCAGAGCAGCAAGCTTCTTGACCTTCTTGAAGCCCAGGTCGGGGAGGTCGGGAATCGAGATAAGCCCCTTGACGACATCGGACTTCACCGAGGAAAACACACCCATACTGGCCAGATAGTTCAGTTGAAGGTTCCTGCGGATCTTGTCCAGAAGTTTCCAGATTTGTTCGACGGATCGCCCCATACCGATGTGATCGATGACGATGCCATCGTCGACGGGTTTGATACCGGTCTTATATTCGATGGTCTTCCCGTGGGGATTGATCCTCCCCTCTTCGACAAAATCGTCTGCGGGTTCGACGAACGTTCTCACCTTTCCCTCAAAGTCCAAACCCAGACAACCGGTGACCATGCCGATCAGGGTGATCCGCGTGAAATAGCCGTTTCGGCTCTGTTCGTCCCAGCCGTTAAGCGCCAGCGGGGTGACAAAATCGGGAATCGTCGGAGCGGTTCGGTTTTGGGGAAGCGGGTGGTAAAACTTGGTCTCGGGCGGCAGCTTGTCCAGATGATCGGGACGGACGGTCACGGCGTGCTTGAGATGCTCGACCTTGTCGAGAACCTCTTCCCCCATCCTTTCAAGCTGCAAACGCGTGAAGTACCACAGGTCGGCCACCTCACCTTGCGCCAGATAAGCGTCGATCGAGGGAAAGGTCCGAACCACGAAGCCGCTTTCTTCCATCTTCTGCCGGTAGAAGTCTGGCAGCGCCAACTCGGGGGGAGCGATAAGGTCGACACTGACGTGGCGGAAGATTTTCAGCCCGTCGGCTTTGGAATGCACAGTTCTTCCGAAGTAGAGGTCACCGGTCAACGCGATGTGGATGCTGTCTCGGTTCCATCCCTTTTTTTCGAGGAAGGAAAACTCGTCGAGGAATTCCTGACTCGGGTGCTCGTGCTTGCCGTCACCAGCGTTGAGAAAACTGGGAGGCGCTATGCCCGCTTTGGCACAATAGTCGCCAATCTGAGTCTCGAGGGCGCGGGTCACCCCTTCGACTGTGCTGCGGATGATGAACACCGAGCGCCGGCTGTAGCCGACAAGCATTTTCAGCGTGTCGGCCAAGCTTTCTTTCTTGTTGAAGGAGGAGTGCGCCACATCGAAATCGCTGACCGTGGCCCCGTGGAACAGGGCAGCGTTCCGAAAGCTCTCCTTGGTCCGGGTGCTGTCTTCCAGAAAGATCAGGTAGACGGAAAGCTCTTTGTCGCCCAAGCGGTAGGCCTCAAGGTCGCGCCCTTCGAACACCGCGGCCTTGATTTCAGCGGTCTTGCGGTACAGGTACCATTGTTCGTCGGCGGTCAAATCGTTGACGACGGAAACGCTGCGGCCGTAGAAAGGCCCCTGGGCTTTGAGTCCATGAAGGGTCAAGTCATTCTCCCGTGTTCGAAATCTTCTTCAGAGTCGTGCTGTCAAGCAGAGCCAGTGGACCAGCGGCTGATTGCACAAGGATGCCCGACGGTGTCGGCACCACGGCCGTCACTGCGGCCAGCGCGTCGGTTCCTTTGGCGACAGGCTTCAGACTTGTGTCGAAGTTCCCCAAAACCCAGCCTCCTGCACCCTTGGTGAGCGCCAGGACTTGATTGCCGTTCACCACCAGCGGCGTGTCGGCCGACACATCATCGGCGCCCGTGGCCAAAACCGAGCCGTCGTCCTTGGAGAGGATCACCAGCCGGATCGCGCCGTTGTCGACCTTGGTGTCGCCAGCGACCACCAAAACACCGGGGCCAAAGGCGGGCGCCGTGATTTCTCGAACTGTATTGAGTTCAGATTTCTTCCAAACCTTGTTGGCGGCCGGGTCGACCAGCCACAGCTGTCCCATTTTTGTAGAGGGATTCATCTTCACAAAGCCCACGGTCGAGGCCGGTTTAGCGGGCGTGGCGGGTGCCGGTGCCGGTGCCGAAGTCGCGGCCTTTTGAGTTTCCTGTTTGACGATGTCCTGACGTTCGGTCTGCAGCGCTTGGTCGCGGGCGGCTACCTGCTGTTTGGCTTGGGCCAAAGGAAGGGTTGCTGCTGGTACCGCGGGAGGGGTCGTGGTTGGGTTTGAGGCTGGAGTCGTGCCTTTCGGCGTCGTGGACGCTTGAGGAGCCACGGGATTCACGGTTTGTGCCGGAGACGGCGAAGGCGATGGTGGCGTGGTGCCGGGTGTCGTTGGGCCGGGAGCCGTCTTGCTCTCCGCTTGGACGATGGCCTTCTGTTCCTGCACGATCTCCGACTCCTTGAGATCGGCCAGTTTCTTGCGTTCCTCGAGAGGAACGGGTGCCGGTCCCGTCGGTTGGATCACGTCCTTGTTGGAGATCTCTTCGGTATTGATGCTGCCTCCCAACCCTTTGGAGAGGCTGTCGCGAAGCGGAATCATCAGGCGGGTCTTTCCCGGCCAGTCGGTGTAGCTAAGAGCAATGCCGGCGTTCTCGGCCGTAACATTATCGGCGACCGCCGGGATGTAAGTGGCCTTCACATAATCCATCTGCCCTCGGTAGAAGGCGTTGTAGCGGGTCACAAAGTCCGAAAGGAGGTCGGCGTCGGCTGCAGAGTACCCGAAGACCTGCTGGAGGTAGGCCGAGACGATCCAGTTGAGGTTGCGGATGTTGTCCACACCGGCGTCTGGCCCGAGAATAATCAGATCGGTACTGAGCTTGTCAGAGGACGGATCGTGGATTCGAAGCACATTGTACTTCTGGCCGTATTCAGCGTGGGTGGCGCCGGCCTTGATCTGTCGTCCCAAGTCGGCTCCGATTCCCTGTATAGCCTGGCGTGACTCGATGATCTTATGTGGACCAACGTAGTTCTTGAACTCGATCCCCTGGATCTGTTTTCCCTTCAAGACGTCCTCGGCCACGTTCTGGGCCTGGACGACTCCGGACCCGACCACAAGGTACAGAAACAGGTAGAAGGCAAACCTCATTCTCGGCATGGATATCCCCTTGATCAGAGTCACTTGGGCAGGTGGACCACCCTCTTCTGCGGATCGGTTTGATGACGGTAGTAGATCGCGACGTTTCCGACAACACGCACGAGCGTGGCGTCGATTTTGGCGCTGACGCCGCGCGCCAACTCGTTGCGCTCTTCCTTGAAACTGACGAACTTGACTTTGATGAGCTCATGGTCCCCCAGGGCCCGGTCCACAGCCGTCACCACCTCGTCGGTCAAACCAAACTTGCCGATGTGCACGACGGGTTGCAGTCCGTGGGCTTTCCGGGTTAAATACCCCCGTTGGTAACCTTTCAAATCCATAAGCTCTCCTCGGAGCAGAGGATACACGAAAGTAAGCGAAGATTCCATTCGCCCGCCAGGAGATTCGTCGTTGAACATCGTCCTCTTTGAACCTGGAGAATGGCGGAACGCGTTGCCGCCCTCCGACGTGCGGGCCGTGCACCTCACCCAGATTTTGAAACTGACCCCCGGCGACCGTTTTGCCGCGGGCGAAATCGGTGGTCTTGTGGGCACGTTGCTCTACGGCGGAAATCCCGGCGGCCCTATAGCACTGTCTGACCCCCAATGGGACTCACCTCCTCCGCCGTTGACACGGGTTCGGCTGCTGATCGGGACGCCAAGACCGCCAACCGCGCGGCGGTTGATGAAGGACCTCACGACCCTGGGCGCCGCCGAACTGCATTTTGTGGCCACCGATCTTGGCGACAAGTCGTATTTGCAGAGCACGCTGTGGAAGGGCGAATACAAGACCAACCTGTGGGAGGGAGCCGCACAAGCGCGGACTACGCTTGTGCCACGGGTCGAGCGTCACCAAAGTTTGAAGCGTGCCCTCGACGTCACCGAAAGTTCCGGGGAGGCACGGGTCTGGTTCGACGAGGCAGGTTCGCCTTGGGACCGCCACGCGGCACACGACAAAACTGGGGGCGTGCTCTGGTTGGCCGTCGGTCCCGAACGAGGCTGGAGTACTGCCGAACAAGCCTTGCTGGTTGCACGCGGCTGGCAGGCGGCTGGCCTAGGACCGCGCGTGCTGCGCACCGAAACGGCTTGTTCTCTCGCCCTCGGGATCGCTGTGCTCAAAGGTTGGGTTTAGGCCTAGAATACAGCAGGGACTCGTGAAGCTTCGCGTCGTGAGGGGTGATATTACCAAGACCAAGGTCGACGGAGCCATCCACCGGGCGGCGGACCCCATCTACCGGGGCTTGGCGGAAGAACCCGAAATCCGGAAAACGCGAGGATCTATCGGGAACTTGTCAGTTCGCCCGAGACTTCCTGAAAGACCTTCAAACCAAAGGCCGGCAAGGTGGCCAGATAGTGGCAGAGCAGACGCGAATGGAGATGTTCCCAGTCCGGATACGCCGTCAGCCGAGTGTAGAACACCATTTCGAGCGGAACCCCTCGGCCAACCGGGTCTCCGATCTTCACGACGCGGGCCAAGTCCGGGTGCACATCACCGTGGCACTCCAGATAGTCCTGGGCCCAGAATCGAAACGCTTCAGCGTTGGTGACATCGGCAAGCGACTGGGGAACTTTCCACAGATTGGCCTTGCGGAGAGCTTTCTCGACGGCCGGTGTCACCGGCGCCAGTGTTTGACTGTCGATGGGGAAGGCCAGTTTGAGCCGCCGCGCGCCGATCTCCTTGACGTTGCGCCAGTTCTTGAACGGCGTTGACACCAAGCTGTAGGTCGGCAGGCTGTAGACCGTGTTGTCACCGGCGCGGATCTTGACGACGCTGAGTGCGATATCGATGATCTCTCCTTCGATGTTCTGGCCGGGAAACTCAATCCAATCGCCGATTTGCACCAAATCGTTGGTATTGAGCTGAAGCGAGGCTACCAATCCCAGAAGCGAATCCTTGAAGACCAAAAGGAGAACGGCCGTCAGGGCGCCGAGGCCTGTGAGGATTCCCAGAGGATTTTGGTTAAGCACAACGGAAACGATGAGAATGCCCGAAACCAAGAATAAAAAGAGTTTGAGCACCTGCACGTAACTCTTGATGGGAACCTTCTTATCGCCGACGATTTCGAGGAAACCCTTTTCGGTGTTTGCGATCAGTTGATTGGCGAAACCCGTTCCCGAAATACAGATCCAAAGCAGGATGAGCTTAGAAACTACCCCGAACAGCTCGCCGTCCATGGTGTGTTCCTGGCCCGGAGTCACCAAACCGGTGAACAGAAAATAGCTGGCGATTGCGGGCAGAAAATTGCCCAAACGGGCGAAAAACTTCTTTTCAAACAGGTAGTCGTCCCATTTGGTCTCGGTCTTCGAGGCGATCTTGGCGATGACCCCGCCAATCACCGCCCGGATCAGCCAGCCGAGCACGTACGCGATGACCGCGATCGAGACAAGGGCGGTGCCCCACACCGCCAAACCTTGCCAGTTGTTTTGCAAGTTGAACAGATCGTCGAGTTTCCACAGATCGTTCAAATGGTTCAGAAAGTCGTTCATGCTAGCTCCTGAGTTTGAATTTCATAAAGGAGTCCGGGGGCTGAGCGCTCGCAAAGATGCCACACATGGTCAAAGTCGGCGTCCGAGCCGTAGTAGGGGTCGGGGACTTCGCCAGGACCCGAGGGGTCCCACTCGCGCATGAGGCGGATCTTGCTCCGCATCCGCTGACTGGGGGCGCGCCTCCTCAGGTCATTGGCGTTGGATTCGTCCATTGCCACGAGAAGGTCGAAGCGCTCAAAGTCGACAGGCAGGACAGCCCGTGCCCTGTGGGTGATTTCGAGTCCGTGGCGCCGTGCGCACGAGCGCGCCCGCGGATCGGCGGTTTCACCGGCGTGGTAGCCGGCGGTTCCTGCGGAGTCGACAACAACACCGGAGAGTCCTTGTTGAAGGATGACATCGGCAAAAACAATTTCGGCTATGGGGGAACGGCAAATATTGCCAAGACAGACAAAGAGGATTTTCATGGACACAAGAGGAATAACCTAAAAACTAGGCCTGGGCAAGGTCCTTCGCCAAGCGCCCGCCCGGCTTTGGTAGTCCGCCGGCGCCAGATCAATGAGGGAACGGCAAAACCCTGGCGCGATGTGCCATCGTTTTCCGCCAAGGACCACGCGCCGCAGGACCTCTATGAGAACCTTCGCGGGCACTTCACCGACAAAGAAATCGTCGACCTCACCGTGACCATCGCCCGTGGCGAAGACCCGGAGTTTCGCTGACGCAAAACTCCACGGGCGCCTAGCGAGTTCAATCGTCAACCAGTACGAGAACCGGAGGTTGTCTCTGATAAGTGAGCATTCGAGCAGGGACTCGGCGTAGCGCCAGGGCTCCGCAGTAGCTTTGGAAGGGGACGATTATAATAAAAAAACGGTATGCTTCTGGACGTCGACAGCATACCGTTTCGGTGGCTTATTCAGCTCCCTCTTATTCTCGGCGGGAGTGAGCCCACCTTGAGCGAATTTGGCAGGAATCTCATTCCTGTGCCCAAAACTCCTTCCAACCCACGGCCAGCTCAACCACCTCGACAACGGCTCTCCGACTTCTTTCGGAAGGGAATCGCTTCCAAGTCTTGTAGGCTCGGCCGGCCCAAGCCTCCCACACTTCTTGACCCCAGAAACCGATCGCGGCGTGCCAAGCCCGTTCGACGGCCTGCGAGAAGTCGGGTGCCTGCAGAACTTGCCCCAAGAGGTCAAAGGGAGGAAACTGCGGCGTGGCAGGATTTCGCGCCAAGGGACTTGCGGTCGACGCGGGCCGGGGAATCACCGGCCAGTCAATGCCGAATCTGTCAGGGGGGAATCTGAGCCCATCGATCAGAGACCCGGTAGTTCCCAAATTGAAGGCGTCCACCTTGGGATGGGCCTTGACCGCGCGGACAAGCCACTCCCTGAAGAGGTCCATTTTCGCGTCCGACAAGACGCGGCCGCCCCCCACCGACGGTCGGTACTCAAGACCAGCAAGGCCGCGCAGGAGCAGGCCCTGCGTTTCCGCGGGTGCCAGACGGCGCGAGCGGCGGTGTAAGGCTTCCTCGAATTGGCTGCCGGCAGCGTGGGTCTGTCCCTCGGGGTAGCCAAGATCGAGTCCGGCAAACGTGACCGAAGAGCACCCTAGGTGCAGTGCAAGACTCCAGGAGGCCGTCGCCACCGAGCCGCCCGAAGCCAGCGGCCCCAGACGGCCCCAGAGACTCTCTTCTCGGGACCTCAGAAAGGCGACACCCGTGGCCGCGACAAACGTGCGGCCAGGGGCCAAACGGAAGGCTCGCGGCGGGGCCGTCCATTCGGTGACGACTCTCGTTCGCTCGGGAGGCTGTTTGTCGATGTGGCGGGCGTTCCAGTATTGGCCGTCGAGGATGACTAAGTAGTCCGGTTCCATCCCCCAAAGGGCGAGAGCCGGCCACGCGGTGTCAACGGCGATCAGGACAAATCGGTCACGGTGGAGCCGCATCCAGGGGACGGTGGAACCCAGCGACGGACCAGCCGCGGCGATGACAGCGGGAAATCCGAACTCCAGATTTCTGAGAGCCTCTAGAGGACGGACCTCGACTCCGGAGGCCTCGTTCCGATGAAGGTTTCGCCTCCATAGGGCCCCAAACCGCCGATAGGTGGCCAAGTTCACCCGTGATCGCGCTTGGGCAGAGGAAACCTGGCTAACGACGGCGCGATGCCATTCAGGATTCTGTTCGTCTAGAGGGCGCCAGGGCAGGATCTGAACATTTGGGCAGGCCAGGGAACCCAAGTAGTCGCCGAGCGCAGTTGCCGCACCGGCCAGAAGAACGATCCGCGGCCAGAGCGAGGCTAAATCTCTATGGGACAGGACCTCGAGCAGCCACAACTGGTCGGGCTCGGCGACGAGGACGGGAAGATCAGGGTAGCGGTTGGATACCGCTTCCGCCAAATAGCCGGCACCCAAGCCAGGCAGGACCACGAAGTCCACCTCCTGGCCCCACTCCGGGACCGCGCGAGCGGCCTCGGAGACCGGGTCAAACGCACTGGCCAGGGAAATCCCGCCGAGGCGAACGGTTGGGGCGCCGCTTCGAGACAGCGTCCAGGTCCCGCGTTCAGAGGTAGCCTGTAGCGAAACCAGCCTTCCCGCAAGGACCGGGTCGAAGGTTCTCAAAACTTCAAGATTGGCGGCGAGGAGACTCATTGAAGGGAAACCGTCACCGTCATGCCATCGGTGATCGGTGTTCCAGCGGCCGGACTCTGTTTGACGACCCAGCCGTCGCCCTGAATGTCGACACGAAGCCGGGGCTTGTTGAGCAGAGGCAAGAGGCTCCTCTTAGACAGGCCAATCAGGTTCGGCACGGTGTCGCCTACGACCAGAGTCGGCGGCACGCCCAAAGTCGCCGAGCCAGGATGACTGACAAGGGGTTCCCCGGCCTTGGGAAGTCCCCTCAGCTGGATGATCTTCTCAACCACCGAACGGCCCACCGGCGAAGCGATTTGCCCGCCCAGGTAACTGTCCCCCAGGGGGTTTTCGATTGTCACATACACGATGTACCGTGGCTTATCCGCCGGCAAGTAGAGAAGTACGGAGGCTAAGTAGAATTTTTCGGAGTACTTGCCCGTCTTGGGATCCCTCACCTGGGCCGTGCCTGTCTTGCCGGCCAAGTCGTAACCCTCGATCCGGGCCCGGTGGCCTGTGCCGATGTCCACTGTGCTTTTGAGCATGCCTAGCATGGTCAGAGCGGTTTCGGGACGGATGACGCGCCGAACTTCGGTCCGACCGTTCTCTATCATGACGTTGCCTTCGGCAGAAAGGATCTTGTGGACGATCTGAAGTTTGACCATGACGCCTTCATTGGCCAGCACCGTCGCGGCCTGAACAATCTGAAGAGCCGACACGCCGATTTCCTGGCCGATGGCTATGGTGGGCTTCGAGCGGGCCGACCAGGTGGACGAGGGCTTCAGCAGTCCTTGGGTTTCGCCGTTGAGGGAGATCCCAGTGGCGTCACCAAAACCGTAGCGGCGGAGCCCGGCTTCAAACGACGCCGCATCCATAAGGTCAGAGGCGTAACCGGTTCCCGCGTTCGATGAATGTTCCAGGATTCCAGCCACATTGAGCCGGCCGTAGGCGGCGAGGTCGCGAATGCGGATCACCTCGCCCGTTGAGGCGACGATGTGCTCGTAGTAGCCGTTGGCGTTGAAGGTGTCGGTGGTCTTGAGCACCCCGGCGTCGAGCAAGGTTGAAAGCGAGAAGATCTTGAACACGGAGCCAGGTTCATAGGCACGCGTCAACACGGCGTTGGTTCTGACTTCGTCGGAGTAAGCGCCGAACCGGTTGGGGTCAAAGCCGGGCGAAGTCGCCCAAACAACGAGGTCTCCGGTATCGGCCTCGGCGACGAGGACATTCACCCGCGAGGCCTGATTCTGGGAGAGTGCCTGATCGGCGATGGACTGCACTTCGTGCTGCAAGACCGAATCGATGGTCAGCCAGACGGAGGCTCCCGTACGGTCTGCGGAGTCGTTGACGGCTGGCGGCGACAGAATGTCGTTGAAGGTGTACTCGATCCCGGCAAGACCCACGTTGTCAAGTCCGACGTAGCCGACAAGACCAGCGGCCAGGTCGGTTTCGGGATAGCTGCGGCCGGCCTCGGGTTCCAGGTGAACGCCGGCCAAGGCGTCTTTGATCGCCGGGTCATGGAAAGCCGCCGACTCTTTGGCCGACAGCTTGCGCTTCAAGTACTGGAAGTCTGGACCGGAAGCAAGGCGCTCGCCCAGGGAACCCGGGTCTTCCGCCAAAATTGGAGCAAGCACGCGCACCAAGGCGGCCGGATCCTTGACCTGGGGTTTCCAGAGGGTCGCTGTCTCCAGTTGGCTCGACACGGCCAAGAGCCGCCCTCCACGGTCAAGGATGGGTCCTCGTTCCACGGGGACGAACCTCGATTTGAGATCCTCGCCGCCGCTGGGAAATAACATTGTTTTGGCGTAAATGCCCCACAGGATGACGGCAAAGAGTCCAGTGATTCCGAAAAACACCCATTGACGCCGGGAAACCGTTGAACGGAGCTTCAAAACAACGACCTCCCCAACACGTCTCGTACAGCGACAAAGCCCCAATCGCGGCTGTCCAGCGAGCGGGCAAGATTGTCGCCCACGACGAAGACGCTGCCGGCCGGAACCCGGGGACACGCGGACAGCCAGTATTCCTGAGCATCCGTCAAGGGAATCGAACGATTCCCCACCATGAGACGGTGGCCGTCGACCTTGAGCGGCATCCCGGGAAGTCCCGCAACCCGCTTGACCACCCAGGCGTCCGCGTCCGGCCTAGCAACCACCACGGGGTCGCCAAGACTCGGGGCTTTCCAAATCCAAAGGTAATCTCCTATAATGGGCCCCTGTAGACCGTAGGCGAGTCGATTCACGAAAAGGACTTGGCCGTCAGCGTACGAAGGAATCATCGAGGGACCCCGAACTTGGACCAAAGTCAGCGCTACCCCCTGAACCGTCCACAACAAGAGGGCGCACAGGGCCAGGGACAATACGGGGAACCAAAGGCTCTTCTTCATACGCGAAATCATCTTAATCAACTGAACCTCCCATGTCGATACTGAGAAGACGGGAGCGGTCATGAAGGTGCCGATGCAGAAACAGAAAACGCAGAAACGTTCCACACGGCAGCCGAGGACAAAGACCAACCGCCTTGGCGAGCGCGTGGCTCAGTGGGATATCACTTTGAGAGAGGCGATAGAGAACCGCCCCTTTTTGAGCCTTCCCTTCGGCTTGGCGGTTCTGTCGTTCATAGTTCTTCTGGGTTTCGTTTCACCTTTCGTAACCCCAGCCCGCGACTTTCGCCTTCCCTTGAGCACCCTTTCATTTCCCAACGATACCTTGCTGACGAACTTGCTCCTCCATGACGATACCCTCGATGCTGTTTTGGCCGAGGCCCCCGCCGACATTCCGATGAAAGAGGCCCTCGAGCGGGAACAAACCCCCATCCTGAAGACACAAACCTACACCCTGCAGAAGGGTGACGGCCTTTCTTCGGTTGCCAATAAAAACGGCGTGACTCTGGGAACTCTGATCAGTTTCAACAACATCAAAAATGTGCGGAAGGTCGGTTGGGGCACGACGCTGGTGATTCCCAATACCGACGGTGTCCTGTATACGGTGGCCAAGGGCGACAGCCTTTCGGGAATCGCTAGAAACAGCAAGGTCACCTACGAAAGGATTCTGGAAGCCAACCAGCTTTCGACCCCCGTGGTCACCCCTGGCCAAAAGGTCTTCCTGCCTGGCGCCACGCTTTCGACTTGGGACCTAAGGCAGGCCTCGGGAGAGCTGTTCATCTACCCGGTTCGGGGCTACATCACCAGCCGCTTCGGAACCCGCCGGGATCCCTTTACGGGCGCCAGGAGTTTCCACAACGGCATCGATATCGCCAACGCCCTGGGGACACCCGTCAGAGCCTCGATGGCCGGAACAGTGACCGATACGGGCTTCAACTCCTCGTACGGCAACTACATCGTCATCAGCCACGGCGGTGGATTTCAGTCGCTCTACGGTCACCTCAAAGGATTTCTTGTCAAGATTGGGGACGACGTCAGCCAGGGGCAGCAGATCGGCCTAATGGGCAGCACCGGCTACAGCACGGGAAGCCATACGCACTTTTCAATCTTTAAATGGAACAGGGCCCAAAACCCGCTGAACTATCTCTATTGAGCACGAACGCAAGGATGAGAACATGAGAAGCTTTGTCATCGGTTTGGTCTTGCTGTTTGCCGTCTTCACCTTCATGGGAGCCTTGGATCAACCCAAGAGTCTCCAGCAACCTGTGGAAACGGCGTCCATGCCTAAATAGGCAGGAACGCGCCCGAGTCACGCAAGAAGGGTCGCTTTGGCAACGGTCTGGGCAGCTTCCGAGCCGACTAGAAGTTCTACAAGTTTGAGGGCAAACGCCGGGGCTGTCCCGACACCTCGGCTTGTGACGTAGGGACCATCGACCACCACGGCATCGGTGCTAGGATGGCCTCCCTGAACGACAGTTTCATTTCCGGGATAACAAGTGTAGTTGCGGTCTTTCAGGTAGCCTTGAGCTCCCAGAACCAACGCCGGTGCGGCGCAGATGGCGGCGACCCAGGAACCCCGTTCAAGGGATTGGTCCACCCACCGCTTTACCAGGGGTGAATCGGCCAGGTTCTTGGCGCCTGGCATGCCCCCGGGCAGAATCAGGGCGTCCCACGGTTGTGAAAGTTCGGCAAGGGTCGCATCACAGACAAAAGAAATACCGCGGGCACCGACAACGGTCAGCGACGCCAAACCGGCCACCACGACCTTGACGCCGGAGCGCCGCAACAGATCAATCGGGGTCGCGGCTTCCACTTCCTCGAAGCCGTCTGCCAGAACAACCACCGCGGTCTTCATGCCTGTCTCCCGTCTTAACTATTTCTTCTTCTTCCCCAGGCCGAAAATTCCGGCGATCTTGCCCAGGAGATTCGGCTTACCCTTCTTTTCTTCCACATGAGCCGGTTTGAAATCTTCGCCGTATTTCGACTTGTAGTAGTCCAGCCTGTCTTTCATCGCGGGGTCGCGGGGTTTGTTGACAGGCCTGGGTTCGCCGCGACGACCCGAAGGTTTGCCGTCTCTGGCCGGACCGCCGTTGTTCCGGGGCGGATTTGGCTTGCCGGACTCGCGCTTGGGCGCCGCGTTTCCTACCTGACGCTTTTCGGGGGCCTTCCCTGCGCCAGGACCTTTGTTGTCGGGTCTTCGGCCTCGTCCGCCGCGACCAGGCCCCACGGCCGCCGCTGCCGCGGCGATCTTTTCACCCTGAGTCGACTTTTTGCGGGAATCGGCAGAGGGCTCCATCCCATTTTTGAGAAACTTGACACCCGTGGCTTCGTTGACCAGCGACGAGGAGCGGATGGTGATTGGTCTGTCGTCGCGTCCCCGCCGCCCGTCGCGTCGACCGTCACGGGGAGGTCCCGCTTCACGGGGTGCTTGAGGACGGGGTCCGTCCCGCCGTGCGCCCTCGCGGGGTCCGTTGTCTCGGGGAGGTCCACTACGCGGTCCGTCCCTGCGGCCACCATCGCGGCCGCCACGACCGCCGTCGCGTCCGCCTCGGCCGTCACGGCTATGGCCGCTGGCTCCTCGGGTTCCCTCGAATTCCTCTTCGACAGGAATGTAGACGCCCTTGCTCTTGTCCTGCACTTGTTCGTCTTCGGCGACCCAAAGCACGGGGATCTTGATTCCAGCGTACTCCTCGATAGCCTTGAGACCGTAAACGTACTTCTCGCAGGCCAGAGAAACCGCCTTGCCGCTCTGCCCGGCTCGGGCTGTGCGCCCAATCCTGTGCACGTAGTTCTCGGCTTCGGTGGGAAGATCATAGTTGACGACCAAATCGAGACCGTTGATGTGGAGTCCTCGGGCGGCGACATCGGTGGCCACAAGAACCGGGGTCTTTCCGGCCTTCATGTCCGCGATGATTTTAAGCCTCTTGGCCTGCGGCATGTCGCCCATGATGAACTCGGTCTCGTAGCCGTTGAGCTCAAGACGTTTGGCAACCCGAACGGCCGTATGTTTGGTGTTGCAGAAGATGATGCTTGTCTTGGGGTTCTCTTTCTTCATGACCCCGAGCAGAAGCCCGAATTTCTCTTCGGAGGAGACGTGGTAGAGTTCTTGGGTGATCTTCTCAACCGTGATGTGTTCCGGTTCGATGACGATCTGCCCCGGGTCCTTGAGGTACTCCCAGGCCAGGTTCATGACGTTGCTGGAAAGAGTGGCGCTATAGAGCATGGTGCGGCGGTCTTCCGGCGAACTCATGGTCCGCAACATCTGCCTGAGGTCGGGGTAGAACCCCATGTCGAAGAGCCTGTCAGCCTCGTCGATCACCAACACGCCGACGTCTTTGAAATCGAGTTTGCCCTGGCCGACGAAATCCAGAAGCCGTCCGGGGGTTCCAATGATGACGTCGATGCCTTCTGAGATCATTTTTTCCTGGGGACCGTAGCCGACGCCGCCGTAGAACGCGCCGATGCGGAACCCCAGGTACTTGCCCACGGCCTGGGCTTCCTTTTCAATCTGGTCGGCCAATTCGCGGGTGGGGGCGATGACCAGCATGCGTCGGCCCTGAAACTTGGGGTCGGTCATCATTAGCTGGAAGCCTGAAATCAGGAAGGCGGCGGTCTTGCCGGTGCCGGTTTGGGACTGGGCTTCAATGTCTTTGCCCTGGGCGATCAGTTGGAAGGTTTCCGCTTGGACCGGGGTAGGTTCGACGAAGCCCAGGTCTTTGATGCCTGCTTTGAGCTTGTCGTGAAAGTCATACTCGTCGAATGTCATAAAATCCTTGGGTCACGCGAGGAGACGGGAGGGGGTGAGGATAGGTCACAAGCAGTATAAGTTTACTTGCGGAAAAAATCTAGCCCGGTTTGGAGGGGGGCAGGAAGCGCCGGAAGCGACCGCAGGAGGCTTTCCTTTTCCTGGTCGGTTTGTGGCCACAAACGTCCCATCAGGTGGAAAAATGAAAAGAAGACGAGAAACAACAGAGGCCACGCAAGGCGGAAAAACAGCGTGGCTTCAGAGTCCAGTACTGGTTTAGGCCGTACGGTGGAAAGGTCGGGAAGGTCGGAAGGCAGACGAAACGCCGCGCCGTCTAGGGTGCGGACCGGAGTGTCTCCGGGGCGAAAATATCCCAAAGCCCGAGCCTCGAGCCTGACGGCCTCGGTGCTGGTTCGCAGGGCCTCGTAACGCCCTGTCAGCCGCAGATTCTCCTCTTGAAGCGCCAAGACCCGGGTCTCCAGACGGCTTTTGTAATCCCTCAGTCGGGCGGTTTCGGTGAGTCCGGTCGGCCCGAAAACGATCTGCAGAATGCAGAAAGTCACCATTGAGAGCCAGAACGAGAGGAGAAACTTGGTACCCTTCATACCTTTTCGTTAACGGCCGCGGAGGGCAAAAACTTCACTGGTTCGTGGGAAAAAAAAACGTAGCGCAACTTGATGAAATTCTGTATCATAAAGTGTGGCTCAGGACGACCGATAATCGAGAGTACTAGCCCCGGGACAGGAGACCCTTATGCCCAACGAC
>CAYYUZ010000045.1:0-26546 GCA_964475005.1 uncultured Spirochaetales bacterium
GGGTGGTCTGGGGAACCGGGCTGACGATGCTGACCTTGTGGCCGCACAGGGCGTTCAGCAGGGTCGATTTGCCCGAGGAGGGGCGGCCGACGATGGCCGCAAAGGCGGATTTCATCCCTTGGTTGTACCACGGCACCTGGGGGAGGGGGGAGTCCCCCTTAGGGTCTGTTCAAATCGCTTTGCACTCTCTAGAAAGGAAGAATGGGTTATTTCTGGGGCTTCCTCGGGGTTCTTGTGTTTAGTCTCACGCTGCCGATGACGAGGCTCACCGTCGGTGCCCTCGACCCGATGTTCGTCGGCATCGGCAGGGCCGCCGTCGCGGGCCTGCTTGGGCTAGTTTCGCTGGCCGCGACCCGTTCGCCAATCCCACGCTGACGGACCTTGATCCGGTTGGCGTTGGTCGCTATAGGACTCGTCGGTTTTGGCGTTTTCACGAGCTACACTCTTCAGCACCTTCATTCCTCGCATGGCGCCGTCGTCATCGGCTTGCTCCCGCTGGCCACGACCGTGGCCGGAGCCTTGCTGGCCCGGGAGAGGCATCGCAAGGTTGGACAGGTGCAACGGCTTCAGCCGTACCTCACCATAGGCTTCGCTGCACTCTTCTTGTCTGAACCCCCCGATCCTTTGACTGTCGTGACAGGCTCCTAGGTCGCTGGGAACCGAAATCCTAACCGACGTCCGCGCGGACTTTCCCTTCGACCATAAAATCAGTATCCTTGGTGCCATGTTCCACTACGAAGACGAAGAAGAAGAAAACGAAGACAAGAAAGAAGACGCCAAGGCTCCAGGGCCCGATGCTTCAGAAAAATTCCTTAAGACAAGGACCATTCTGCTTTCGGGCGAAGTAAACAAGGCCCTTGCCGAGCGCGTTATCCGCCAGCTCCTGCTCCTCGAGGCCGAATCCTCCGACCCCATCAAGGTGATGATCGACTCCCCCGGGGGCGACGCCGACGCCGGTTACGCGATTTTTGACATGATACGGTTCATCGGGGCGCCTGTGTATACCATCGGCATGGGACTTGTGGCTTCCGCAGGGGCGCTCATTCTGCTGTCCGCCCCCAAGGAACGCCGTCTGGGTCTTCCCAACAGCCACTATCTGATTCATCAGCCGCTGTCGGGAATTCGAGGAGTAGCGACCGAGATCGAGATCCACGCTCTCGAGATCGAGAAACTTCGCGTCAAGATCAACGAACTGATCGCCTCCGAAACCGGCCAGAAACTGGCGCAGGTGGAAAAAGACACGGACAGAGACTTCTGGATGACGGCCGAAGAAGCTGTAAAATATGGTCTCCTAAGCCGCGTCGTCGTCCGCCGGTCCGACCTCGGGGTCTGATTGTGGCTGTAGCCATCTACCGGGGCAAGGTCCGCGATGTGGTCGACGCAGGCGACAAGCTCGTGATGATCACCAGCGACCGCATCTCGGCCTTCGACAGGCCGCTGGGCTCGATTTCCGGCAAGGGAGAAGTGCTGAATCAACTGGCGCTGTATTGGTTTGAACAGACCGCCGACGTCGTCGAAAACCATGTGATTGAGCGCTTGGGACCCCGTTCCACAGCGGTAAAAAAGGCCGCCATGGTCCCGGTGGAAGTCGTGGTGCGCGGTTACTTGACCGGGTCGGCTTGGAGGGAATACGACGCGGGACGGACCGTTCCTGGTCTGAAGGTTCCTTCGGGGATGTGCGCCCATCAGAAGCTCGAGACTCCGCAAATCACGCCCTCGACCAAAGAGGCGGTCGGCGACCACGATCAACCCATTGACCCTGCCGGAATTGTTGCCCAGGGACTGTGCTCCCAGTCGCTTTGGCAGGAGATTGAGTCTACCGCTCTGGCGCTCTTTGCCCGCGGCCAACAGCTGATGGCCCAGCGCGGATTGATTCTTGTCGACACCAAGTACGAATTCGGGATTTTTGAAGGCCGGCTCATCCTTTGCGACGAGGTCCACACCCCGGACTGCAGCCGTTTCTGGTTCACCGACGACTACGAGGCGGCCTTTGCCGTCGGCCGCGAACCGAGAAAACTCGACAAGGAATACCTGCGATCATGGTTGTCGGAACAAGGGTTCGCCGGCGAGGGTCCTGTGCCGTTCATCCCCGAGACTGTCTTTGACGAAACCCGAAAACGCTACGTGGAAGCCTTCGAGCGCATCACCGCGCAGAAATTCAGGTTTTCAAGCGAGTCGTTTGAAGCGGAATCCCAAAGAGTTCTGTCTCTGCTCAACGACTGAGGCCGCGGTGTCACCGGCCCGTCGGGGGGCCTGCCGTGGAAAAGAAAATCCTCTCCTACTTCCCATCGAGACAGAGTTCTTTCTGCCTTCTTTTCCTCCTTGCGTGGGCGATTCTTTCCTCGTGCGCTCTCTTGCCCGATCCGAGGCCTGCCAACCGTCTGACTTTGGCGGCTTGGAATGTCGACAACCTTTTCGACGAGGTCGGCGACGGCGACGAATACCCCGAATTCGATCCGAAGAAAGGTTGGACGAGAGCCCAGTTCTGGCACCGATGCGAGGGCCTTTCCAGAGTGATCCGAACCCTGGGTGACGGCGGGCCCGACGTTCTTGTCTTGGAAGAGGTTGAAGGCGCCCACGCGTTGGCCGTCCTGAGAGACCGCTTCCTGCAAGACCAAGGCTACAAGCACAGCTTCTTGGCTCCCGCTTCGGTTCCTGGCGTAAAGACGGCTGTTCTCAGCCGGTTCCCGTTCCTTCGCACGGGACTTCTTTTCCCTTCTCAGGGAGACGATGACGAGACCCTGCGGCCGCTGGTCGAAGTGGAAATCGACCTGGGCGGGCGTTCCCTTGTCGTTCTTGGCAACCATTGGAAGAGCCGGATCCCGACTCCCAAGAGCACAGAGGGTTCACGGCAAACGGCGGCCAGCCTTCTGCGCCAAAGGCTGGTTGAGCTCGAGGCGCGAACCGACAGGCCGTTAGTGCTCGCCGTTGGCGACTTCAACACTTCGCTGGAGCTGTCGCGGGTTTGGCCCAACCGAGCCCTGATTTCGGGTGGCGTGGCCGATGAGAAGGATTCGGGGCTTGTTGTCTTTCCTGGGAGGGCGGCAGCCCGTGCCACGACGCTGGCCGGTGCGGTTTGGGATCCGTGGGAAGTGGTCACCGACCCGCCTGGCAGCTACTTCTACCAAGGCGACTGGAACCGCCTCGACCACGCCTTTGTTGCGGTGTCTGGGCTGGCGCTGTCCGACTGGGGCTTCGAGTCGTTTCGGGTCGCAGCGTACGCGCCCCGCCCCGTGGCCTACGGCGTCAAAACCCCTGACGGAGTGTCCGATCACTTCCCCCTGGTTCTGACCTTGGCGAGAGTTCAGCATTGAGGTTTCGAGACTTGATTCACCGCGCGCCCCAGCCCTCCAAGGCGCGTGACTGGCAGCGCGATGCGCTTACCGATGCTCTGAGCGGTCTGGGCGACAAGGCCCTCAAGATGGTCGCCAAGGCCCTGGGGCGAGTCTCCGGAACGAGGACCAGGTGATTCGTTGGGGAGGCGAGGCGTTTCTGATCGTCGTGACGCCCGCCTGATGGCGTGCAAGGAGGGGGGCCGCAACAGGACCCTTGTAGGTTCCTCGTTCCTCCCGCCCCAAGGACGTTGCCGCGGGTTGAGTTTTTGGCGCTTTTCTTTTACAAAGAGGAATGACCTACCAAAGTGCCGAGGAATATCTGGCCGACGTTGAAAAGCGCTCGGCCTTGCCCGAAGGGTTCCGGACGGCCACCGTTGACTTGACTTTCCGGCCTTCGGAGCGCCCGGTACTCGAGCCTCTTCCCATGCGGCTCAACTTGCTCCTTCTCGATGAACCAACGGCCGCCTTCGCCGGGGTTTTTACCCGCAACGCGTTTCCCGGTGCTCCCGTAATTCTAGGGCGACAGATGCTCTCTGAGCCGCTCACACGAGGAGTCCTGATCAACAACAAGGTAGCCAACGTTGGCGGACCCACCGCCCTTGAAGACGCCAAGTCGTTGCAGGCAGCCGTTGCCGCGACCCTCGGGTCGCCCGCCGAACAGTTCTTCGTCGCCAGTACAGGCATCATCGGCTGGTCCCTGCCCGTCGCCGCGATGAAGGTCGCGCTTCCCGGGTTGCCTGGCGCTCTTCAAGCGCGTTCGGCGCTGCCTCTGGCGCGGGGCATTATGACGACGGACGCCTGGCCCAAGGTCAGGTCGAAGTCGCTCTTTGGCGGCAGAATCGTTGCCGTGGCCAAGGGCGCAGGAATGATCGAACCCAACCTGGCGACCATGCTTGTGTACGTCATGACCGACCTTGAGGTCAGCCGAAACGCCTTGAGGGAACTGCTTCCCCGCGTGGTCGCCCAAAGTTTCAACGCCATCAGCGTCGACGGCGACCAGTCCACCAGCGACATGGTGTTGATCTTTTCGTCCCAGCAGGCGGCCTGTCCCGACCCTGTGGCCTTCGAGAGGGCGCTCGGGGAGCTCTGCCGGGAACTGGCCCAGGACATCGTGCGCAACGGCGAGGGAACGGCCCACGTTATCGAAGTCCGAGTCACAGGCGCGGCCACAGAAGCCGCGGCGCTGCTGGCCGCCAAGGCCGTGGCCAACTCGCCCTTGGTCAAGACAGCGGTTTTCGGCAATGACCCTAACGTCGGCCGGGTGCTTTCCAGCGTCGGCGACGCCTTCGGTAACGCGGACCTTCCCCTCGACCTCAAGAATCTGCGCCTCAAGATCGCTGGCGCCACCGTCTTCGAACGGGGCGCGTTCGGCCTGACCCCCGAGGTCGAGGCCCACCTGAGCGACGCCTTCGTGGCGGCCTCTCAGCCCGAGAAGAAGAACGGCTTCCCCCGTCACGAAGAAAACGTCGTTCTGTCGCTGGAAATGGGCACCGGGCTCGGCTGGGCGACGGTCTGGGGGAGCGACTTGTCCTACGAATACGTCCGAGAGAACGCCGACTACCGCAGCTAGGAGAAACCATGGAACAGACCCGCGAGAAGAGCATCCAAGAGACCCTCAACCTGGTCCAGGTGGCCAAGCGCGAACTCGGAAAACGGATTATCGGGCAAGAAGCGCTGGTGGACGCCCTGTTGCGAGGAGTCGCGGCGGGGGGGCATATCCTGCTGGAAGGAGTCCCCGGGCTGGCGAAGACCCTCGCGGTCAAAACCCTCTCCGAGGTCATGGGCCTCGAGTTCAAACGCATCCAGTTCACCCCCGATCTCCTTCCCGCCGACTTGGTGGGAACCATGGTCTATCGCCAGCAGACCGGTGAATTCAGCCCCCGCAAGGGGCCCATTTTTTCCAACTTCATTCTCGCAGACGAAATCAACCGGGCACCTGCCAAGGTCCAGTCGGCGCTGCTCGAGGCCATGGGTGAACAGCAAGTGACCATCGGCGAAAACACCTTTGCACTGCCCGACCCGTTCTTCGTGCTGGCCACCCAAAATCCCATCGAGCAGGAGGGTACCTACTCTCTCCCCGAAAGCCAGCTTGACAGGTTCATGATGAAGCTTGTCGTCTCCTACCCCACTCCCGAAGAGGAACTGCACATCCTCAAGGTGATTGCCAGCGAACGCGAGATTCTGCCTCCCATCAACAGAGTTCTCGACAGCGCAACGCTCAAGAAACTCAAGAAGGCGGCCTCGGAGGTGAGGGTCGACGAGGGGATCGAAACTTACATTGTCAGCATCGTGAGCGCGACCCGCGAAAAGGACCGCAAGAACTACGCCTTCACACGGTTTATCGACTACGGCGCCAGTCCGCGGGCTTCGATCGCCCTCTACCGTTTGGCTCGGGTCAAGGCGCTCTTCGAGGGCCGAGGATTCGTCCTCCCCGAAGACGTTAAGGCCGTGGCCTTCGAAGTTCTGAGGCACCGTATTGTTCTGAGTTATGAAGCCGAGGCCGAGGAGATGAAGGCCGACGATGTGATCCGCATTTTGCTATCGGCTGTCACGATTCCATGATCTGAGTCCACCTAAAACGATGTTCGATTTTCAGGATTTTTCCACGCGAATCCGGCAGCTCAATCTCCACTCCTCCCGCTTGGTCGAAGGGTTGTACGCAGGCAACTACAGGTCGGTCTTCCGTGGACCTGGTCTCGAGTTTGACGAAGTCCGAGAATACGACCCCATGGACGACGCGCGGTTCATCGACTGGAACGTCTCAAGCCGCATGGGGACGCCGTACACCAAGAAGTTCCGCGAGGAGCGCGAACTCAGCCTGAACCTGATTGCCGACATTTCTCCCTCGATGAACTCGGGATCCGGGCGGCACAACAAGCGTGAGATTCTCAACAGTCTGTTTGCCAACTTGGCCTTTTCGGCCGTGTCCACCGAAGACCGGGTCGGGGCGGTATTCTTTAGCGACAGGATCGAACGGTGGGTTTCGCCCCGCAAGGGCAAGACCCACGCACTGACGCTGGTTCAGGAGTGTTTCACCTCCGAGGCCGAGGGCACAGGCTCGCATTTGGGCTTGGCGCTCAGGACAGCGCACGAATCGATGAAACGGCGCGGCGTCATTATCATCCTTTCGGATTTCAAGACAGGAAATTTCTGGAAGGAGCTTTCGCTGGTCTCCAAGCACCACGACGTCATCGCCGTCCGCATCTTCGATCCGATCGACACCGAATTTCCCGAGGGCGGTCTGATCGAACTGATCGACACCGAAACCGGACAGGTCGTGTGGGGGCTCGGGAACAGCAAGACCTTCCGCAGAGAGTATCACGACTTCTGGATTCTCCAACGGCTCCACTGGAAGCGAGAATGTGCCCGGCGGGGCGTTCCCGCGCTTGAGGTCAGCACGTTTGACGATCCGGCAGCACGGCTGACGGCCTTCTTCAACGGTTCCAAGGGGCGCCGCCGATGAGGCTGGGGATCCTTGCTGTTTTGGCAGTCCTTTCCACAACCGTGCTGGCCGAAGAAAGCTCCAACAACGTGACAGCAACTGTATTCGTGCCGCCGGTTTACTACGTGGGCGATTTGGTTGAGGCGCGGCTGACCCTCCTTCTCCCCGAAGGCAAGACGATGCTGCCGCCACTTAGTCTGCCCAACCAGCCGTGGATTCTGGTTCGCGACGTTCAAATTCGTCACGATCCTCCCTTCGAGCGCGTCACAGTGAAGTTCGTCTCGTTTGCCCCGGGGGCCAAGGTTCTTCCTCCCCTGGTCTTGGGTGACGTCACCCTTGATGGCATCCGAATCTCGACCAATAGCCTTTTGGGCAAGGATTCGTCTTCAGAGTTGCAGCCGCCCCGCGACCAGATGCTCATTGCGCACACCGAACTGTTTGTCTTTCTGGCGTTTCTTCTTGTGATCGTTCTTCCCCTGGTAACCTGGAGGTTCCTGTCGCCGGCTCTGCTTTTCTTCCGCCGCCTTCAGCGGCGAACCGACAGACACCGGGCGTGGCGCCAACTTCAAAAAGACCTGAAGAAACTCCAGTCGAAGGTTCTGGCTTTGTCGGGCCCGGAGTTCTACACAGCCTTCAACCAGCTGGTGAGAACCTACCTGGGCGGGCGCTTCGACCGCGACTTCCTAACCCTGACGGCGGGCGAGGTCAAGACGCTTTTGAGCCCGCTGCCGCAGGCCTGGCGAAGCGAGTGGGTGAGGTTGATCCACCGCTCCGACGTTGTGCGCTTCGACGCCCAGGAACCTCCCGAACGCGAAAAGCTCGACGACCTCGACGTGCTCCGACGGGAAGCCGGCCACTTGGAAAGCAAGGAGGCCCACCTTGTTAACCTTTGAGGAGCCTTTCTACTTCGGCCTGCTTGTCCTGATCCCGGTCTTGTATTTGCTACAGCACAGGTGGAAGGGCCGGGGAGGGCGGCTTCCCTTTCCTCTAGGCCTTTGGGGAGGTCTGAGGTTTCGGCCCGGGATCGCCGGAATGCGTATCGTCATGGTGTTTTCAAACGCTGCGCTGTGGCTGACCATCCTCTTTTTGGTGACCGCCCTTGCCGGGCCGACCCTGACCAGGCAGGAAAAAGTTTACCTGACGGCTGGCGCCGACATCTTTATCGTGTTGGACGAGTCGCCCAGTATGGCGGCCCGCGACTTTCCCCCGGATAACCGCTTCAGCGCCGCCAAGGACGTGATCCGCCGCTTTGTGCGGGGTCGGCAGAACGACCAGATCGGTCTAGTAAGTTTCGGCCGCGACGCCGCGCTCCGGGTGCCACTGACTCTCGACTATGACTACCTGCTTCACCGCCTCGACGACCTTCAGGTCATGAGTTTGGGCGACGGGACGGCGCTGGGAAACGGCTTGGCGCTCGCTGCTCTGCATTTGGAAAGCTCCACCGCTCGGCAAAAAGTCATCATCGCGCTCACCGACGGAGTGAACAACGCCGGTGAGATTCAACCGTCTACCGCGGCCGAACTGATCCGATCACTGGGGATTCCGCTCTACCTCATCGGCATAGGGACAAACGCCCAGGTGCCCCTTGAGGTCACCGATCCGAAATCGGGGGTGGCCTATTCGGGCACGTTGGAAGAAGGATTCCAGGAGGACTTCCTGAAGAGTCTGGCGGTTCCTCCTTTGGGGGCCTATTTCAGTGCCGGCTCGTCGGGAAGTCTCGAGTCTATTTTTTTGGCCATTGATTCGCGGGAAAGCGCGACCAAACGCGTCAAGGTTCAGGTGCACAACGACCCGCTGTTCGGCGGCTTTCTGATTGCAGCGCTCCTTGGTCTTTCCCTGTTCTTCGTTTCGCGCAAACTCCTGCTCAAGGAGATCTTGTGAGCTTCTCCAACCCCGAAGTCTTCTGGACTCTCCTTCTGTTAATTCCAGCAGCTTTTTTGCTCTACAGGTCGTATCTCCAGGGCAAACAGGAGCTCCTGCGTATCGGGGGCGCTTGGCGAGGCCACAGGCTTCATTCGGTTTTTTTACTCAAAGGGTTTTTTTCGGCGCTTCTCCTGCTGGCAACCTTTTTGCTTCTGGTCACGGCGTGGTCCGGGCCTTCGTGGGGCCGTGCGCCCGTGGAAGAACCCCAAGATGGCCTCGACATTGCCGTGGCCGTGGACGTTTCCCGAAGCATGACCTCGACTGATGTCGTGCCGTCTCGCCTCGATCAGGCCCGAGAACGCATTCGGTCGCTCATTTCGGCCTTTCCAGGCGCCAGATTCTCGCTGGTGGCGTTCGAAGGCGTCGCGGTCACTCTGACGCCTCTGACTCCCGACAAAGACGTTCTCACCCGCTGGCTCGACGAGTTGAACCCCGACCTTGTCACCGCGCCCGGATCCAACCTCGCCGCCGGGCTAGAAGAAGCGCTCAGGACGGTCGGCTATTCTTCGCTTCACCACCGCGTCGTGGTTTTCCTGTCTGACGGCGAGGCCAGAGACGGGAATTCTCTCCTGGCGGCCAGAGCGGCGGCCGCTCAAGGCATTGAAGTCTTCACCCTCGCGTTCGGAACGCTGGAAGGCGGCCGCATTCCCGACAAGGACGGCTTCCTCAAGGATGATTTCGGCTTTCCTGTCGTCACGAAACGGGTCGATGACACCTTGAGAATGTTGGCATCCGAATCGGGAGGTAAGTTCTTCCTCGGCACCGATCGAGCCGGCGGGCGTCAGCTGCAGGATCTTCTTTCTACTTTGGGCAACCCGGCCTCACGGGGCGGGGTCGGTTTGGAAACTGTGCCACGGTACCGGTTCTTCCTGTTCCTCGCCCTGGTGACGCTGACGGGATTTCTCCTGGTGAGAATCATTCCATGGAAGGGGATTTTTTGATGTTGCGACCCCTCGTGCTTGTGCTGCTTTTGTCTGTGGTTTCGTGTTCTGAATGGCGGGCCGGCCTCGCCGTGGTTCAGGGCAACGCGGCCTATCAACGCGGAGACTTCCAAAAGGCCGGGCTCAACTACCTGGCCGCTCAAAAGGCCGGATCTTCCGCCGACGTTGTGAACTACAACCTGGGGAACGTTTACAACGCCCTGGGCGAAACCAATACGGCTCTCGCGGTATGGAACCGGATCGTTCGGCCAGCCGACGAAGAGGTTGCCTACAGGCTGGCCTTCAACAAAGGCTACCTACTCTACCAGCGGGGGCAGTACGACGAGGCTTGCCAGGAGTTTCGAACCGCCCTGCTCATGAAGCCCTCGAGCCTCGACGCCAAACGTAACCTCGAAATCTGTCTTCTGAAGACTCAAAACTTTGGATCGGCCCTTCCGGCACGGACCAGAACCACCGACCACACCGAGCCGGGAGAGACGCAGAAAGCTCTTCTCGACTATATCAATCGACTGGAGGGAACCCGATGGAAAGCCAACAACCGGCCCGATTCCACCGCCTCGTCCTCTTCGGACTGGTGATTCTGGCCGCGGCCCCCGCGGTGGCTGCGCCGGCTCCCGAGGCCCGGGTCATCCTCAACACGGACCGTTACGTCGTGGGCTCTCACTGGACTCTTGACATCGTCGTCGACACTCCAGAAGCGCTGTCGGTCAAGGTTCCCGTGCCAACTTTGCCCCCCCAACTTGTGCTTTCCGACGGACCCTACATCCGCGAGACGTCATGGGAAAAGGTGCCCGGCACCTTGAGTCGCGCCACCAAGGTCAGTTTTGGCTTCCGGACCCAGTCTCCAGGCATTGTCGAACTCGGCCCCTTCGCCGTCAAAGTAGGAACTCTCGTCCAGAATCTTCCGGCGATTGCGGTGTATCTTCTGGCCGCCGACGAGGCCAAGAGGCGCTTCCCCGTTGAGGTCGCCTGGAAAAAGCCTGTGGGGCCCTTCTACGTTGGGCAGGCGATTCCCTTGATTCTTCAGGCGCTCAACCTTGACACCCTGGCTCAGCCTCAGGACTTCAGCCTCGCGGCTCCTCCCGGCTCGCTTGTCGAGAAGGCCGTAGGTCTCGGCGAAATCGAAATCAACAGCGTGGGTGAAGACAGACTCATGAACATTCCCTGGGGCGGGTGGATGATCATTCCTACCAAACCAGGAACGCTGACCCTCCCCGCCGTCAAAGCCTCCGTTACCGGGTTGGCGCGGACCGTCGCCCCCTTGTCGTTGGAGATATCGCCCCTTCCCCCCGATTCAGGTCCCAGCAGGGCGGTGGGAGAGTTTTCATATACCATCGAGGCCAAGCCTGGGGAAGCCAGCCAGAAGGGCCAGTTGGTTGTGACCCAGTCTGTTTCAGGAAGAGGCAATTTCCCGTACTTGGTGCTTCCTGCCGTTACCGTTCCAAACTTGACTCTTTTGTCCAGGCAGGAAGGAACCCAATACCGTTCGGGGCCGGCGGGTTACGAGGGGAGCCTGGTGGTCACCTGGCGTTTCGCTTCCGACAAGGCGCAAGACGTGACCTTCACCCTGCCGGGGTTCCAAGCCTTTCAGCCTTCCACGGGCCGGGTCAACACCTGGGACGACAAGCCCGTGTCAGTCTCTTTGACGCTGCCGACCGCAACGGCGGAACAGACGGCCTCGACGACACGGCCCCTGACTTGGGCCCAAGTCGAGACCGTCCGGCCCTGGGGCATCACCCGTGACTGGAAGGGCTGGCTCTTGTTCCTCCCCGGACCTCTGCTCTTGTTAACCACCTTTCTGATTCGGGGAAAGGGTCGCGGCCTGCTGATCCTTCTCGTCGCGGGTGTTTTTTTGGTCTCTGCCGCCGAGCCGGCGCCGGACGGTTTTGAGCAGGCCATGAAAGCCCAAGGCGGCGCTGCTGCCGACCAATGGAAGGCTCTGGCGTCGGCTCACCCTGACGAACCGGGACTTTGGTACAACGCGGCCCTCGCGTGCCGTGACGCGGGTCAGACTGCCGAAGCCGTCCATGCGTTCAGAATGGCGTTGTGGACGGGCTACCAAGGTGATCAGGCGTCGAAGGCCCTGACCGCCCTCGAGGAGAAAGAGCTTCTCACCGACCAGTTTTCTCCGTGGTCAGGCTGGCCCAGCAACGTCTTGTTCCTTCTATTCTGCATCGTCGTCAATCTGACCTTCGCCGTGTGGACCCTTCAGCGCCTCACAGGATCGAGTGTGTGGCTTCTTCCGCTGTCGATCACCGTCTTGGCCTCGGCGGCCCTCGGTGTTCTGTTGATTGGCGAAGAGACCGACCGCCTGGAGGCCGACGCCGTTGTTGGCGTCGCCGACAGCGCGATCAAAAAAGTTCCAGGGAATTTGGCCGAAACCTGGATGACTCTGAAAGCGGGAACAGTCGTCCGGGTTCAGGGGTCTTCGGACCGCTGGGTGCTTGTCCAAACTGGCTATGGACTCGAGGGCTGGGTCGAGGCGGCAACGCTCATGCCGGTTCCCGGAAAACCCTGATGGACTTCGCCCGGATTCTTGAAGCGTGGGAAAAACAAGGAGATCAAAATCCGCCGGTCAAGGGCGAAAGCCCGCACCCGAGAACGGGCCCTTCACGACGGCATGAAATCGAGAGGGCTCCCATCGACGACGAGCTAGATCTCCATGGTTTGGACCAAGAAACGGCCTTGACGGCGCTGAGCGCCTTCATTGCGCAGTGCCACCACGCGGGCTTGGCAAAGGTTCTCATCATTCATGGAAAGGGATTGCATTCTGAAAACGGAAGGGCTGTTCTTAGGGAAGCGGTGCAGCGGGCGCTGACCAAAGACAATCGGGTGGCGTTTTGGGGGGCCGCCGGCCAGCGGGAAGGCGGGCATGGGGCCAGTTGGGCTTGGCTGGGGGATTCTAGCGTTCGCGGAAAATGATACGGCCTCGCGTCAGGTCGTAGGGAGAAAGTTCGACTTTGACCCGATCGCCGGGAACGATGCGGATGTAATTCTTTCGCATCTTGCCGGAGAGGTGGGCCAGGATGACGTGTCCATTCTGAATCTCCACCCGGAACATGGTGTTGGGGAGGGATTCTCGGACAACGCCTTCCACTTCGATCGTTTCTTCTTTGTCTGCCATAGGCGTAAGAGTTTAGGGACTACCGCCACCCTTGTCAACTCAGCTCCTCCCGTTGACTTTTTAGGGAATAATGCTCAAATTTCCTGAGTTCCGGACCTTTCGGAGGTGAACCTTGGAAAGACTGTTTCTGGAAAGAATGAAGGATGAGCTCCTGAAGCAGCGTCAGGACCTGCTCAGGCATCTGGCCAACGATTCCGAGGAATTTCGTGAAATTGCCGAAGATGTTGACCCTAAAGATGTCGTCGATATGGCCTCAGAGGATGTGGACAAGAAGAATATCGAGGCGCTGAACGTCATCGAGTCCAAGAAACTGCAGCTGATTGACAATGCGCTTTCGCGTATTCAGAACGACAGGTACGGAATCTGCATGGAGTGTTCCAAGGTGATTCCGAGGGCACGGCTGGAGGCCGTTCCCTACGCGCTGTTCTGTGTGGAATGCCAGACGAAAAAGGACAGGCAGGGAAGGTAGTTTCCGTCTGTCAAGAGGTCATGCCGGTTTGACTCAGAATATTCTCGTTTCTTCCGACAATAGGAGGGAGAGGAATGAGTATGAGCGTCATTACCGCCAGTCCTGGAATGATCAATACATTCTCCTACTACACGTTGCCCATGACCGGCCGCGTTCAGGTTCCGGTTCAGGCCAGCCAGTCGCTCTACGCCCAGTTTCAATTTGTTCAGGGTGTGGCGTCGGCCGAGGGTGGCCTGTCTCTCGATCGCCTGAAGGTCATCGACAGCCTGCTTTCCCAAATCAACGACCATCGGCAGGTTGGCACTCCCAAGCTGAACCGCGACGACGTCGACCTGAGCAAACCCGACCAAACCATCGCCAAGCTGTCGGCGCAGGCGTTTCAAATGCAGAAAGATGCGACCCCGTTTCAGTCCTGGGGGTCTTTGAAGGGTCTCGTCCTCAATCTGAGCGCCTAACCTAGAATGCTTCCTATCTTCTTCCTCGCGGCCATCTTCTACGCGCTGTTTCCCCTTTGGGGCGCCTGGCGTGTGCGGCGGTCGTGGCGGCATTTCCGGGAAACTGCCACCCAGGCCCTCGATTCGCCGGAGCTGGATTTTTCCCTGGTACAACTGTCTTCGGCCGAGCCCAAGTCGTTTCGGCTTACGGGAACTCTCGAAGCCTTCGAGGGTGACGACCGCCTCTGGATAGGTAACGGCGGTGTCAGCGTCGCGGTCTCACTCAGGGGCACTCCTGTTTATTTCCTCGACGATCAACCAGAACCCCTGGGGCCGACGGCAGTCCCGCCCAGGATGGCCCAGGCGTCGTCTCTGGGAGCTCTGCCCGAAGGCACACAGTTCCTGGTTGCAGGAAGACTGATCCGCGACCGCAACGGCCAGATGCATTTTGCTTCTACCGACGAGCAGCGGCTCCTGGTCATCGCCTTTGAGGGCGATCCTGCAACCGTTCTGATCCGGGCCGTCTTTGCCGGGCGCCCTCTTGTCGACCACTGGAACGCCTGGACGCCTGTGTCTCTGGGTATCGGCTTTGTTTCTTTGTTGATCCTGGCGTACCTTGACCTCAGAACTTCAGGAGACCGCGCGGCCGGATTTGTCGGATTGGCGTTGGCTCTCTTGCCTTCGACTTTCTTCCTGCCTCCCGGAATTCTTCTGTTTTACGGATTTGCCCGAACCTGGGCGGGAGCCAGACACCACCGAGCCCGGATGGATCTTGCCCTTCTAGGTGGTGGCGTAGGCTGCCTCACGAGGGCCCATCACCGGCGGCAGGCCCTGGTTCGCGAACTCATTGCGCAACTGTTCCTGGCGGCTGGCGCCGTCGTCAATGCCGTGCTCTTGGTGCTTGCGCTTCACTGGTGGCGAGGTTAGCTTGTCGCCTCGGCGTCTTCGGTGGACGATTCTTCACTGCGGTCTTCCGCGGCGCGCTTCTTGGCAAAGTTTACTGTAAGGTGGCGTCCGCGGTACTGGATGCCGTCGAGCCTACTGATCACCTGGGGGGCCGCCTTTTCTTCAATCTCGACGAAGGAGTAGTTGTCAAGAATTTTGATATCGCCAATGTCGGCCTTGGTGACCTGCCCAGCAGCAAACAGCAACTGAACCAAATCGCGGGGATAGACCCTCCGGTTCTTGCCAATGCTGAGGAACAGGGTCGTGGTGGACATCCTACGGCGAATTCCACCCTTTGCGGCCATCTGCCGCAAGAGATAACCTGCCAGATAACTGCGCATGAACAAGGGAACGAGCTTCTTGAAGGCCTTCCTGTATTCCTCCATCTCGACGGGATCTTCGTCTTCCCGGAGACGGCGTTGCAGTTCGTCGACGACGACTTTCAGACTCGGCATGTCCAGATCAAACGATTCGTGGGAACTCACAGCCATGGTCTCCTTGAAAAAAAAAGCCGACGTAGGAGGATAACCGGGGGCTCTTTCGTTTGTCAAGAAAAGGAAAAATTCCGCCGAAAACAGATTAGGGGGATTCTATGAAAAGGCTCTTGCTCGGGTTGCTGATCCCTTGGGTTCTGAGTCAGTCTTTGGCGGCCGATCCGCTCAAATTCCTCTACCAGTCCGGTGATCAATTTCGTTACTACAGCACAACAACGCAAACGGTCACCCTCGACGGGAAGCCTCTTCAGGAGAATCTTCAAACCTACCGTATCGCCTATTCGGTTGCCGAGACCGACGCGCACGGCGGTGGGCGCCTCAAAGGGCACATCAGCTACATGGCCGAATCTCCGGAATCCGCTGGGGCGATCACCGAAGAGTACGATGTCGACTATTTCTCCGACGCAAACGGCTTCTACAAGGTTCCTCCCGAAGAAGTCATGCCGACGGTTCGCGATGTTCCCACTTTCCCTGACCGCGAACTCAAGCCCGGCGATACCTGGACGGGTCGGGGAGAGGAGGTTCAGGACTTGAGGCGTGACTTCGGGGTCGACTCTCTGCTCCGTGTGCCCGTCGAGGTGGCCTACACCTACGACGGCACCGTGGTGATGAACGGAAAGACCCTCCACGTTATCCGGTCTGACTACAACCTCTACAAACGCACAGGGTATCGAACTTCGAGCAAGAACGTGTACCCGACCCTGCTGACGGGGTACTCGCACCAGACCCACTATTTCGACGCCGAAAAGGGACGCGAAGACAGCTACGAAGAAGACTACAGCCTAGCGCTGGCCCTCAACAACGGCCGGGTTCTTGAGTACTCGGGCAAAGGAACTTCCAGCTTGGTCGAGGCCCAATCGATGGACAAACCCGCTCTTGTCGAAGAGGTCAAGAAGAGTCTAGAAGACCGGGGAATGGGGAACATTCAAGTCCAGGTGACTCCGCAAGGCGTCTCGCTCAATCTCGACAACATCCTGTTTCCTGGGGACTCCGCGGACTTGGTGCCGTCCGAGCGCGAAAAACTGAGGGTGATCGGTGAAGTGTTGCGTCAGTATGCCGACCGCGACATTCTTGTCGAGGGCCACACCGCCGACGTCGTGAGTTCCACCAATCCGCAGCAACTCAGCGAAGCCAGGGCGGCAGCTGTCGGCAACGCCCTCGTGGCCGCGGGCGTGCGTTCGTCGGAGAAGATTCTCTACCGCGGTTGGGGTTCGTCCAAGCCGCTGTTTCCCAACGATACCGAGGCCCACCGAGCCAAGAACCGCCGGGTCGAGATCACCTTGCTGGAGAATTGAACGTGTATTAGAATGGTTCTTGATGTTTGACCCTCACCGTTCGCCTCGTCAGGAGATTCTGAGCCCGATCACCTTCCGCCTGGGAGGCCTCGAGTCCGAGGGCCATCTGGTCAATCTTTCGGGCACTGGGGCCCTGTTTCGGTTCAACAGCAGCCTTCCCATTGGACCGGAAGCCGTCGGCCAGACCGTGGTTTTCACCTCTTGGTTTGATGTGGGAGCGTTGCTGAAATCCAGGGCCACCGCTGTGCGGTTCTTCGAGGAACCCGAGGGCAAACACCTCGCCGTCCGGTACTTACCAGACTGACCGGCTTTGGTGTATTCTCCACGTTCCGAGGTTCCCATGACCGCATCTGAAGCGTATTACAAGAAAGCGAAAGAGGCCATCCGCCGCGGAGAAGGCCGACCCGACGAGCAGGTTGCCGGTGACATTCGCGAGGCCCTGTTTGGCTTCCTGAAAGACCTCCCTGAAAACCTTAAGCACGACATCTTCAATTTTTACTTCGACCAGTACCTCGACAGCCCGGCCACAGACAAGACTTTGTACCAGCTGGCCGAGGCGCCGATGGCCATGATCGATTTCATGACAGGCCAGGTGCCGGTGGTGGAAGTCGAGTTCAGCGAAGAGGAATGGGAGATGATCAAGGAAGGGATCAACGCCAACGCCGAAGAAATGGACCTCAGGCTGTTGAACCAGCTGATGACTGTGCTTGTCGAGAAGAAGCGCTACTAGTCCACGCGGGCTCCGACAGAGGGTAGTTCAGCCATGGAGATCGTCATCCTGTACCGCGACGACCGGGTTCTGGCGGTTCACAAACCCGCAGGTGTTCACGTCCATCCCAGTCCGTTCAGCCGAGGCGAACTGTCCCTGATAGAAATTCTAGAGGCGCAGCTCGGGGTCAAACCCTTTACGGTCCATCGCCTCGACAGGCCGACTTCCGGCGTCTTGGTGTTTGCCCTCGACCATGAAATGGCAGCGTGGCTTGGCGGCGCCTTCCGTGAACGCCGGATCGACAAGACCTATTGGGCCGTCGTGAGGGGCTGGATGCCGGAAACCCACTCCACCTTCGACGTCAAACTCGACCGCCACCTTTCCCAGACCACCGACGCTGAAACTTGGTTTCGTCCCCTTGAAAACTACGAGGCCCCGTGGCCTCGCCACGAGTTTTCCACCTTCCGATTTGGCCTGGTTGAAGCCAAACCCGTCACCGGCCGACGTCATCAGATCCGCCAGCACTGCGATGACCTGCGCCATCCCATCGTTGGCGACACGGTGTGGGGCGACACGGGCATGAACCATTGGTTCTCTTCTCAGTTGGAAGCCGCTTCTTTGGTCCTCGGTGGCCTCCATCTGTGGTGCCGGAGGCTGGAGCTGCCCTTGCCCGAAGGAGGATTCAAGGTCCTCGAGGCTCCTCTATGGCCCCAGGAGCTTCAACGGCTCACCTTCTACCGAGGGTTCCAAACCCTTCAGGCAGGACCCTGATCGCATTTTGCTTGCAGACGGTCGGATCAACCGCTATTCTGACCGCGGAGGTGAGATTTTGCGCGGATGGAAGGGTCGATTCGGTGTCTTGTTGGTCTTCCTTGGGGTGGTGTACCTGCCGCTCCTCGGGAGTTTCCTGGCCACAGGGAACTTTCCCGCCGGCTACGGGGCCTTTCCGGCACGGTTTGTGCAGGCTCCTCCTGGGTTTAGTCTCGCCTATTTCGTCGGCTTCTCGCTCTTCGCCCTCGTCATTCTCCTGTTTTTGCTTTTTCCCCGGCTCTTCGGTTTCCGCCGTTCGGTGCGGCTTCCCCGGCCCGCTGGCGGCAAGTTCCCCTGGTGGTTCTGGGTGTCGATACCCGTCGTCGTGGTGTTCTGGTTCCTGATGTGGGCCAGGGCGCCGTGGCTGTACCATGCGGAACACTACGCGTTTGTTCCCTTGGCCTGGGGCATGATCGGCCTGCTCGACGGCCTGGTTTTCCGGAGAAACGGCGGACGGTCGCTGATGGCCACCAAGGCCACCACCTTCAAGGTCATGATCCTGATTTCCTGCCTAAGCTGGTTCCTGTTTGAATATTTGAACTTCTTTGTTTTGGAGAACTGGTACTACCCGAACGCGACGATCTTCTCCGATTTCGGGCTCATTGTCTGGTTCTGCCTGGGTTACACGACGGTGCTCACCGGAATCTTCGAATGGTACTGCCTGCTTCGGACGTTCGGGCGGTTCTCGTCCCGGTATCGCCAAGGTCCAAAGGTGACGCCTCCTCGTCCCGTTCTGGTGGTCGTGGTGTTCGTCGGATTGGCCTTGGCTCTGGGCATGGGATTGTTTCCGTACCCACTGTTCTGGGCGATTTGGGTCTCGTTGGTTCCGACTCTGGGTGCCGCCCTCATCTTGGCCGGGAAGAAGACGTTTCTGGACGACCTTCGCCAGGGCGACTGGACCAAGACCTGCGTCATCGCGGTGGCGACCCTGTGCAACGGCATCTTTTGGGAGCTGTGGAACTTCGGCAGCCAGTGGTTCCATCCGACTATTCCAACGACACCTGGCTTCTGGCGCTACAGCGTTCCGTACGTCGATGTGGTGCACGTGTTTTCGGAGATGCCGCTCTTGGGGTACTGGGGTTACTTTTTCTTTGGGCTGAACTGCTGGGTTCTGTGGAATTTGGCCTCCTACTTCTTTGGCTTTGACGACGGCGTCGACGATCTGTTTCCAGCCCCCGAAGGTCCGCAGCCTTGACGAGAATCCCCGACGGGTTTGAAGACCTTGTGCCTCTCCCCAAGACTTTTGGATGGGAAGCCTACAGGGGCCGAGCCGGGGGGATCCAGGTCTTGGTGCTGTGCTTCTCGGTGGAACCCGCAACCTCGCAGAGGACGGAGTTTCTTCGTTCTTTAGCACGCCGCTGGGAGACGTTGGCGCAAACGTGCGAGGTTTTGGTGCGGCCGCTGCGTTGGTTTCTGGAGGGCCCGACGTTCTTTGTCGTCTTTCCCTATTCCGGCGGGCCTTTGGTGGCGGAGTTGGTCGCCCGCAAAGAGACAGAAGTTTTTGACCAAGCGCTCCTGCCGTTCTTGGACCGATGGGGAGCTCTTGTTGACCAAGGTTTCTCTCTGGCCGTCCTCGACCCTAGTCGTCTTGTCTTGACCCCAGAGGGACTTCAATCGGTCGACTTGATCCATCTTGTCGACCTGTCGTCTGGACTCGAAGCGGTGCCCCCATCCCCGATGAACCAAGACGACTTGGTCTTGGTGGCCCCCGAAATGACCCGGAGGACCGCCTTGCCCGTCGACTTGCGGAGCGGGCTGTTTTCGTTGGGAAACCTTCTGTTTCGATTTGCCTCGGGCCGGTGGCCGCTGGCCAAGAGCGATTCTTTGGAAATGGTCCACGCTCTGCTCAACCGGGCTCCAGATTTCGAACCAGCCGTGTCCGAGACTTCTGGGGCAGCGCCTGAGGCCATCCTCAAGAAACTTCTGCGCAAGGATCCCGCCGAGCGCTACCAGACTCTTCGGGGCTTGAAATGGGACCTCGGTCAGCGCGGCCGAAATCGCGAAGAAGGTTTTGTTCCAGGCACCCACGACCGGGCTCTTCCCATTGCCGACGTGAGGCGAACCTACGGCAGGCAGGAGGAGCAGCGGCACCTGAGTGCCGCCCTCACGCTGCTTGACGACGGACATGCGGCGATTCTCGTGTTTCGAGGAGCTGGCGGGCAAGGAAAATCGCGGCTTGTCGAAGATCTCAGGCGAGACATCGAATCGGCCGGTGCCCGTTGGCTACAGGGGAAGTTTGATCAGTACAACCACAGGTTCAGCGCTGGTGCCCTTGTATCCATCCTTGAGAAATGGGTCGATTCATCCCCGGCCCAAGTGAAATCGCTGACCGGAGTCCTGCGCAATCAGCTCGGCCGCAACCTGAGAATCCTCACGGCCCTCGTACCCTCCCTGGCCGAGGTTTGGGAAGTCGGACCCGAGCTCCCCAGTTTGGGTCCCGCGGAAAGCCAGAGGCGTTTCGTCGACACCCTGGTTGCGTTCTTCGGTGTTCTGGCCGTGGTCCAGCCCTTGGTGCTTCTTGTCGAGGATATTCACTGGGCCGACGAGCTCAGCGTCAAGGTCCTCGAGGGGCTCGCCGGTGCCTCCTCACCGCGTCTTGGTTTGGTCGGCACGCTGCGCCCAGGCGGCGAAACTAGGCTTGAGCCTTTTCTCGAAGCTGTTCAACGACGGAGCGGTCCAGGGCAGGGTCTTCACGACCTCGGCCCGTTGGTCGAAGGCGATGTCTTGGAACTGCTCTCCGATTGCGCTGATCTTGAGCCGGCCGACGCCCTCGTGCTGGCCCGATCGCTCCTGGGAGCCTCTTCCGGGAATCCATTTGCGCTCCAGATACTCCTGAAAGAGGTCAACCTGCGCCAGGCTGTTGTCTTTGACGAGAGCACCGAAAAGTGGCGTTTGGAACCCGAACGTCTCCGCGATCTGCCCGACGACCAAGCCGTCGGGTTGCTTTCGGCCCGACTTCAGTCGGTGGCCCCTGAGTTGGGGCGTGCATTGCTCGCCGCATCGCTTTTGGGATCCGACTTCCAAAAATCCGAGGTGCTGGCCGTCGGGGAAGTCTCCTCCGACCGGTTCGACCAAGCGGTTGAGGAACTGGTCGAGCTCGGCTTCTGGGAGCGCCAGGGACCTTCCGAGTTCCGGTTCAGCCACGACAAGGTTCGCCAGGCGGTCTACGAGTCGGCTGGCGATGCCGAAAGAACCGAAGCCCATTTGCGGCTGGGGCGGGGGAGGCTGGCGCGCCGTGCAGAGGGGGAGGCCTGCGAGCCTGCCGCGATTGCCGTCCATCTCAACCACTACCCCGACCGTTTGAGCGCTGAGGAAAAGGCTCAGTTGACCGCGTTGAACCTTGAGGCAGGAGATCAAGCCCGTCAGAACAGCGATTTTGCCGCCAGTCTTGACTTCTACAAGGCTGCCATCGAACTCGGAGGAACCGAGCTGTGGGAAGAGAGTCCTGAACGCGCCTTGGCGTTGTACAGGGCCGGCGCCGAAATGGCCTACACGGGGTTTCGTCGCGACCTGGGCGACCAGTGGTGCGACCATGCCGTCGGCCAGCGCATCCGTCCGCTGGAACGCGCCAAGATCCGTGAGCGCCAGCAGAACCTCCTGTTCTACTTGGGTGATATCGAGGGATCGATTGAGGCCGGAATTCAAGGACTTCGCGAGCTTGGCATGGCTATCCCTGCCAATCCAGGGACGTTTCATGTCGTTCAGGCCTTGGCTGCGGTCAAGGCTTCTCTGATCGGACGGACGACCGAGACGCTGAGCCGGCAGGCCACGAACCGGAACGAGGTCAGCCGCACCGCGATGCTCCTCCTTTCCGGCTTCATTCCGCCGGCTTTTCACGCTGGACGCCAGAACCTTTTCGGTTTGGCCGTTCTCAAGGCCGTTCAATTGACCATTCGCGACGGCCTTTGCGCCGAGTCGGCTCCCAGTTACACAGGCTATGCCGTTCTCCTTGCGGCGCTTGGAGACTTTCGCGGGGCTTACGCTTTTGGCGGGCTCGCGACCGCCCTGAACCAGCGTTTCGACGACCTCAAATGGCGGAGCATGGTTCTGGTCCTGACGGGCCTGTTCTGCAACGGCTGGTTTGAGCCCTGGTACGGGCTTCGTTCGCGCTTCGAGGCCGCACGCCGCGCCTCGGAAGAGTCGGGGGACTTTCTCTACCGCAGCTATGCCGACCTGTTTGCCACGCTCTGGAATCCAGGGGAAGACCTGCCCCTTCGCATCGAACATACCCGCGACGCCTTGGGGCTGATCTTAAAATACCGATTTCCGCTGACTCGGGTGTCGGCCTATTTTGTCTTGGCCGGCTTGAGGAATCTCGCAGAACCCGCCCTTGGTGGAACGCAGTTCTCCACCGAAGCGTTCGACGCCAAAGAAGGCCTAGAGGAGTACCGCCGGCTCAAGTCGAACAGCGGCTTGGCCGTGTGCTATTCGGTCATGGTCAGAACGTATTTTCTCTTGGGACACCTCGACCAAGCGGGTGAAGCCCTCCTGAAGGCCGAGGCCGTTCGACCGGCGATCGCAGGCTCCCTCTACGAAGAAGACCTCACGCTGTTTTCGGGGCTGGTGACCGCTGATCTCATCCGAACGGGAGACCGCCGCGGGGCACGCCGTTTGCGGCGTTGCCGCCGCCGAACGGGTCAATGGGCCCGCTGTAGTCAGACTTTTCGATTTCATGTGGCTCTGCTGACCGCTGAAGAACACGATTTGGCCGGGCACGCGGGCCCCGCACAAAAGGCCTTCTTGGAGGCTGTCGAAGCGGCAGACCAATCGGGGTTCCTCGACTACCAAGCCCTCAGCCGCGAAAGAGCCGCGGGGTTCTTCGGTCGGCACGGCGGGGTTGCGCTCAGGCGCTACTTTCACGACGAGGCCATCGACCGCTGGAGGCGTTACGGCGCCTGGGCCAAAGTGGCACTGCTGGAGGCCAGTGCCGACGTTCCCACCCGCCTGCCTATTGCCCGTCCCGACGCGTCGGGTGACATGGATCTGGTAAGTCTGGTTCGCGCCCTCGAAGCCATCTCCCGGGAAATTCACGTGGAACCGCTGACCCGGACCGTCACCAAGCTGATTCTTGAAAACTCGGGAGCCGACCGCGTCGTTCTCCTGGTGCCCAGCGAGGGCGAGTTTCTTCTAGAAGGGGAGGCTACGGCGACAGGATTCCAGTCTGGCGACCGCCGCCCCCTGTCGTCTTTGACCGACTTGCCGCAGGCCTTTCTCCGCCGCGCCTTGGCGACCCGAAGAATTCTTGTCATCGAAGACGTGAGCGAGCAGGACCGCAAAACCGAACCCGTCTTGGCCTCGCGAGGCGTCAAGTCGTTGATCTGTCTTCCTCTGGGAACCCCCGAGGGGCTCAGGGCTCTTGTGTACTTGGAAAACAAGGTCATGACCGGAATTCTCACCCAGACCCGGACCAAAATCCTTGAGCTTCTTTCTTCGACCATTGGGGTGGCCCTGCAGAACGCCCAGCTGTTTCAGCAGGTCCGGCGTGCCAACGAAGGCCTTGAGCGAAGGGTAGAAGAGCGGACTCAGGAGCTGCAGGCGTCGCAGAAGAAGATCATCCTCCAGGAGAAGCTGGCTTCGCTGGGCGCCCTCACGGCGGGGATTGCCCACGAACTGAAGAACCCCTTCAATATCATCAACAACTTTGCCGAATCCTCGGTGGAGCTGATGGGAGAACTTGAAAACGTGCTGGCGCCAGTGCGGCCACTGCTGGACGAATCCGTTCGCGAGGAACTGAACTACCTGGTTCCCGAGCTTACGCAAAACCTTCGCGACATTGGTGTTCATGGACGGCGGGGCGACGCCATTATCCGCTCTATGCTGATGCACAGCCGCTCTGACGGCGGAAAACCCACTCTCGAAGACCTTGATGCCCTGGTTCAGGAGTCGATGGGCCTGTCGTACCACGCCATGAGGGCGTCGCACAAGGACTTCCAATGCCGAACCGACAGCAGTTTTGACCCCCGCGTGCCTCCGATGATGATGATCAGGCCGAATCTGGGAAGGGTTCTGATCAACCTCTTCACCAACGCCTTGCAGGCCGTGCAGGAACGCCAGGTTTCCTCTCCACCCGAGGACTGGCAGCCGAGGGTGACCGCGACCACCCAATGGCTGGGAAATGCTGTGCGCATCACGGTTGAGGACAACGGTGTCGGGATCGCGCCCGAACTCCTCGACAAGATCTTCCAACCCTTTTTCACGACCAAGGCGCCCGGTGAAGGGACCGGCCTGGGTCTTTCCATCAGTTACGAGATCATCCGAGAAGAATTTGGCGGTAGTCTGGAAGCTCAGGTGAGCGACAAGGGCCACACTCAGTTCCTGGTGACGCTGCCGGCATCCCGTCCCGGCAAGGAGTAAGCATGGACATCTTGGTCGTCGATGACGAAGACATGGTGAACCGCATTTTTTCCCAGCGCCTGAGAAAAGAAATCGCTTCGGGTGCGCTTCGGCTCCATTTCGCCAACAGAGCCGAAAAGGCCCTTGAGGCGCTGGAGGCCCTGGACTTCCGGGTTGCGCTGGTCTTGTGCGACATCAACATGCCGGGAATGGGAGGGCTCGAGCTTCTGCGGAGGATTCGACTCCGCGACCTTTCGCTGAGGGTCTACATGGTGAGCGCGTACGAGGGAGACGACTATCGAAACCGGTGCACGGAACTGGGTGCCGACGGCTTCTTCGCGAAACCATTGGAGTTTTCCACTTTTCGCACCCTGTTAGAGACGTTGTAGGAACTCGGCCGTCCTAGAACTCGAAATCCCTTGCCCAAACCTGGGTAAACCGATACTCATTATAAGATGACGGACCTGCTGATCAAGGAATCGGCCCTCGGTTCCCTGAAATCCGAATTCTTCTCAAGAATCAGCCGCTATACGACCTCGGAACAGGAACTCATCCGCCGTGCCGTTGACTGGGCCGAAGAGCTTCACAAGGAGCAGAAACGCGCCTCGGGCGAGCCCTACATCATCCACCCCATCCAGGTTGCCGCCATTCTGACCCAACTCAAGATGGACGCCCCAACCGTCATCGCGGGGCTGTTGCACGACGTGCTTGAAGACACACCGGCAACAGCAACCGACATGGAAAAGCTCTTCGGTCCCGAGGTGGTCAGCCTTGTCGACGGCGTCACCAAGATCCATATCCTCCACGCCAAGACCAAGAGCGTGCAGGAAGCCGAAACCATCCGCAAGATGTTCTTCGCCATGATCAAGGACTTGCGCGTCATCATGATCAAGCTGGCCGACAAAGTCCACAACATGACGACGCTCCAGCACCTTGGAGAAGAGAAGATCAAGCGCATCGCCACCGAATGCCTCGATATCTATGCTCCTTTGGCAGACCGTTTGGGGATGTCGGATCTGAAGAACTTTCTGGAAGACATGAGCCTCAAACACCTGGACAAGGTGGCCTACTACCAGATCAAGGACTGGATCGACTCCAAGCGGGGCGAACGCGAGGCTTACCTCGACGAAGTTCGCGACCGCCTGGTGGCCGCTGCGCGCAACGAAGGCATCGCGGTGCAGGTCGACTCAAGGGCCAAGCACTTCTACTCCATCTACAGCAAGTGGAAGAAGGGCAAGGAACTCGGCGAAGTCTTCGACATGCTGGGCGTGCGCATCTATTGTGAAACCCCCACGGAGTGTTACACGCTTTTGGGCGTGGTCCACAAGCTGTGGAAACCCATCGAGGGGCGATTCAAGGACTACATCGCCATGCCCAAAGGCAACGGCTACCAGAGCCTTCATACAACAGTGATGGGGGAGAGGGGCCGTCTCACCGAGATCCAAATCCGAACCTACGAGATGCATAAGACCGCCCAGCACGGCATCGCGGCGCATTGGATCTACAAAACCGGCGCGCGGGTCGATCAAAGCGAGTTCTCGATCCTGAACCGGCTCAAGTCGTGGCAGGAGGCCGCTGGAGGCAGCGATAGCTTCCTCGACGAAGTCAAAGGCGAGCTGCTGCGAGACGCCATCTACGTGTTCACGCCCAAGGGAAAGGTTGTCGAGCTGCCGGCCGGGTCGACGGCGCTGGACTTTGCCTACGCCATCCACACCGAGGTCGGCAACCGGACCATGGCCGCCAAAGCCGACGGCGCCATCGTGCCGTTGGGGCAGCCCTTGCGCAACACCCAGGTCATCGAGATCATCACCCACCCGTCGGCGCATCCCCACGTGAACTGGCTGCGCAACGTGACCACCGGCCGCGCGCGAGGCAAGATTCGGTATTGGCTGGCGCACGACGACGAGAACCTTGTCATCGACAAGAACATCGTCGCCAAAACCAACCGCAAGGAGGCCGCCCCGTTACCTCAACCCCTGCCTCCAACGCCGGTCAAAATCGGCGACGACCCGCTCCCAACGCAGCGGGTCATCGACACGGCCAAGGTGGGCGTGAGGATTGAAGATCAGCGCAACGTGCTCATCCGCTTCGCCCAGTGCTGTTCTCCGGTCACCGGCGATTCCATTATCGGCTTTGTGAGTCGCGGCCGCGGCATCACCATCCACCGGTCCGACTGCACGAACGTGAAGCACATTCCGGGCATCGACGACCGTCAGATCGAGGTCGAGTGGGAGACTGTCAGTCCTTTCGTGACCCGCCGTTTCCGTGTGGTGGCCAAACGCGGAGCCGATC
>CAYYUZ010000046.1:0-26082 GCA_964475005.1 uncultured Spirochaetales bacterium
CCTCCGGCGAAGCACAGGTGGTCGACATGGTCCTTGCCCTCGATCGACGTGGTCTTGCGACCCGTGAGCACTTCGATTCCCAGGGCCTCGATTTTCGTCCTTAAGGTGGTTCCTCCGTCGTGGTCAATCTGGCGGTGCATCAGACTGTCGGAATGGTCGATCACCGACACCTTGAGCCCCAGGTCCTTGAGGGCCTTGGCCGACTCTAGACCCAAGAGGCCGCCGCCGATCACCGTCCCCTTGGTTTTTCCCCGGCTGGCTTCGATGATGGCGTCGAGGTCTTCGATGGACCTGTAGGGGAACACCTCGGGAAGGTCGATTCCCGCCAAGGGAGGCAGGTAGGCCGAGGACCCCGTGGCCAGCACAAGCACGTCGTAGGGGAACTCCAAACCCGAGGTCGCCACGACGAGCTTTTCCTCGCGGTCAAACCCGATCGCCGCATCGTTCAAAATGAGACGGACGCCCCGGTCCTTGTACCAGGCCTCGTCGGCCAGGGCGAGCTGCCCCGCGTCGCGGTGGGTGAAGTACTCGCTGAGGTGGATCCGGTCGTAGGCCGGGCGGGGTTCTTCGGCCAGGCACACGGCGCTCCACCCGGACGACCGGGCGTCGGCGGTCCAGGCTTCCCAAAAGCGGTGTCCGACCATGCCGTTGCCCACAACAACGAGGCGCTTGTTCATCACGCCGCCTCCGTTTCGGTGTCGCCGGATTTTTGTTCGCGCCGGATATTGCGCATCATCGAAAACAGGAACAGGAGGGCCGCCGTCAGCGCGCCGAAACCCAAGAGGACAAACGGCATGGCGGCCGAGTAGGCCGAGGTGGCTCCAAATAACACCTGGAGTATCCAGCCACCCAGTCCGCCGAGCAGGCCGACCAGGCCACCGACAACTCCCATTTCTGCGGGGTAGTAGTGCGCGACAAGCTTGAAGTTGCTGGCCTTCCCGATTCCCATCCCGACGCCCAGAACCAACGTCAATCCGACAAATACCGCCAGTGAGAGTGCGGCCAAAGCTAAACCGGCGCTGGCCGCCAGAACGACGGCAAACGCCCAGATCGTCACGGCGCGCGGGCCGAACTTGTCGCTCAGCCACCCGCCAACGGGACGGAGGAGGCTGGCCGGAAAAATGAACAGCGCCGTCAGGAACCCGCCGGTGACGAGGTTTGTGCGGTAAACCTCCACATAGAACTTGGGCAGGGTCACCGAAAGCGCGACGTAGGCCCCGAAAAAGACCATGTAGTAGAAGCCGTAGCGCCAAACTTGAGGAATTTTGAGGGGACTCAGCCAGGTCGCCAGCGGCAGTGACCTGGCCTCGACGCGGTCCTTGGGCGCCACCAGCCACACAAAAGCCGCCCCGGCCAGCAAGAGGAAGCCGAACACGAACGGTACGAGCCTCCAGCCCGAGGGAACGAACACCAGCCCCAGGGTCGGCAAGGCGATCAACGCGGGTGCCGCCAGCTTGGTGATGCTGGCCCCAGCGTTTCCGGCTCCAAAGGTGCCCAAAGCCAGCCCCTGACGCGGGGCAGGCACCCAGAACATAATCCAGCTGTTGCCGATGGCAAACGATACACCAGCTAGTCCCACTATCCACGAAAGGGCTTCGACCTGACCCCAGGTGGTGGCCAGCGGCAGCAAAAACATCGGCACGGCGCAGACGATCATAAGGCCGGTCATCATTCGCTTTCCGCCGATACGGCCCGAAACCATGCCGACTGGCAGGCGGAGCAACGACCCCACAAGGATGGGAATCGAGGTCAGCGTGAAGAATTGGGAATCGCTCATCCCCAGCTCCTTCTTGAACGCGACGCCGACAATGCCGAAGATGACCCAGACGGCAAAGAGCACGGTGAAGGCCAAGGTTGAAGCCAGAACGACGGGTCGTCCGGACTGTGCTGTAGTTGTCATAAAGTCTCCTATCGACAGTACGGCAAGGGTCGTGCCAAGTCTCGCAACATTCCTATCTTGTTTAGAGATATATAAATACCTTTTGGATTATTCTCAGAAACCCACGGGGGCGAAGGAAAATCCCCGATACGCACCACAGCCGGGTAGCGGACCTTGACCAATCGGTTCGGAAACGTAACAAATCATCGATTAGTTACCAGAACGTACCGAACGATGTTACTTCGGCTTCTGCTTCCACAGCGCCAAGGCGTGGTCGTGCCACAATTCCTGAGCCGCAAGCGTCTTGTCGGCATTTTTTTTTAGGGCTTCGATTTGCGTTTCAAGCATCTGGACAAGGTCGTTCAGCCCGCGGGCCAAGTCCCGGGCACTGGTGGCGATCTGGGCCGGGCTGAAGGCCTTGATTGTCGCTTCAAGGGCGAGAATTTTGGCCTGTTTCGCGCGCTCTGCCGTCTCCCGAATCGAAGTGTCCCACCGCCCCAGTTCCCGCCGCCAGCGCTGAAGCTCCTCGGCGGCGGTGGCCGAAGCCTCGACCAAACCCTGAACCAGGTCTTCCCGGTTCTTTGCCGAGAGGTCGGGGTTTTGAGGAAGACTGGCCAGGCGCCTGAGGTCCCGCCTCTCTTCCCACAGGCGAATCTGGGCTCGTTCAAGCCGGAGAACCAGGTTGGTGTCCAGCGTCTCGGGGGTTTCCTGGCTGTCTTCCCAGGCCGAGCGCGTTTCGGCCAAAATTTGGAGGCAGAGCGCATCCAGATCGTCGAGCAGCCCGATCTCGGCCGAACGCATGGTGTCGATGGCGGCCGTCGACCATCGGTACCAATCCTCGGCGGTAGGCAGCCTGCCGTGACTGTCGCGGCCCGAGCGTTCAATACCGCGCCGGAACTGGTCCCACTGAACCAGCGACTCACTGGAGAGCAGCTCGGCCCACCGGTCGAGCTGCTCCCTAGCGGCGTGTCTGACGAAGGTGTTCAGAGAGTCCTCGCGCTGGTGCACAAGAGTCTGGAAGCGCTCAAACTGAAATGGCTCGAAACCCGACTGGGCGCAAACCGCCGAACCCAGAGCACGGAGCTGGCCCGTGTATTCCTTGGCCAGCAGAAAGTTGAAAAGAGCAATGAGCGCCATGGTGACTTGAGGGTGGCCAGAGGTACCAGGGACTTCCGCGATCACCACAAGCAGACGGTCGATTAGCGACGAAAAGCGCTGAACCACAGCGTTGGGCGTCAGCGCCTGGGCATAGATGTCAGAACGAAACCTTGACAGATCCGCGAGCGCTGTTCGGGCCTCTCCCAGCGAGGCTTCCAGGGAGCCGAAGCTGGGGCTGGGGCCGATGAGCGCCCAGGCCTCGGACGCCTCCTGAAGGCTTCTGTCCGTTCTGAGCCGCTGGTCGGGAAGATCTCTGAGGAACCGACGTCCGGCACCGGCGACAAAGCCGCTGGAAAGCCCACGTTCCTTCTGCAGCTCGTGAATCAACGCCGAGGTTTTCGCCGCGACAACACTGAGCTCTTGAATCCTCTGAAGTCCCGCCCTATCTCGAAAGTGAGTGTCGACAAGCGACCCGATCGTTCCGCCGATCGAGGATTTCTGGCGGTGCGAGGCCCTCATGAAGCGGTTCCGCCCGTCGTCAATTGAGCGAGTTCCTGTGCCATGGCGACCTCCAAAGTCTGTGGATAGCATTCCTATTCAAGAATCGTGCCAGGGCTCGATTCGTCGGGTTATGAGGTCAAAAGGCCCAATCCCAGACGCCGATGTCGCGCAAGTGGCCCTATATACAACCCAAATGTATGGACAAACTAACGACTCTACGAGGAGGCGTGTTCTGTCGAGATCCTCTCGAACTCGTCCGACACAAGGCGGAAGGCCGCGACCACCTTGGGGTCGAAATGGGAGCCGCTCAGCGCCTCGATCGCGCTGGCGCACTCGGCATGACCGAGCGGCGCTTTGTAGGGGCGGCGGCTTCTCAACGCATCGTAGACATCGGCCAGCGCCATGATTCGTCCGGCCAGAGGAATGCTTTCTCCAGAAAGCTTGCGAGGATACCCGGTCCCGTCCCACTTTTCATGGTGGTTTTTGACGACATCCCGCGCGGTGGTGAGAAACGATCGAAAGGGCAGCCGTTGTTCGGCAGCGGCCAGGACAGAATCACCGAGGTCGCAGTGGGTCTCGATCACCGTCCTCTCGTCGGGTGTCAGAGTGCCGGGTTTGAGAAGAATTGCATCGGGAATGCCGACCTTGCCGATGTCGTGAAGGGGAGCCGCCCTCACCAGTTCTGTCCGCGCTTCGGCCGCCATACCCATGGCGGTGGCCAAAAGCCCGACGTACCCTGCCGTCCTTTCCAAATGCCTGCCGGTTTCGTGATCGCGCAGCTCGGCCTGATACGCCAGCGCAAAAACCGTGGCTTCCTGGGTTTGCTCAAGTTCCTGGTGAGTCCGTCTTTGATTACGGTAGCTCCTGTAGAAAACACCGAAGAGCAAGGCGTAGAGCAGGAGGCCGAAGGCCAGGACCAGGCCCCAGACATCGCGGGTATTGATCGTGATTTGCTGGAACAGGTCTTGGTTGTCCTCGTAGAGCTCGATCACGCCGACGGCTCGTCCCTCCTGCAAGATCGGTGTGTAGACCTGAAGAACCGTTCCGTGGCCCTTTTCCGCGAAGTTTTCCGCAGCGTCGGCCGCTCCCATCTCGTAGACGGGCTTTCCGTCGGCCAGCGACTGTTTCATCTCGTCGCTCTCGAGGTTCTTTCCCACAAGCGAGGGCTCGTCGCTCCACAAAATGGTGCCGTCCCCCAGCCAGACCTTCAGCCTGAAAATTTTTCCTAAATGGAGCAGCCTGTCGAGCCGCGATTTGAGCGGTGCCGGGGGTTCGCCGGGAACCTTGGCGTCAAACCAAGCCGCCGTTGGCGGATCTTCCTGAAAAGCCAAGGCGACAATCTGCGGAAACGTTTCGACATGGCTACGCAGATAGTAACTTGTCACGTTTCCGGCCAGCAGGAGAGCCAGCGAGAGGCTGATGATGAGCGTTACAAAAAACGTCGCGACGGAATACTGCAGCAGAACATTGTTTCTGAACTTCATCTCTTGCCTCGTCCACAAGATAAGTCCGTGGTGTCAGAAACGCAAATCACCGATTTTGCTATACTCCGCTCCATGGCAACCCTTGAGACCTTGCTGGCATCTGTGGGCTTCGCCTCGCCCACCCCCGTTCAGGCGGCTGTTTGGGAACCGTGGCTCGCCCATCGTGACCTCGTCGTTCAAGCCGAGACCGGGAGCGGCAAAACGCTGGCCTACCTGCTCCCCTTGACTCAAACCATCGATCCTGCGACCAAAGACCTCCAGACCTTGATCCTGGTTCCCACCCAGGAGCTGGCCGTGCAAATTCAAGGACAACTTGACCTCGTCTTTGCCGGAGGGGCGGTGCGCCACCTGCTATTGATGGGCGGCGTGAACCTCTTCCGCCAGCTGGAGATGCTCAAATCCAAACCCCATGTGGTCGTAGGCACGCCGGGCCGGGTGCAGGAACTGCTTGAGAAAAAGAAGATCACCGGGCATTTTTTGAGGACGGTGGTTCTCGATGAAGCCGACCGGCTTCTCGATGGCCCCTCTGTTGAAACCGTGCGGGCCATTCTCAAGACCACCCTGAAGACCCGTCAGCTGGCTTTGTTCTCGGCTAGCATTCCCCGCGCCGCAGAACTGACCGCCGCGGCATGGCTGAAAGATCCGGTGGTGCTCAGACTCGATGCGGCCGCTCCCATTCCCGACACCATTGCCCACTGGAGTTTTGTGACCGAACAGCAACAGAAGGCCGACCTTCTGCGCAAGATTCTCCATAGTCTTGATGCCCCGCGCACCATGGTGTTCCTGAACAATCCGGACCAAATCGAGGTTCTTGCCGCTAAGCTTCGGCATCACGGCGTGGCCGCCGAGAGCCTTCACGGTTCGCTGTTCAAGAACGAACGAAAGCGGGCCATGGAGGCGTTCTCCAAAGGAGAGGTCACAGTTCTTGTGGCTTCCGATTTGGCGGCCCGGGGCCTCGACTTCGGCGGCGTGACCCACGTCGTCCATTTTGATATTCCCGAAAAACCTCTCGACTATCAGCACCGCTGCGGGCGTACCGGAAGGGCCGGCCAGTCTGGTCTCAGCATTGCGCTGGCGACAGAGTTCGAAATGGGGCGGCTTCACGAGGTTGAAAAGTCTTTCAAGATACGAATCTCCGCAAGGGAAATTCACCACGGGAACATTCAAGACGCCAAACGGTAGAGGGTTTCCAAGCAATTAGCTGACTTGACGGGTCAGGTATAGAGGACTACTCTTGGCCATGATGTTCTCCCGTCTTGCGAACACCGCGATGGTTTTTCTCTTGCTTGCCGGGTGTTCGAATCCTCCAACGGCCCCGGCGCCATCGCCCCTGCTCGCGGCAACCCCGGCTTCGTGGCAATGGACAGACCTGTCAACCGGAAACAGCGCAGCGACAGCAGGGTTGAACTGGACTTCGGTGGCCACGAGTGCCGACGGGACGCACCTCGCGGCCGTCGACTACTTTGTGGCTGCGGGTTCAGGTGAAATCTGGACGTCATCAGATTCTGGTGCCACATGGATTGATCGGTCGATCCTGTCAGGAAATGCATCAATTCAACAAAAGACCTGGTCCACAATTTCCATGAATGCCGACGCCTCCCGAATTGCTGCAGCCGAAGGGAGCAACCTTTGGATTTCTACAGACTCGGGGGCAACGTGGTCAGCCAACGCGACTTTTGTCGGCCTAAACGTCCAATCCATCGCCTGGAGCGCTGACGGGACTCACGTTGCTGCAGTTGTTAGTGGCGGGAACATCTATACCTCGTCAAATGGCGGCAACTCTTGGACCCCAGTAACCAGCGTCACAGTCCAGCCCTGGTCGTCTATCGCTTCAAGCGCCGACGGGGCCCATTTGGCTGCCGTTGCCAATACCGGCGATATTTGGACCTCAAGCGACTCGGGTGGCACTTGGACAGATCGATCAAATTCAGCAACTCAGAACCTTGTTTGGACCTCTATTACTTCAAGCGCCGACGGCACCCATTTGGCCGCTGTTGTCAATCTGGGCGACATTTGGACTTCAGCGGATTCTGGAGTCACCTGGACCAATCGCACCCAGGGGACGGCGCTCGGCGGAAAATACTGGGTTTCGATTACCTCCAGTGCCAACGGCGTGAGGCTTGCAGCGGTCCAGAACCATACCAACGGTGATATTTGGACCTCGAACAACTGGGGCCGAACTTGGTCCAACCAAACAAGCGGGACTTCAGCGAGCGCCAGTGAATGGCAGACGATTTGTTCCGGCGCCGACGGTAACCATCTTTTTGGTGGTGTCTCAACTCTCACGCCCACTGTTGGTTCTCAAGGGCTCGGCCACCTCTGGCTAGGAACCCAGCAGAACTAGCCGCTCCCTTCCGGCTTGAAAACTCCCCCTTCTCCAACTACACTGAGCGACCACGTTTTCAGGAGTTTTTCATGGCCGACGCGCTGACCATATTGAAAGAGCGGGACCTGTTCAAGCAGTGTTCCGACGAGGCCGGTTTGGCCAAACTCATGGCCCAAGGTCCGGTCAGCCTGTACTGCGGCTTCGACCCCACGGGTTCAAGCCTCACCATCGGCCACATGGTTCCTGTAATGGCGATGGCCCACCTTCAGCACGCCGGACACCGCCCTGTAGCCCTTGTCGGAGGCGGCACCTGCCGCATCGGCGACCCAACGGGCAAGAGCGAGATGCGCAAGCTCCTCGACGATCCAACCATTGCCGCCAATTCGGCGGTCTTCCGCAAGCAGCTGGGCCAGTTCCTCGACTTCTCTTCTGGAAAAGCGATGATGGTCGACAACTCCGACTGGCTGCTCAAACTGAACTACATCGAAATGCTCCGCGACGTCGGCGTGCATTTTTCGGTCAACCGTATGCTGGCCTTTGAAACCTACAAGATGCGCTGGGAGACCGGACTGAGCTTCATCGAGTTCAACTACATCATTCTGCAAAGCTACGACTTTATGAAGCTCAACCAGCTCCACGGTGTGCGGCTGCAGGTCGGGGGCGACGATCAGTGGGGCAACATGGTCTCGGGCATCGACCTGACACGGCGCATGACGGGCGAGGAAGTCTTTGTCGTGACCTTTCCGCTGCTCACGACGGCCGACGGCAAGAAGATGGGCAAGACCGAAAAGGGCGCCGTTTTTCTCGACCCTGCCAAGACTCCCATTTTCGAGTTCTACCAGTACTGGCGGAACGTCCACGACGACGACGTGGCCAAGTTCTTCAAGATCTTCACCTTCCGGCCGGTTGCCGAGATCGAGGCGCTGTGCACCCACCGCGATGCCCGCATCAACGAAGCCAAGGCCCAACTGGCCTGGGATGTGACGGCCCTGGTTCACGGCAAAGACGAAGCCGACAAGGCCCAGGCCGCGGCCAAGGGCGCCTTCGCCGGGGCCGGAGCCGACCTCTCCTCGATACCGCATGCGCCTTTGCAACGATCACGTATCGAGGCCGGGGTGACTTGGGTCGATCTGATCGCCGAGGCGGGACTGGCGCCGTCCAAACGCGAGGCCCGGCAGCTTGTCGTTCAAGGAGGCGCCTCGGTCAACGACGAGAAAGTCCACAGCCCCGACCAGAAGGTTGACCTAGGCGCTCTCAAGGAGGGCGCGTTCCTTGTAAAAGCCGGCAAGAAGCGGCTTTTCCGTTTCACCGTGGAATAGCCAGCGGGAGGTTCCCATGCGATTTGAGGTGATCTTTCAGTACCTCTACGACGTCGGAAGGTCTGTGGACCTTTCGGCGCTCGACGTCGCCCTTCACGGAAAGTCGGCCGGCCGCGAGAAGCATCCCGAACGGCGGCTGGACACCCCGGAATCGCTTCTTCTGCCGACACCGCTGATTCTGAACATGGAGGAAAGGCACTTCACCACCGGAGAAGCTTCCGCATTTCAGAACATCCGGTTCAGGGCGAAGGTGTACGCAGAAGGCGTGGTCACCGTCGAGGCGCGCGCCGAGGTGACTGCCAGCCTGCCCGAGCTTCACACGCTTCGCTACCGGGAAATCACCGACCTTCAGGGGCAAAAGTCGACCCTCGACGAACTGGGTGCCCTCCATTTCGAGGAGTTGATGCTCAAGATTCAGGGCCACGTCAACCAGGACCAATACCGTTTCGATACAAGCAACCGCGAAGACTACCACGTGTTCTGCCTGCTTGACCCCGTCGACGATCCGCACAAGTTTCTCGAAGACAACAGCGACTACCTGGCGCCGTTCCTTCTGGGCGAGAACCCCAAGGTGACGCTTCACACGAGCCAAATCTCGACGACGCTGAAGACCCCGTTCTCGTTCACGGCTCACGACGTGGCCATTTTCGACATGGACCGGGCCTTTCTAATCGCTCCCCACCGCGACTACGAGGACCTTCTGCTCATCATCGAACACGCGAATTTCCAGCTTCTGGAGCTCCGTGCGCTCGATAAACTGCTCGACAGGCTCCTCGACGATGTGGAAAAAGACGTTCGGGGCAGGGGAGTTTCCAAAAAACTCGGCAATCTCCAGCCGCTCCGCCTGGATTCGCTCTTCATCCTTGAGAATCTCGAAAATTCGTCGCGGATTATCGGTGACTACTATTTGGGCCAGATCTACGACCATTTGTGTGGAATTTTCAACACACAAGGTTGGAAAATCAACGTTGAGCGCCGCCTGGACCTGCTCCAGAGCATTTATACACTGACGAAAAGCGAAAGAACCGACAGCACCATGGTCCTGTTGGAGTTCCTTGTGGTCATCATGATTGGAATCGAGCTTGTCGCTCTGATCGTCCCCTTATTCCGATAATCATCCAACAGTTGACGTTTCTTGGAATGAATATGAAAATGTCGTATTAATCCTCATTTATGGGGTCATTTCTTCAAGGAGATATACCATGCGATCCTTTGCGAAAGCCAGGCTATCTGTCCTGACTATCTTCGCCCTGTTTTTGTCCAGTCCGATTTACGCTAGCGAGGCCGATCTCAAGGTTCCTCAGCTGACTCCCGAAGCGTTCATCTGGATGTCACTCGGCCTCGCCGTGTGCGTTCTTGGGTTGATCTTCGGCCTTACGATTTTCCTGACCGAGCGGAGCCACAAGGTCCACAAGGCGATGAAGGACATCGGATCGCTGATCTTCCAAACCTGCAAGACCTACCTGATCCAGCAGGGCAAATTCCTACTCTTGCTCGAGGTCTTCATCGGCCTGTGCATCGCGTTCTATTTCGGATTCCTCCGCCAGTTTCCTTTGGCCAGCGTGGCCATCATTCTAGGGTTCTCGCTTGTGGGTATCCTCGGGTCCTACAGCGTGGCATGGTTCGGCATCCGCATGAACACCATTGCCAACGCCCGGACGGCGTTTGCTTCGCTTGAACGCAAGCCCTTGAAAGTGCTGACCATTCCGCTTCGTTCAGGAATGTCGATCGGTGTTCTTCTTGTCAGCGTCGAATTGATTATCATGTTGGGGATTCTGATGTTCGTCCCCGGCACCCTCGCGGGCTACTGCTTCATCGGATTCGCCATCGGTGAGTCCCTGGGAGCTTCCGCCCTCCGGGTGGCCGGCGGTATTTTCACGAAGATCGCCGACATCGGATCCGACCTGATGAAGATCATCTTCAAGATCAAAGAGGACGATCCGCGCAACCCGGGGGTCATCGCCGACTGTACCGGAGACAACGCCGGCGACTCGGTTGGACCGACCGCCGACGGGTTTGAGACTTACGGCGTCACCGGGGTCGCGCTCATCAGCTTTATCCTGCTTGGCATCCTTCCCGACACCGACTTGGCCAAGACCATCGCCGGTGCGGCAGGACTCACGCAAGCCACGCTTCAGTTGCAGCTTCTGACCTGGATTTTCGTCATGCGTGTGCTCATGATCGTCACGTCGGTGGTGGCCTACGCCATCAACAGCCGGGTTTCCAAGGCGCTCTACGGCAAGAAAGAAGAGTTTGACTTCGAACAGCCTCTCACCAACCTGATTTGGATCGCCGGAGTGCTTTCGATCGCCATGACTTTCGTCGTCAGTTTCTGGCAGCTGGGTAACCTTCCAGGCAACCTGTGGCTCGTGCTCTCGATCATCATCAGCTGCGGTACGGTTGGCGCGGTTCTCATCCCCGAGTTCACCAAGATCTTCACCAGCCCCAAGTCGCTCCACACCAAGGAAGTCGTGACGGCCAGCCGCGAGGGCGGTCCGTCGCTCAACATTTTGTCGGGCCTGGTTTCCGGAAACTTTTCAGGCTTCTGGATCGGTATGCTCATCGTGCTTCTCATGGCCCTGGCGTACCTCGCCTCGAACTTCGGCCTCTCCAACTTCATGGTCTACCCGGCCGTGTTTGCCTTCGGCCTTGTGGCCTTCGGTTTCCTGGGAATGGGACCGGTGACCATCGCCGTCGACAGCTACGGTCCTGTTACCGACAACGCTCAGTCCGTCTACGAGCTTTCGCTCATTGAAGAAGTTCCGGGAGTCTCGGCCGAGATCGAGAAGGACTTCGGCTTCAAACCCGACTTTGAAAAAGCCAAGCACTTCCTTGAGGCCAACGACGGTGCGGGCAACACGTTCAAAGCTACGGCCAAACCCGTGCTCATCGCGACCGCTGTCGTCGGCGCCACGACCATGATCTTCTCGCTGATCCTGGTGATCAAGGAGACCCTGGGTGTGGATCCGGCCACCATCTTGAATCTGCTCAACCCGTTCACCCTTTTGGGACTGCTATGCGGCGGGGCGGTGATCTACTGGTTCACTGGGGCGTCGATGCAGGCCGTCATCACCGGCACCTACCGGGCCGTGGAGTACATCAAGGAACACATTCACCTCGACCTCAACGCCGAGAAGAAAGCCGACACGGCGCAGTCGAAGGAAGTCGTCAAGATCTGCACTCAGTACGCCCAGAAAGGGATGTTCAACATCTTCATCGTGGTCTTCTGCCTGGCTCTTGCCTTCGCCTTCCTGAGCGCGCCCGCCTGGGGCGGGGTGAACGCGGTCAGCTTCTTTGTCAGCTACCTCATCGGCATCTCGATTTTCGGCCTCTATCAGGCCGTCTTCATGGCTAACGCTGGCGGCTGCTGGGACAACGCCAAGAAGATCGTCGAAGTCGATCTTCAGGAAAAGAACACCCCGTTGCACGAAGCGACGGTCATCGGCGACACCGTGGGCGATCCTTTCAAGGACACCAGCTCCGTCGCCATGAACCCCATCATCAAATTCACCACCCTTTTCGGTCTTTTGGCCATGGAAATCGCCATTTCGGCGGCCTTCCAGAGCGTGGCGCTTTGGGTGGGTCTTGTGTTCTTTGTTGTGGCTCTGTGCTTCGTCTGGCGTTCGTTCTACGGAATGCGCATTCCCGTGATCGACGAGGTTACGGCCAAACAGAAGAAATGACGGGTCCTTCTGGTCTGGCGTTCCAGTAAATCCTGCGGCCAGCTCCTAACGGGGCTGGCTTTTTTTTGCGCGAGATTCAGAGAGTTTGCTATAGTGGCGATATGTCTCCCGTCCTCATCCTCGTGACCTCGCGGCAAAAAGACCTTTTCTGGATCGTTTCCCTAGTCTTTTTCTTCGTGGTTCAGTCGTTTACGCACTCTATCAACCGTCAACCCGCCGCGAATCTCGAGCTGGGGGTACCTCACCTCGACACTCTACGGCACGATCTGCCAGGCGTATGTGACTCTCCACCTCCTTGTCCACCGGAATACGGTTCGTATCGCTTACCGAAAGCTCTTGCTTTGGTTCTTTTCTATCTTGCTTCCCGTCGGCATCCTTTCCGTGTCCAACGATCTGTTTCACTTCGGCACCCTCCTGCATGGTTCCGATTTTCCGTTTTCTCAGTTCTTTTTCTTGGCGGTCAACGTCTTCGTCGTCGTTTTGTGCACCAAGATGCTCCTTCGGACCGATCCGACCTCGAAAGGTTCCGGTCTATCCCAGGATTTTGGGTACTCGGAACGTGAGAGAGACATTCTTCCCCTGATCCTCGAAGGACTGTCCAACGAGGAGATTGGCGAGCGCCTTTTCATTTCACCGCATACTGTGAAGAACCATGTGACCAGCATTTTTAGGAAGGCTGGAGTCTTGAACCGTTTTGAGCTGCTCAAACGGACCACTTCGCCTTCCTAGGAAGTCCTTCCTAGCCGATCAGGAACGAATTGGGAGGGGCGGCTGATAGCGCCGTTGGTTCGTACAGGACATGATTATCCACATAAGGAGCATTTCGTGGAAATTCTTTCCGTCCCTTCCGCAGACAAACCACAGAGGTTCTTCTACCTTGACAACCTCAGATCGTTTGTCATCTTTCTGGTGGTCCTCATGCACGCCAACGTCACCTACAGCGGCTTTGGAGGCTGGTACTATAAGGAGACGAACTCCGACAGTCTCGACCTCGTTTCCAAGATCTTATTCGGCCTCTACGGATCGTTCACCCAGGCGTGGTTTATGGGAATCTTGTTTTTCACCGCCGCGTTTTTTGCAGCCAGGTCGATTGCGAAACGAGGACCTGCAGCGTTTGTGAAGGAACGCCTGTTTCGCCTCGGAGTTCCGCTTTTGATCTACGTCTTTGTCGTCGACCCGGTGATCGGCTACTTCATCATGAACTACGGCAATGTTCAGGCACACCTCGGCGTCGGTCAGGCTTACCTCGGGTATTTAGCTTCGCTCCGGTGGGTTGGGTCGACGGGCCCCCTTTGGTTCGTCGAGGCCCTTCTCCTTTTCAGTCTCTTTTACGCGGGCTGGAAGGTTTGGCGTCCTGCTCCGGGTGTTTCCACCACAGCACCCAAAACAATGACGCTGATTCTCGTTATCGTGGCGACCGGGCTTGCGGCCTTTTCGATCCGGCTCTTCCAGCCGATTGGGACCAGTGTCGCCAACCTTCAGATCGGCTACTTTGCCTCTTACATCGCCTTATTCCTTCTGGGAATTCAAGCCGGGGAGAGGGGATGGCTCGAAAAGCTTCCTACCAAAACCGGCTTGAGATGGTTCACCGTTGTCTTGGCGGCCGGGATTCCCCTATGGGCGGTGATGATGGTGGCAGGAGGGGCCACACGGGGAGTCATTCCGATCAACGGAGGACTCTACTGGCCGAGTTTCGCCTACGCCTTTTGGGAGGCCTTCGTCGCCATCGGGTTCTCCCTCGGCGCGATTGCCTTCTTTCGACGGTTTTTCAACGTTGAAAACCGTTTCACAAGACTGCTTGCTGCCAATTCCTTCGGCGTCTACATGTTCCACGCGCCAGTGCTGATCTTGATCTCGCTCGGGCTAAAGGGATGGCAGGCGCCCCTCCTCCTCAAGGATGTCGCGGTGGCTCCGCTGGCGTTCGTGGCGACGCTACTCCTGTCGGCGCTGATCCTGCGTCGGATTCCTGGGTTGAGGTCGGTGTTGAAATAGCTTGTCAAATAGCGAGCCGGGGAGAGGTCTGACTCTCTCCCCGGATGTCAGTTCTTGTTCATGAAAATCTGAGTGAACTGGAGCTGGCCGAAGTTCGTCAGCTGGACGAAGCTACTTCCCCCGTTTGTCGACAAGAAGACGCCGCCCAAATTGATGTTGGTGGCCGGAGCCGTATTGGCATCGGCCCAGCTGTCGATGGCAATGCGCGAACCGTCGAGAGACACAGCCCCGGAATGGGCGTAGACATTGGCAGGAAGCTGGCCGGCGGCGATGCTCCAGGAACCAGTTGTCAACCCTGCTGTCGACGATTTTAGAATTGGCTGACCCGCATTCGGAAGAATGACCACCGTGGACCCGTCCCCTGACAGTAAGACGTCAGAGACTCCGGAAGAACTGACAAAATTACTTGACGGAGTGACATTCGTCCAAGTTGCCCCAAAGTTGCTCGAATAGAAAAAATCGTTTGTCGTGGAGTATCCCGCGCTGGCGAAGATCTTTTGCCCGTCAGCTGATATCGAAAAGATTCCGGGATCTTCCGAGTAGTTGTTGTAGCCAAGCGGGGTCCGTGTCCAAGTCCAGGAGGAGGGCGCGACAAGAATCCCCGTCCAAAGCGAAGTGTTGGGTGCAGAGTCGCCGCCGTTGGCGATCGCCCAGTGGGTACCGTCCGCACTGCACGCGACGCGACTCCACCATTGTCCGCCAGAAATCGTTGTCGGCGACCAAGTGGTTCCTGAATCCGTTGAATAGTAGAACGTTTGCGTTCCGTCGTACACGGTGGCTCCGACGTTCGCTCCCGTGGAAGAGCAGGCCAATCCATTGTAGGCGGCTTGCGGCGAGCTTGTTTGAGTCCATGTGCTTCCGCCATCGGTCGACCTGTAAATGTAGCCTGGCGCGCTATAGCCTCCGTCGGTTGCGAACAGGACAGTTCCGTCATCCGAGCCGGCGATGTTGGACCAGTGGTGAGTACCTGAAAGTGTGTAGGGAGTCACCGCGCCCAAGTTGACCGACGACAGAATGCTCCCGTTCCCGTAGACGGTTGGGCTTCCCGTTCCATTCCAGGCCGTCGCCGGGCCATAATTAAGAACGGCGAGTTTGACTACAGAGACAATCACGCCAGAAGGGTTGAGGACAAACGTGAAGGATCGGCTCGCCGTTCCCGAATTGAATAGGGTGATGAACGACGTCGCCGAATTTTTGACCTGAACCGTGGTCGTCGAGCCAGTAGTCGCCGAAGGTGGAATCAAGGCCCCGTCAGAGTCCTGGGCGAAAAGCGTCACGTCGGTGACGGGGGTCATTTGAACGGTCCAAGCCCCCGAAACCAAGGCGCCGGAAGGAATACTCCACGACAGAGCGCTGCTGCCAAGCAAAGTTCCGCTCACCGTCTGGCCGGAAGAGAGCTGATTTGCGCTGGAGGTGATCACGGGAACCAGATTCAGGGTGACCGAACCGGCTGCAGTGCTCAGACTCAGGGTCGCCGTCTGCTGAAACTGCACGATTCCGGCAGAATCGAGGGCCTGGGCCTTGACGGTGTAGTCGCCCAAATCAATCTGGCCGAAGTTGACGGTCACGAGGTTCGCACCCGCGTTGATCGGCGCGGTTTTGTTGATCACCGCGCGGGAGTCGTTGATCGAGGTCAAAGAAACCGCGATGGTGGCGGCCGTCGGCAGGAGCAGCTTGGCCTGGTTGGCCGAAGTGCCATTCGAACCGGCTGCCGCTATGATGAAATTCAAGTGCAATCCGCTGCCAGAGTTCTTGGCCGGACCCGAGATGGGCATTTGGCAAGAAGCCGCGAACAACGCCGCCAACGAGATCACTGCTAAAAAGGAAAAAAAAGATTTCATCTTGCACCTCAAAGTCCAACAAATAATACGTCGAAACAAAGTTTAGCGCAATTAATCCTCAGAATTTTGAGGGACAGTAAAAGGACAGGTGGAGTTCTCTGGAGTTCCTTGACAACGGCCCTTGGCAGAATGAGAATGAACCGTCTCCTGGGAGGTGTCACCTTGAGCAAACGCCTCGACCCGGTCCTGGAACGCGAATTCCTTCTTAGCCTACGGACGGTCGGGACGTTCATGTTCTGGGCGTACGTGGTCTTTGCGGCCCTTTGGGGCCTTCTTTGGATACTTCCCGCACAGGCCCAATCGCATGTCACCCTCGCCAACTCGCGGTTTGACTTTGGTCTGGCAGAAGTCTATCTGGTTTGCACCCTCGCCTTCGAAGCCTGGTACCGGCTTTTTCTGGGCCGAGTGATCCGCAGAAACGCCAGGTTTCCCCGGTTTTTCAGCTTCTTCATCGTTGGCTTGGAGTCTTTCCAGCCGACGTTCTTCCTTTTGGTGTGGGGACTCTTTCTACCCCCCCAGCAGGCCCTCTCCCAGTCACCACTCTTTTTTTATTTCATCATCATCGGGGTCAACGCAATGAGGCTCGACCCGATGGTCGCCTTGTTTTCGGGAGTCGTCGCCTTCCTCGGCTACGACGGTCTCTCCTATTTTCTTTTTCTCCGCGCTAATGTTCCCGACCCGCTCAAGGTTGTTACGGCAGACTACGCGTCCAAAGGAGTCTACCTTTTTGTTTGCGGTGCCATCTCGGCCTTCGTCGCCTACCAGATGCGCCTTCGCCTGGTGCACTCGGTCGAAGCGACCTTGGCCGTCCAAGAATTGGCTCGTCAGAAAGATGAGGCCGAGCGGGCGGCGATGGAGCGGGAGGTGTCGGCCATTCTTCAGGAAAGGGAACGGCTGGCCAAAGACCTTCACGATTCCGCAGGCCAAAAGCTCGGGTTCTTGAATATCCACGCCCAGGCTCTCGAAGAACTGATGGCCAAAAAACACTATTCCGAAGTGGCGGAAGGTCTGAAAAAGATCTCCGCCGTGGCTCGGGATTCCCAAACCGATATCCGCGATTTTCTTCAGGACACGCGCGCGACTCAAATTCTTGCCAAGGGTTTCCTTGAGACCTTGAGAGATCTGCTGGCCAACTTCGAGGTGGAGAGCGGAATTCATGTCGAGGCGGTTGGCCTCGAGCCTCTGTGGGAATCTGAGTTACCGATTCACCGCAAAGTTCAAACTGTCAAAATCATCGCCGAGGCTCTGGCCAACATTCGAAAACACGCAGGAATCGGCCTCGCGACGCTTTCGTTTGTAGAAACCGCGACGACTTTTCAGATCGAGGTTGCCGACAAGGGCAAGGGTTTCCAGACCGTGTCCCGAGCACAACATTTCGGCCTGCAGATCATGAAAGACAGGGCGGTGCAGGCCGGTGGGACCTTGGGCATCGAGTCCTCGCCGGGAGCGGGAACCCGGCTTGTCCTCGAGTTTCCCAAACCCGTGTCTCTCGATCCTCTTCCTCGGGCCTCGAGGCCTTCCCGAATCCTTGTGGTCGACGACCATGAACTGTTCCGGGAGGGACTGATCAACTTGCTGCAACTCGGGGGATTTCTGGTGGTGGGTGTCGCTTCGGGCGGCAACGAAGCGATTGCCCAGGTGAAACAGACCAGGCCAGACCTTGTTCTGATGGACATTCAGATGGCCGACATGGACGGCCTGATGGCGACAAGGGTGCTCAAGGAACAATGGCCCGGTCTCAAGGTCATTGTCATTACGGCTTCGGCCAGCGCGGCCAATCTGCACCAAGCCTTGAAGGCGGGAGCCTCGGGCTACGTGCTCAAGGGCGTCAAGGCGAAGGACCTCTTCGAGCTGATCGACGGGGTCGCCGCCGGAGAGGTGACGCTGACCGCCGAGATCGCCGGCCGCATCATGAAGGAGTTTCCCGCTTCCGCCGATGGGGGGGCACCCCAGGCTCTGTACAACCTCTCAGCCCGCCAATTGGAAGTTCTCCAGTGGGCTGCCGCCGGCCTCACCTACAAGGAAATCGGTCAGAAACTCTTCATCGCCGAACGGACCGTCAAGTTTCACATGGCCGAGATTGTGGAAAAACTCCACGTGAAGGACCGCATCGAGGCCACGAGGCTTCTGAGCAATCCCTCGGCCTCGTAGTCGGGCCTTCTTGCCTTCTCCCACTTTCCTGACTAATCTGGTGATATGCCATTCCCGGAACCCGTCCACACCATTGTCGATGCCCTTCTCGAAAGCTATAGGAGCGTGGGGGCGGTCAACCATTCGGGGGGCGCCAACCTGCCGTCTATGGAAGCCGTCGACTCCCTTCTCGGCGATCTGAAGAACTTGGTTTTTCCAGGCTTCTATGAAACCCTAGAGGTCGACGACCAAGCGGTCATTCCGTATTCGACAGCTGAACACGTGTTCCGGGTGACCAAAGGACTGGTCACCGAGATCCGGAAGGCCCTTGTATTCACCAAGACCACGGGGGTCGACGCCGAAAAGGTCGTGTTCCACCTCCTCAAGAGCATTCCCTCCGTCCGGGAACAGATGCAGGACGACGTTGCGGCCATGCTTGAGGGCGACCCAGCGGCTCAGTCGGCCGAAGAAGTCATCCTGGCGTATCCCGGCGTCGAGGCGATCGTGGTTCACCGTCTGGCGCATCTGCTTTACGAAAAAGGGGTTCCTCTTATTCCACGGATGATGAGCGAGCTAATTCACCGCAAGACAGGCATCGACATCCACCCTGGTGCGACCATCGGTCGCCGGTTCTACATTGACCATGGAACCGGCATCGTCATCGGAGAAACCTGTGTTATCGGTGACGACGTGAAGCTCTATCAGGGCGTCACTCTCGGCGCCCTTTCGGTGAAGAAGACCGCTGCAAGCAAGAAGCGCCACCCTACCATCGAGGATCACGTGACCATTTATTCCGGCGCCACCATCTTGGGAGGCGAGACCACCATCGGCCGCCATTCCACCATTGGCGGCAACGTCTGGCTGACCCAGTCGGTTCCGGCCTCGAGCATTGTCACCGCCAAGCCTCAAGAGCATGTGGTGGCGCAGCGCGGCTTCAAGGCCGCAGACTACTCGATCTAGCCCAACCTGCCGACTTCCCCTCACAGCTTGCCCGGCCTCGAAGTTCCGCTGACGTGACGGAACTTCAAGAATTCAAGGTCTTCTGGATTGAGAACCAAATCAGCGATATATTAACAAAGTCCCATTAACGGTTAATTATTATATTGACTTTGTCTTTATAGATGCTATTTTGAGTGCATTCGGACCGCTGAGTCGTACACCCAGAACACGAGCATGAAAAGGAGTTCGTTATGAACAAGATCTTTGGTTTCCTGATCGCCATGGCCCTTTTGGTCTGGGGATGCCAGAGCGCGCCCAAGACCGCCGCCGTGAAACCGCCGGCCGTAGCCAAGACAGAAGCTCCCGCCGCACCGGCAGCTGAACCTGTTGCTCCGGTTGCTCAGCCGGCCACGGTAGAGCCCGTTGCCGACCCTAGTTCGATCAAAGTTTCGGACACTGGCTTCTCGCCGTTGGCACAGGCTCCCCATAATTTTCTGACTTTCACCCTGCACGTTGGGCATCAAGACACGGCCAAGACCTGGGAAGTCGACTTTGTCGCCTCAGACGGCACCGCCGTCCGTCAAATCAAGGGAACGGCGCCGCAGTTTCCTCCCGCGGTCACCTGGGAAGGAAAGGCCGACGATGGAACGCCCGCCGCCGAGGGACAGTACATCGCGAAATTAATCGTTGACCACGGCGACGCGACACCCGAAGTCACTCAGACGGCCACGGTCCTTCTTGACAGGACTCCCGCCTCGGGATCGGTTTTGATTACACCCCAGTTGTACACCCCAGGCGATCCCGACAAACTGGTCAACCCCCCGTTGCTGACAATCGCGCTCTCGGTCAAGCCAGGGATTGCCCCTGTGGCGTCGTGGAGGCTGTTCATCGTCCATCCCAACGGCAGTCAATTCATGAGTTTCATCAGTGAAGAGCACAAGGACAACACCATTGTCTGGAACGGCCGCGCCCCTAACAACGCCTCCCTCGAGGCGGGGACGACCTACAACGTGACCGGGCAGATCTTTGACCAATACGGCAATGTTGGAACCCTCAAAGCGATCTTCAGCGTGGCTGCGGCTGCGGTCGCTGTGGCACCCGGCAAACCTGAGCCGCAAGTTGCTCCGGTCACAGTGACCCTCGACGGGGCGGTGATCGCCGAGTCCAAGATTTACTTTCCTGCCTACTCGGCAGACCTCAGCAAGGTCGGTCAAGAGAAGCACGAGGCCAACGATAAGGCCCTCGATGCCTTGGCCTCGGCCCTGAAGGCCTCGCCTGGTTCGAAAATCAAAGTTATCGGTCACGCGAACAAGGTATTTTGGCAGGATCAGGCTAAAGGAGACGCCGAACAGAAGGCTGTCCTCATTCCGCTCTCCAAGGCGAGGGCTCAAGCGGTTCAGGCAGCCTTGGTCAACCTTGGCCTCGACGCCTCTGAATTTGACTTGACCGGTGTGGGCGCCGATGGCGCCGTTGCTCCCTTTGGCGACCTTGTCAACAACTGGATGAACCGGAGGGTGGAATTCAACGTTGAGAAGTAAAGTTACCGTTTTCGGGCGTCGACACCGTGCTCGCAAAGAAGGGCCACGACCTCGTCGATTTCCGCAAGGGTGGGGGCCCTGACCAGGGCGAAGGCTGGGTCCAAGACTGGGCCCGGCCTGTACGCCTGAACCCACACCGGAAGTTCAGTTCCCACGAAGGCCGCGTATTGATCAAGATCGTCGGCCTCGTTCAAACCTGGGACCCACGTCAGCCGGACCTCGGCTGACGTGGGGTGCTTCTTCTTCAGCCAGTCGAGCGTCGATCTAAGTTTTTTCGTCCTCACGGGCAGACCCGCAGAACGCGCGTACGCAGAAGGGGTGTTCTTGAGGTCGAAAGCCACATAGTCGACAAGGTCACGGTCAAGCGCCGCCAACCGGTCGGGATAGGTGCCGTTGGTATCGAGTTTGATCCTGTAGCCGAGGGCCTTGATCTGCTGGAGCAGGAACTCGAGATCGGGGCGAAACAGCGGCTCCCCCCCGGTGACAACGACTCCCTGAAGAACCGCCTTCCGTATTTGCAGAAAGCCTAGAATCTCGGTTTCGGAGAGGAGCCCCTGCTCCCAGGGGGCGTGCACCAACCCTGGATTCTGGCACCACGGACACCTCAAATTGCACCCGGAGGTGAACACGACAGCCGCGACTAGGCCGGGATAGTCCAGGAGTGTTGTCTTGACCAGACCGTAGCCGGGAAGCACCTCACCAACCCCCGAAAGCCCGCGAAACCGAAGTTCCATCGCCGAAGGCAGACCAGAGCTGACCCGAAGTCCACAACGGAGGGTTGTCGGACCCGCCGAAATTAGACCCGAGAAACATGGGACTGTTGAGAACCCGTCCATCGGGAGTCCGTGCCGTGTTGGGTTCGAAAAGATTCATGAAAGCAACAACCACTCCCCGGGTCACACTTTCATGGAGGTACTTCACGGTGCCGTCGGGACCCACGGAAAGCACCAAGCCCGCGTGTGTGTGACCGCTTACGAAATTGGGGTCGGCGCCGGTATCCCATGTGTGATCCCAAATGATCAGATCCCCCGGTCGGGGTGAGTGCTCTCTCTTGAGGGCTCCCCACGATTTCAAGCTTTCGTAGAGGCGGTTGACGCCATCGCCCCGGTACCTGCGGAAGTCCTTTTGCAGGTCGATTCCCGCCCCCCACCAGGCCGCGCTGACAGTGCCTATGCAGTCCAAGACGAAGGCCTTGCCGTTCACTGTGACCCGTGCCGACGGCTTTTGGCCGATCAGACCCACGCCTGTTGCCAGGACTTTTCCGATTGTGTCGGACCCGCCGCCCGCAGGCGGAGCCGTGGCGCAGGCCGCGAGGGTGAGGAGGAAGGCGGCAGACAGGAGGGGTTTGTGAAGGTGGGTCACCAGACCATCATCGGCATTTTTGATACGATGGTCCAGGAGGAAACCATGGTTGATTCTGTTCCCGCGCGGCTGGAAGAACTCGAGACCCGCAACGCCTACCAGGAGGCGACCATCGAGGACCTCAGCGCCCGTATTTACGATCAGCAGCAGCAGATAGACCGGTTGCAGGCCAGTTTCGAGAGTCTGGCCGAGAAAGTCCGCGGTTTGGCCTCCGGGGGGGACTCTTCGCCCCTTCCTGAAAACGAACGGCCTCCGCACTACTGACAAATTTTCGGGTCACCATGCCCAAGGAAGGATTTGTGGTCCCTCAGAAGCGCTCTTGTGTCATTCCCATTGTGGCCGTTTCCGCCGTGGTTCTCTTGCAAGTTGGAGCAATCGCTCACGCCGAAGAACCCGAGACACTTCCCATCTCCATGGTCACGACCGAGGAAGCCGACCACGCCTACCGTTCCTCCGGGGAGATGGCACTGTCCTACCCGGCAGCGAAGGTGGCTGCGGCCATGCAGGATTTCTCGGGATACGACCAATGGGCCCCTCGCGGGCAGGACGGACGAGATCCCGCCTCGGCAGGTTACATTGGACAGCTTACCGGCACTCGTTTCCATGACGGATTTCTCGACCTCATCTACAGGGTCAACCTGTTCTGGCCGTTTGGCGGTTCCGGGCAAATCAGTCGGCTAGCCGTCACCTTTCCGCCCCGCGCCCCGGTGACCTTGACGCGCATACATTTTTCGCTGAAAGACCCATCGTTCGCGGTTCTGAAACTGGAAGGTGATTTCTCTTTGGCGTCGACACGACCCGCGAGCTGCGTGGTGAAGTTCGACTCCTCAACAAAATTCGCTTGGTTCCTGCGGCCCTTCTTCCCGCTCGAAGCCTACCGAATTCACGTTGTTCACAGAATCGAAACCGCGCTCAGGAGTTTTGCCCGCCAGCTGCAACTGGCTCAGAACTAACCGGTTCGGAAGAAGGAAGAAGATCGATATCCGCAAGCCAGTCCCCAGGGCCCATGTCGTCTTCGGTCCAGTTTCTCAAAAAACGGCTCAGTTCGTCCTCGACGTCGTCGTCGAAATCGAAGCTGTCTGTATTCATGTCGTCCCCCCATACTTTTCGCTCCCAAAGATATTGCGAGAAAGGTTCAAAATCAACAGACTTTCATTACAAATGAATTAAAAATATTACCTGTAAACTATTTAGTCAGTTGCTGACCGAATGTTCTGTCTTCAGTCGGGACCTGCGTTCATGGTAGACTGCCTCATGGAAAGCCGAGACCTGTAAACCAAGCCGATGACTTCGCTCTTCAACGACCTTCACACGATTATGTTCATGACCTATCTGACCAACGCCGCGCTGTCGTCGCTACTGGCGTGGTCGGGTCGCAATTTTCGAGGTGCGTGGTTGTGGGTGCTGGCGCAGAGCCTGCTGGCCGTGGGGACGATTTCCGACGCTCTCCCTCCTCAGATCCCGCCCTGGATTCCGCTTGTGTTGGGAAACACCGCCTACGTGGCCGCCTGCGTGGCGTATTCCCATTCTGTCTGGGTGTTCCGTTTCGTTTCGAGGTTTCCCCGCGGACTCTATTGGGCCCTTCCTGTACAGCTCCTCTCGTTTGTTCTCGTGCTGGACCAGCCCTATCTCGCCCGCGCCCAAGTCTTCTCGCTCTGGATGACCGTCGGTCCGCTTTTTACAGGAGGACTTTTGTTGTGGAAGGTCGAGCCCGGGTTTCGCCTGACCAACAGCTTCACCGCCCTGCCGTTCCTGTTTCTGGGCGTCTCCTCGCTTGCGCGGGTCGTCTTGCTGGCCGTGAGCCCCCAAACGCCCACCGAGTCGATGCCGCTCAACGTCGTCTACGTGACCGGGGCTATCCTGCTCTCCACCATCACCCTGTTCGGTTACTTCATGATGACCCGAATTCAGGCCGAGCGGGTGGTGCAGGAGCTCGACGAGGAAATCAAGGTGCAGAATCGGGAACTCGTCGAGGCCGGCCGCGCCAAAGATCTCTTCTTCGCCATCGTTGCGCACGACTTGCGGGGGCCCATCGGCGGTGCCGCGCGGTATGTTCGCAAACACCTTCTGGGGAAGATGTCGGGGCTGGAGCCGAAATTTGTCGAAGTGGGGACCTTGGCGGCTTCGCTCGAGAAAACCAACGCTTTTCTGGAAAAGCTGCTGTGGTGGTCAAGGTCGCAGTTGCAGGATTGGTCGCCCAAGAAGGTTCAGCTTTCCTTGAAAAGCCTGCTGGCCCAGAGTCAGGTTAACATCCAGCCCATGGCCGACCTTAAGGAAATCACGGTCAAAGTCGCCGATTCCCCTTTCCCCGAGCCAGCGGGCGACCCGGAGTCGGTTCAGATGATCTTGGGAAACCTTCTCTCGAACGCGGTCAAATTCAGCTTTCCGGGAAAGGTGGTGCGGATCGAGGCGTCGATCATCGGGGGAGGGTGCCGGATCACCGTAGTCGACGAAGGCGTCGGCATGGACCCGGCATCGGTCGCGAGACTCTTTCGCATCGAAGACAAGCTGACCACCTCGGGAACCAGCGATGAACAAGGGGGAGGGATGGGGCTGATCCTGGCCCAAAGTCTGGCTCACCGAAACGGCGGTAGGATCACGATTGAAAGCCGTCCCGGGGTAGGAACCCGGGCGCATTTGTGGCTCCCGCTGAGTTGAAACGGCACCGGGGGTTCAGCGTCTTTTGGCGAGAAGGCCCCTTGGCGGCACCGACCACACAGGCTCCTCCCTCAACCCGGCCCGAGTCAAGACCGCGTTGGCGGCCAGCAGCCCCGACGAGGCCGCGGCTTCCATGAGCATGGCTGGGAACGGTAGTTTGACCCAGTCGCCGGCAAGGTGCAGGCCGCTGGTGGCGGTGGCGGTTGTCGGACGGTCGCGGTGGAGGCCAACATGCAGCGCCGTGAAGTCCCGGTTCACCTGAAGGTTCTCACGAACGATAACCATGCCCTTCAGCTCGGGAAAGTAGGCAAGAAACTCCTCAATAAGCCGGTTCCTGATCGTGAGGTCATCGCCCGGAGAATCGGGGAGGGCGTAACAGTGGAGTTCGTAGACCCCGCCGCCGGTCTTTTGCGACCAAAGCCGCGACTGTTCTTCGATGTCGTGGTAGAACGAGACCGAGTCGAGGACTTCCCGATGTTCCGTGATCACGAAACAGGGCAAAGTGGTCTCCAGGACCCGGTCGGTCCAAAGACGGAGAACCGCGTACCCTTGCGAGGGAACCAGCGTTTGAACCGCCTGCAGCAGCGCTGCGTCGCCCAGCGATTTCGATGACTCCACGAGCCGCCGCACGGCCGTGGCGTTGGCGGCAAGAATCACGTCGTCGTAGGGTTCTCCTTGAACGACGAAACCCTCTCCGGTCCTTTCCAGCGACTCGACCGCGCAGCCCAGCTTTTGGTTGACCCCTGTCCGGTCAAGTTCGCCCTGCAAACCGGAAAAGAGGGAAGCCTTGTAGTGCTCGCCCGGATAGTCGTAGAGAAGACCTCCGTCGTGACTTAAGAAAAAGGAGTGGAAACTTTTGAGAAGCTCGGCCGCCGACATGCGGTCGGGCGAGGCGAAGAAAGCCCTCGAGAAGCTGCCAAACATCAGGCGCATGGGAGGCGGGAGTCCGAGCTTGTCCGCCCACGCCTTGTAAGAAAGACCGTCAAAGCGCTCAAAGGTCGTGTCAGCGTCAAACTTGAGCATGGCCAAGAGTCCGAGCAGGCGCGGGTCCTTGGCCAGTTGACTCCAGTGCCAGACCTTGGTCTTGGCCATCGAAAGAATATTGAGCACAGGCGTTCTGTCTACGTCGCGAAAAGAAAACCGGCGGCCGTCGAGCGCCAAGAGGACGTAGTCCTCGATGGTCCGAAAACCCCGCCTCAGCCCGAGCGAGTCAAGAAAAGCGTTAAGATTGTGGTAGTGATGAAAAAACGCATGAAACCCGTGTTCCACCGTCTGGAGTTCGCCGGAAGGGAGGGTGACCGGCCACGCGCCGATCTTCCCTCCCAGGTAGGG
>CAYYUZ010000047.1:0-25285 GCA_964475005.1 uncultured Spirochaetales bacterium
CAGACCAGAACCGCCAGCAACCAAAAAGGACGAAGTCCGCGCCAAGTCCGCATGCTTCTTTATAGTCCACTACGACACGCGACCGAAAGAGGGCATCTCACCTTGAAATGCACATACTCACTTGACAAGATTGAGAATGTTTCTTATACATGATTTCAATACTAAGTTTTGGACTTCAAAGAGGAGGCTGTCGTGTCACCAACCGATACCAAGAGAAGACCGTCCGCCGTCACAGGACAGGACCGCTGTAGAGCGCGGTCTTAGTCGACCGCGCCGCATCTCAATTCCTCTCAAGGAGAACAACATGAAAGCCTTTAGGTTCCTTCCGCTGGCCTTGGCGCTGGTACTTCCCATCGGTGGCTTTGCCCAGGCCAAAGCCGACTTCACTCTGCTGAACGTCAGCTACGACCCGACCCGCGAACTCTACCAGCAGTACAACACTCTGTTTGCGGACTATTACAAGAAGAAGACCGGCAAGACGGTGGCCGTCAAGCAGAGTCATGGCGGATCGGGTGCCCAGGCCCGCTCGGTCATCGAAGGCCTGGATGCCGACGTTGTGACGTTGGCGCTGGCCTACGATATTGACGCCATCGCCGACAACAAACTGCTTCCCCTCGACTGGGCCAAGCGTCTCCCTCAAAATTCGACGCCGTACACTTCGACCATTGTGTTCCTTGTCAGGAAAGGCAACCCGAAGAACCTCAAGACCTGGGAAGACCTGGTGAAACCCGGTGTCGGTGTCATCGTGGCCAACCCCAAGACCTCAGGGGGAGCCCGATGGGCTTTTTTGGCCGCGTACGGCGCCGTCTGGAAGAAGACCAAGGACGAGGCCCAGGCCAAATCCTATATCAAGGCGCTCTACCACAACGTTCCAGTGCTGGATTCAGGAGCTCGGGGAGCGACGCTGAGTTTCGCCCAAAAGGGGCTGGGCGATGTTCTTCTGGCCTGGGAAAACGAGGCCGATCTGGTACTGAGAGAATTCGGGCGCGACAAGTTCGACGTTGTCGCCCCTCCGACAAGCATTCTCGCGGAGCCTCCCGTTGCCGTTGTTGACAAGACTGTCGACAAACACGGGACCCGCGCGGTAGCCGAAGAGTATCTGAACTACCTCTACACCCCCGAGGCTCAAGACCTGATTGCCAAGAATGGCTATCGTCCTCGCGATGCCGCAGCATTCAAGAAGTATGCGGCGAATTTCCCCAAAATCGAACTCTTCACCCTGGCTGAGCTTTTCGGCGACTGGCGCTCCACCCAGCAGAAGTTCTTCGCCGACGACGGGGTGTTTGACGAGATCTACAATCCCCAATGAAGAAAGCCGTCCTTCCGGGCTTCGGCCTTTCCCTGGGGTACACGGTCTTCTACCTTTCGGCCGTGGTCTTGATCCCCTTGGCGGCTCTCCTGCTTCAGCCCTTCGACTTGGGGTGGGAGAAGTTCTGGAAGGCGGCGACATCGGCCCGCGCCTTGGCGGCCTACCGTGTGAGCTTTGGCACGGCGTTGGTCGCGGCGCTGGTCAACTTCTTCGTGGGACTCATGGCGGCCTGGGTGCTGGTCCGCTATGAGTTCCCCGGAAAGAAGATCCTCGACGCCCTTGTCGATTTTCCGTTCGCGCTTCCTACGGCCGTGGCTGGCGTCTGTTTTGCCACCCTCTATTCGCCCAACGGGTGGCTTGGCGGATGGCTTGAGGGCCACGGCATCCACGTCATCAACACCACCACGGGCATCACGGTGGCGCTCATCTTCATCGGTTTTCCCTTTGTCGTTCGTACTCTCCAACCCGTTCTCGCCGATCTTGAGAAAGAGGCCGAGGAGGCCTCGCAGAGCCTGGGCGCCAACCGGTGGCAAACTTTCGCCCGGGTCATCTTTCCGGCGGTTTTTCCCTCGCTGGTCACCGGGTTCACGCTGGCTTTCAGCCGAGGGGTGGGGGAGTACGGTTCGGTGATCTTCATCGCGGGCAATTTGCCGTTCAAGACCGAGATCGCGCCGCTCATCATCATGGCCAAGCTTGACCAATTCGATTATGCGGGGGCAGCGTCGGTGGCCGCGGTCATGCTCCTGTTCAGCTTTCTGATGCTTCTCATCCTCAACGGCCTGCAATCGTGGGCGAATAGGGAGCCGAAATGAAGGATCCATTGTGGGTTCGTTCCGGACTCATTTTCCTCACTGTTGTGTTCTTCGTCGTCTTCATCTTCCTGCCCTTGGTTCTCGTGTTTGCCGAGGCCTTCAAGAAGGGATGGGAGGTCTACCTCGCGGCTTGGACCGAAGACGCGGCGCTCAAAGCCATCGAGCTCACGCTTATCACGACGGGCATCGCGGTTCCCCTGAACGCGCTGTTTGGTATCGCCGCCGCCTGGCTGATCACTAAATTCTCCTTTCGCGGCAAGACCTTTCTGGTGAGCCTGCTTGACCTTCCTTTTGCCGTCTCGCCGGTGATTGCCGGCCTCATCTTCGTTCTGTTACTGGGTAGCCGGACTCCCCTGGGATCGTGGCTGGGAACGCTGGGCATCAAGGTCATCTACTCGACGCCGGGGATCATCTTGGCGACGATTTTCGTGACCTTCCCGTTCGTTGTCAGGGAACTGATTCCTCTCATGCAGGCCCAGGGCCGCGAGGAAGAAGAAGCGGCCCTCACCTTGGGCGCCCGCGGCGGACAGATGTTCTGGCGGGTGACCCTCCCCAACATCAAATGGGGACTCCTGTACGGCATGGTGCTTTGCAACGCCCGCGCTTTGGGTGAATTTGGCGCGGTCAGCGTCGTTTCGGGCCATATCCGCGGCGAAACCAACACCATCCCCCTCCATGTCGAGATTCTCTACAGCGAATACAACTTCACAGCCAGCTTTGCGGTGGCGTCGATTTTGGTCTTTTTGGCTTTGATAACGCTTGTGGTCAAATCGCTGCTTGAACACCAATTCGCCAAACAAGAGAGAGGAGATTCATTTTGAGCGCCGCAGGAACTCAAAACGAATCTCATGGGAGTGAGACATGAGCATCGAAGTCAAGAACCTGACCAAGACCTTTGGAACCTACAGGGCCGTGAACGATTTGAGCCTTCATGTCGGCTCCGGCGAACTTATGGCGCTTCTTGGCCCGTCAGGATGCGGAAAAACCACCCTCCTGCGCATCATTGCCGGTCTTGAAACCCCTGATAGCGGCGAGGTGTTTCTGGCCGGTGAAAACACGACGGGACTGGCGATCCGTGAGAAGAAAGTCGGTTTTGTCTTTCAGCATTACGCGCTGTTCCGGCGGATGACCGTCTTCGAGAACGTGGCCTTCGGCCTTCGGGTCCTGCGAGGAAAAGACAAACCCAGCCGTCAGGACATCGACGACCGGGTGAATCACCTCTTGGCCATGGTTCAGATGGACTGGGCCGCCAAGCGCCTTCCCAGCCAGTTGTCGGGGGGCCAACGGCAGCGCGTCGCCTTGGCGCGCGCCTTGGCCACCAATCCGCGGGTACTTTTGCTCGACGAACCGTTTTCTGCCCTCGACGCCAAGGTCCGTCTTGAACTGCGCCGCTGGCTGCGCAAGCTCCACGACGAGATTCACATCACGACACTTTTCGTCACCCACGATCAGGAAGAGGCGTTGGAACTCGCCGACCGAATCGTGGTCATCAACAAAGGCGTCATTGAGCAGCAAGGGACCCCGGAAGCCGTCTACGACAACCCGGCCAACGCGTTCGTCCATAATTTCTTAGGGAATGTGAACGTTTTTCACAGACGGGGTCAGTCGGGCAACGAGGTCGGTTTCGTCAGACCCCACGAGGTGGGACTCAGCCGCGACAGGGTGAAAGAAAGCGACTTGGAAGGGTTCATTCAGGACGTCCGTATTCGGGGACCGCAGGTGGCGGTCGAATTGAAGTGTGCGGGCTACGACTTGCCGATTGAGGCCGAGGTGGCCAGAGAGTCCTTCAAGGCGCTGGGTGTGGTTCCCGGCGACCGCGTGTTCGTCAGCCTAGACGCCCTGAAGACATACTCCACAGAAGACTACTCGATCTAAATTACTTTGCTCCCGAAGCGGCGGCCAGCTTTTGGTAGGCTTCGGTGACGGCCGGGTCGCTCAACAGGGGAGAGGAGTTCAGCTTGCCGACGGCGGCGGCGACGGCGGTTTTGGCGGTCGCCTGGTCGGCCAGGGCCTGCTTCAGGTCGGCTGGCATCGAAGCCTCGGAAAGCGTGGCAAATTCGGGGTGCTTATCCATTTCAGCCTTGTAGTCGGCCGAGAACGAAACGCTGGCAGCTGTAAAGGCGGTAATGCCTTCGGCCAGGGCTTTGGCGTCGGTCGCCGTATCCACCACCTGGGCAAAGGCGGCGGCATCTGTGTTGTTCTTCACCAGAAGGCCTTTGAGAGCCGAGGTGTCGGGAACCGAAGGGCCGCACGAAGCGACCAAGGCGACCAGCGCAACGGCGGTCAAAGCAGCAAGAAACTTTTTCATGAACGTGTCCTCCTTGGACGTTCCCACTCTCGTGGATTGTTAAGACTGGGTCAAGGGAATTTATTCCTTCACCGACCCCAGCGTGATCCCGTTGATGAAGTAGCGTTGCAGGAACGGGTAGACCAGCAATACAGGGATCATCGCAATGAAGATCTTCGCGGCGTTGAGAGTCTGATTGCTCATTTCGTTGAGCCGTTTGTATTGGTCCTCGGTCATATTTCCACCACTGATGACCACCAGCAGTTGCTGAATATAGGTTTGAAGCGGGTAGTTGGATTCCTTTGACATGAGGATCAGGCCCTGAAAGAACTCGTTCCAGTGATAGACCCCTGTAAGAAGAGTGATGGTCGCGACCACAGGGATCGAGACCGGCAGAATAATCTTGAACAGCGTGTACCAGGGACCCGCGCCGTCGACCACGGCAGCCTCCTCGAGTTCTTTGGGCAGGTTACGGATGAAATTCACCACAAGGATGACGTTGAACCCCCCAAGGCTGCTGCCCAGGATCAGCGCCCAAATGTTGTTGATCAGACCGTAGGTGCGGATGGTCATGTACCAAGGGACCAGCCCTCCGTTGAAAAGCATAGTGAAGACAAGAATCCACATCAGCGGGCGCCCTAGAGGAAACTCCTTAGGACCCTTCGACAACGGGTAGGCGGCCATGACGGTGAGGACAACGCTCAACAGGGTTCCGATGACGACGCGTTCGATGGAGTTCCAGAACGCCATGAAGAACTTTCCGTCGCCCATAATTTGACTGTAAGAAACGAGGTTGAACCCCACAGGCCACAACCCGACAACACCTGCGGCGGCCGCGGACTTGGCACTCAGCGAGAGGCAAAGGGTATACCACAGCGGTAGAAAACAGGAAAACGCCACAAGGAGGAGAAGGACGGAGATCACAAGGTTGGTGATTCGGTTTTTGAACGTTTTGTCGGCAACCATGGGTTCCTCCTTTTAGAAGATTCGGTAGTTGGCATACCGCCGTGCCAGCCAGTACGACAGGGTAATCAGAACAAACCCGATCACCGATTTGAGAAGACCAGCAGCGGTCGCCAGGCCGTACTGGAGATTGAGGAGCCCGGACCTGTACACCCAGGTATCAATGATGTCCCCCGTCGAATAGGTAAGCGGATTGTAGAGGTTGAAAATCTGGTCAAAGCCGGCGTTGAGAACATTCCCCAATCCCAGGACCGAAAGAAGCACCGCCGTGGTCGCGATTCCCGGGATGGTGATGCGCCAAAGTTGTTGCCAGCGGGAGGCTCCGTCGATAGACGCCGATTCGTAAAGCGAGGGAGAAATGCCGGTGAGAGCGGCTAGGTAGATAACGGCGTTGAACCCGAACTCCTTCCAGACGTCACTGGCGATGGCCATCGTTGGAAACAGGTCGGCCCGGGCAAAAAACGGGATGAGTTTGCCCCCGGCGGCGACGATCATCTTGTTGATGGGGCCCGTGACAGAAAAGATGTCGAGCATGATGCCGCCCAGGATGACCCACGACAAAAAATGCGGCAGGTACACAATGGTTTGAATCCATTTCTTTGCAAGACCGACGCGCATTTCGTTCAAAAGAAGGGCGAAGACCAGCGGAACGACGACGCCTCCGAGGATCTTAAAGAACGAGATGTAGATCGTGTTGAAAAAGATGCTTTTGGAGTCGTCCAGGGAGAACAAGTAGGTGAAATTGTTCAGACCCACCCACGGGGAGCCAAAAAAACCCTGGCCTGGGACGAAGTCCTGGAAGGCAAAGGTGAACCCCACCATCGGAACGATGCTGAACATCAAAAGCCAGACGTAGCCAGGCAAGAGCATAAGCAGGTAACTGCGCGTCAAACCTTTCTGTTTCATGGTCAAACTCCCTGGGAAAAAAAAGGGGGAGGCCGCGCACGGTCTCCCCCGGGTCAAAACTCGACTACTTGCCTGCGGCGTCCACTTCCTTGGAAATGGTGTCTCCGCCTTGAGCCTTCCAGCTGGCGACGAACTTGTCAAAGGAATCAAGAGGAGCCACGCCGTAGATGATCTTCAAGAACGTTTCATCCTCGAGCTTCCTCAGGTTGGCCCACTGGGTCTCCATGGTCTTGGTCTGGTAGTACAGCAGGCTGTAGACCTTGTCGAAGGCAAAACTGTTCACCGCGGTGTTGCCGGTCAGGTAGGAATAACCGCGCGACCAGAATTTGTCGGCGGTGTTCCAATACTGAATGTCGGTCTTGTCGTAGGGTTTCAGTTTGGTGCCGCCAATGCCGGCCACGTCGGATTTCATCAGCTTGTAGCCGGCGAACTCGGGACCCTGGTACTTGGCGATCAGCGAAGGATCTTTGAGCACGTCGTTCATCGCCTTGATGGTCACCGGGCTCTCGTCAAACATGGCCATGGGAACACGCAGAGGATACCAGTTCATGCTTCCGTTCTTCTGGTCGAAGTTGCCCTCATCGCGGATCAGCAGGTTGAGCATCTTGATGACGGCCTCGGGGTGTTCGTAGCCCTTGCGGATGACGGTGTACTGGTTCGACACAGTTCCGGCGTGGGGAGCGTACTTGCCCTTGCTGTCGACGGGAACGGCGTACGCCTGCCAGTTGGCCTCGGGATGGTTCTTGATCACGTCGGGAAGAGGCCAGTAACCGCTCCACCAGTTGCCGAAGTAGATGCCGGCCCGGCCGCTGTTGATCGACTCGGTCGCGTCTTTGCGGATGCCGATTTCCTGGTCAAGAATGCCTTTCTTGTAGAGGTCGGCAAGTTTGGCCAGCGCGGCTTTGGTCTCGGGAGTGATCGAACCGTAGACGGCGTGTCCGTCCTTGCCCTTCAGCCAGTAGCCGGGGTAGGCGTCGAAACCGGCGAAGAAGGGGTCGAGTCCGAACTGGTTGTTGGTCGAGTTCAAGAAGTCGGCGTAGAGCCGGGCGCCGTTTTGCTGACCGGCAATGCCGATGGTGTTGCCCTTGCCGTTGTTGCCGGGGTCCTTGTCGATGAAGGCCTTGGCTACGGCCTCAAGGTCGGCGATGGTTTTCGGGGGCTTCAGGCCAAGTTTGTCGAGCCAGTCTTTGCGAATCCAGGTCATGTGGTAGCCGTCATCGGGCACGGCGAGAGAAGGAATGGCCAGGATTTTTCCGCCAAAGGTCACACCCGCCAGCGCCTTGCCGCCGGTCTTGGCCATCATCGCCTTCATCGCCGGCGAGGCGTACTTGTTATACACGTCGGTGAGGTCGGCCAGCTCGCCGGCCTTGACCATTTGGAAAAGCTGGGCCGTGTTCATGATCATCAGTCCGTCGGGAAGATCGCCAGAAGCGATCGACAAGTTGACCTTTTGATCGTAGTCCTTGCCGGTTGCCGCCACCCAACTGACCACGGTGTTGAGGTTAAGGGTATCCTTGAGGTAGCGGGTGAACTGGTTGTTGTCCGCCGTGTCTCCCTGAGGGAGCGGGTCAGTGGGCTGAATACTCATGCCGATGTTGATCGTGATCGGCGAGGGATACTTGCCGAACGGGTCCGCCGCCTGGGCGAAGGCCCCCGTCACGAAAACGAGGCTGGCCGCGAAGACGGTTACGAGAACCGAGTTTTTCATTGTCATCTCCTTTTGAAAAAGGCTATACCGGTTTTTCGCACCTGGGGAGGGAGGGTTGTCGCGGGCTCCCTTCGCTTTTCGGACGGTTTCTCGCGGCAATCAGACAATTGTCCCCCTAAATTTCGGGGATTTGTCCCCTATCCTGCGGTCTTTCGAAAATCCCGTGGCAAGACACCCGTTGCTTTTCGAAACAAGCGACTGAAATACCTCTCGTCGGCGTAGCCCGTGCGCTCGGCGATTTCGTAGACGGGAAGGTCGGAATTTCGTAGAAGTTCTCTGGCCTTTTCGAGCCTGACGGCGCTCAGACAGTCGAGGAAAGACTCTCCGACAATCTGTTTGAAACAAAGACAAAAGTGGCTGCGGCTTTGGTTCACCCTTTGCGCCACGGCTTGGGCGTGCAGGGGCGTCGCGTACTCTTCGTGAATGATGCGCAGGGCCCGGAGCGCACCGGCCTTGGCCTCGGGGGAATGCCCGCCCGCCTGTAAGGAACTGTAGGTAAAATTGCGGATTCCTTCGAGCCACGCTTCGACCTCGTTCCAAACCAGAAAAGAGCCCGTCAGCTCGATGCTGCGCGAGGTGAGTTTGGCGAAAACCCGGTTCCATTCGCTTTCCACAGCCGCCAGCAGCCGGATGAGATTGACAAAAGGGAGTCGGGCTGACTTGAGCTCGCTTGTGACCTGCTCGAACAGCTCGGGGTTGTGCATCCACTCCATGGAACACAGTCTTCGCCTGAGACCTGTGACGGTCGGATCGCTGGGCGCGGAGTCTCCCACCTTTTCCAGCGCTTCGAGAGTGAGGTCCGCGACAGGTATCGCGGGGTTGTAGTCGTAGAACAGTGAACTAGTTTGATACCGGCGGAGCAGGTGTTCGACCCTTGGCCTGGTTTCTCCCAAGAGTCCTTGAAGTCTCACCGAATACCAACCGGAAACGGGGGGGCTGTCTTTGTCAAAACGTCCCAAAAACAGACCCGGACCGACTTCGCTCAGTTCGGCGTCTTCGGGAATTGTTGCCCGCAGCGCCGCGGTTTGGGCGTCGACAGAAACCGCGAAGAAGGCGACGGCGGAGTTTCCGCCAAGGTTGCGCTCTCCCTTGAGTTCACCGGAAAACCTGTCGCGGATCCGGGCCAGAACTGTATCGAGATTCTCTTTTTCGAGTTGGAGTTTGGAAATATAGTCGATGGCTCCCAGCCGCAACGCTTCGCGGGTGTATTCAAAGTCCTCGTGAAAGGTCAGGACAACGAACAAGACGTCCTTGTGTTTGGTCCGGGCGTGCTTCATGAGCTCGATTCCCGACATCACGGGCATTGCCAGGTCGGTGAGGACAAGATCGACGGGATTCTCATCGAGGAACTGGAGCGCCTTCACCCCGTTGGGCGCCTCGCCGACGACCTTCATCCCAAAATCTTCCCAGCGGATCGAGAGGATGAGGCCCTGCCTGGCCATTTTGTCGTCATCGACGACAAGCACCCTTACCATGAGGTCCCCCCTGTGCCCAGCGGCAGCACGATCACAATACGCGTTCCTTTCCCCTTCTCCCCGAGAATCTCTAGCCTGGCCTTCCCTTCGTAGTGATACTCCAAAATCCGCTTAACGTAATTCAACCCAATGCCCATGCCGAGCCTTCTCTCTTCACCGGGGAGGGACTCGACCAGCGCCTGCGACTGCTCGGCAGTGATTCCCGGTCCGTGGTCTTCGATGGTGAGCACGAGGCCGTTCTCCTCCTTGAGCTCCAAAAAGACCGATCCGTCGTCACCCAAGCCGTGAAAGATCGCATTCTCGACAAGCGGCTGGAGGGTGAACCGGGGCAGGGGGGTGTCGAGGAGCCTGTCGTCGACAAGAATCCGGGTGTGGAAGTGCAAGTCGAAACGGACACTCTGCATGGCGACGTATTCCTTAAGGGCCTCAATTTCACCGCGGATGGTTCCCAGTTTTCCAAGTTTGCCCAGGTTGTAGCTCAGGAGTTTCGACAGAGAGACCGAGAACTTGTCAATTTCAGGTTGGTCGTGGTTGACCGCCAGCCAGTGGACGGTGTTCAGAGCGTTGAGGAGAAAATGGGGATTGATCTGAAACAAAAGCTTTTCAATCTCAAGATCGGCGCGGTGGCGCTCCTTGGCCTGCCCTTCGGCGAGCAACCGCCGGATGCGCTCCTTCATGTCTTGAAATTGAAACAGGAGGCGGTCGAATTCGGGGATGTGCACCGGGACGATGGAAACCTCGCTGTCGAGATCTTCGATGGAGGTCATTTCCTTTTGAAAGACTCCCATAGGCTTGTAGATCATCTCCCAGAGCAGACTTCCCAGAAGCACAGCCACCACGGCGAAGACCAAGAAGAGGAAGAAGATGGCCCCTAGCCACCTCTCCTTTTCGAGGTTGAAGTCCTTCTCGTCGACGAGGGAAACCAGAGTCCAGCCCTGCCGGCTCAGGACTTCGTTCCACAAAAAACCCTGGCGCGCGGCATTGCCCGTGGTTGACGGCAGAAATTTTCCCCAAGGAAACGTCTTCGGAACCTCGGACCACGCGACGCGGCGGTCGCCCCCGAGAAACAAGTACCTCACCTTCGGCCCGGTATCTCCCGCATTCAGAATCTTTTCCGCCAGCTTGAACCCGGTTTCGAGGTAAACGCCGATACCTTCCTGCCCAGGAATGTCGACCTTGCGAAGCACCGAAAGAACAATGCGGTCGGTGAAGAGCAACGAGCTTTGGTGCGGTCCGAAATAGGAAATTTGGTAGTGCTTCACCAACAGCGGCAAGGCCGCGAGCGAGAAGGAGTTTCGGGTCGGCGAGCTTTCGAAGTCGCGCCGAGCTCCCCCGTCGAAGGTGTACATCAATAGTCCAACGTTGGGATTGGTGTACGACACAAGAGAGATCTCCGAAGTGATCTTGTCGCGGAGGGTGGACTTTTCAAAGGCGTCGCTGGTGGTGAGATACTGGTTGAGCAGGGTTCCGATGTAGCCCTGCAGCGCGAGCTGCTGCGAGACGTGATTGAGGTTGTCGAGAGCATTCTCCATGTTGAGCTGAACTTCGGAGAGGTTGGACTGGATGCGTGCGCGGATTTGATTGGTCTGAATCGAGGAGATCGTCAGGTACGAAATGAGGACCGTCAGAAAAAAAGGAATCAGTGTGCCGCAGGTGAACACGATCACAATGCGTTTTCGCAGTGTTAAAAAGCCCAGCCGCACAGCCATGGCCCTATGGTAGACCGAGAGCAGGCCGAAGGCAACCGCACTGAACCTCGCGCGTCTTCCAGTTTCTCGGTATGATAATCCCCATGAAACCCATTCTGATTGCCGTACTTTCGACCGCAGGCTCCACAAAGGAAATCGCCGGAATCGTAGCGGATACCTTCGAGAAGGCAGGCCAACCCGTCGAAATGACCGACCTGGCGTCGGGAAAGAACCTCGACGACTATGGCGGGGTTGTGGTGGCGGCGCCCATTCACGGCATGCGGTGGATGCCCGAGGCCGCGGATTATGTGTCTGCCCAACGAACCGGCTTGCGCACCAAAGCTGTGGCGCTGCTGGCCGTTTCCTACTTGTACTTTGAGGGTCGAAGTCGGTGGAAGGCCTCGATCACCAAGGCCATGGAACTTGTCCGCGCTCCGTTGCCTCACGCCAGCGTTCAAGTGTTCGGCGGTCGCTTACCCAAGGCTCTTCCTGCTCCAGCGCGTTGGCTGTTCGGGGTCAAGGCCAACCGGCCCCTCGATCTAGTCGATGCGGCGGCCGTTTCGGCCTGGGCCAAGGAATGGGTGAATACTTGCCGCTGAAGCAAGAGAACGAGGAGGGACCTCGCGCAAAGGGGGAGGAGGATCGAGGGTCTCCGGTTGCATGAATACTCTTTATTCGTGCCACTCTTCGGCGGAAAGGGGCAAGGCGTTGAGTTCCATCCGTGCCTCGCGCCAACTGGGATAGTGGTCCTCAAGGATTGAGACAAACCTTTCGGAATGGAGAGGCTCGATCAGGTGAATCAGTTCATGAACGACTACATATTCGAGCAGATCCTTGGGTTTCTTGACGAGTTCAGAATTGAGCCGGATGTGGCCTCGTTTTGTGTTGCAACTGCCCCATTTTGTCTTCATCCGCTGTAAATAGTAGCCATTGGTTTTGACGCCAAGCTGTCCTTCCCACTTCTTGATCAAAGTGGGCACCAGCGCATGGAGCAACGACAAGTGCCACTCATGCATGATCTCTTGCCGTTTTTCCAGCGGGCTCCCAGGCCTGACGGTTAGCTTGATTTTTCTGTGGTCAAATCGAATGGAGGGCTTCTCTTGGGCTTCAATAACCGAAAGCAGGTGCCTGCGGCCCCAGAGGTAGTGACTTTCACGCTCGACGAATTGGCGGGGCGACTCCCGATGCTGTTGCCGCAGACTCTCTTGATGCGACTTTATCCATGACAGTCTCGATAGGACGTAAGCGCGTGCCACTTCAAGCCGCGTGTTTTCGGGGGCCGCCATCCGAACCTGACCGTCCGGGGGGTACACAGACAAATGCACGTTCTTGATCTTCTTGAAGGTCACGAGAATCTTCAAATTGCCGATTTCTATCGTCTTTTCCATCAATACTCCGGCTGGTGTTTGATCACCTCGAAAAGCGACAAGGTCGCATCCCGGTCGCGATTCATCACGGGAAAGAGAACATTCCGAACCGCCCTTTCCCTTGTCTCGTCGCCCCTCCAGCCCGCCGGTGCGTGTTCTTTTACGGCTCTATCGATTTTGACGGCCAACTCAGCGCGACGATCAATTTCTTGTCCACCCGATTCCTGAACTTCTTCCGTCCACCCCTCAGCTCTTTTGAAAAACGTTTCTAGGTTGCGGAAAATCACGATGACCTCGGGTTTTCCGAAAAGGACTGCCGGGACCTCATCGTTAGCATTTTTGCCGGCCCTGCGCCTCACCAATTCCTCAACCTGCTTCAGGAACTCCTCGTAGGTGACAGCCTCGGCACGGCTCTGCTGGATCAGGTCCTCCAGCAGTTTGGACATCTGGGCGTAGAACATGGGGTCGCTGAGCTGCTCACGGACGATAGTCTTGCGGACGTTGTTGATGATGGCTTCGGCGATGGCGTTGCGGGAGAGTTTTCCTTTCTCGTTCAGTTTCCGGGCGATGGCATCATGGATGCCTGTCTGAATGATCAGCTCGGTCAGCGACAGGTCGTTGAGATGACCCATGTCTGTAGCCGGTTCGGCTTGAATGTAGGTGTTGAGCAAGTGTCGCATGTCGGCCTCAAAGGGTTTGGTGTCCAATTCCTCGCCCGAATGGTTTTTGATCGAGGCCCGGATGTCACAATAGAACTTGACGTCATTCTGCAAAGCGGAGGCCTCGGCGTCCGAGTACCCAGCTTCTGTGAGGTTCTGGGCGATATCAGCCCAAGAGCGCACAAGGGTCGCCACGGCCTGATAGAACGAGATGCGCAGTGGTTCTGTCTCCAGCAGAGCCGTCGGATTCACCGACGGCGAGCCGCAGAAATAGATGAGAAACTGCTCGACTTCCCGCGGCGGTGGTACTGGTTCGCAGAGGTAGTGGAGCGCCTCCCTGGCCATGTCGAGCTGTTTTCGGCCTTCTTTCAGCCAGTCCTTCAGTTCAACATTGTTTGTTCCGCCATTCCCTTCATCGATGTCGAGTTCGTCGGAGTTGTAGACGGCGATGGCCTCTTGAACGTCTTTGAACAGCTCCTTGAAATCGACGATATGGCCATAGTCCTTGTCTTCGCCGTCGAGCCGGTTGGTCCGGCAGATGGCTTGAAACAGGTTATGGTCGTGAAGCTCGTTGTCGAGGTAGACATAGCTGCAACTGGGAGCATCAAAGCCGGTCAACAGCTTGCTCACCACAATCAACAGCTTGAGGTTGGCAGGTTCTTCGATGAACCGGCGCTTGGCCTCGTCCTCGTAGGCTTTCGTGGTCTGGGCGGGCTTCAGAACGTACTTGGTGTAGGTGTCGAATTTATAACGCTCGTCGCTCTGAGCCGGTTCTCGTGAGATGGCGTTGTGATTGGGTTCGAAGGACGTGATGATTCCGCAGAACGTACCGAACGAAGTGTTCTGGAAGAGCCGGAAATAGTGGCAAGCGTCGTAGATGCTGGCGACCACCAGGAAGGCGGTGCCCCTATCATTGTTCAGACGGGGTTTGAGGCTGAAATCTTCAATGACGCTGTGGATGATGCGTTGTTTCCGTTCCCCGGAACTCATCAGCTCTTCCATGGTCGCCCAACGCTTGCGGAGGATGGCCTTCTGGTAATTGTTCAGCCCTTTGGTCTTCTGCTCGAAATACGCCTCGATGGAGTGGGGAGAAGTCAGTCGCTGAGGAACGTCGCGGGCTTCATATTTCAAATCGAGCACGACCTTGTCTGCCACGGCCTGATGGAACTTGTAGGTGTGGATGTAGGTGCCGAAGACTTCCCTGGTAGTCTGTCTATCCTTGCGCAGTAACGGCGTGCCAGTGAAACCGATGAAGATGGCGTTCTGCAACCAGCGTTTCATCTGCTTGTTCATGTCGCCGCCCTGGGTGCGGTGGCATTCATCGACGAAGACATAGAATCGGCCGTGAACCTTCGGCGGGGGGCCTTTCAGGTCGGCGGGGTCAAACTTGTGGATGAGCGCACAAAGCAATCGGGGCGCCGTAGCCCCGAGTTTGGCCACCAGCTCGGCCCGCTTTGTGATTCGCGGTGAAGGAGAGTTGCCGCCGATGACTCCGGCGTTCATCATGACTCCCTCAATCTGCTTGTCGAGTTCATCGCGGTCGGTGACCACCAGGATCCGGGCCTCGGGATCGTGTTCCAAAAGCCATTTGGCCAGCAGAACCATGAGGATGCTTTTACCGCTCCCTTGGGTATGCCAGATCACCCCGCCTTCACGCTGGCGGATGCGCTCCTGGGCCGCTTTCACGCCGGCAAACTGATGGGGTCGCGGAACCTTCTTGATGCCGTCGTCGAAGATGACGAAGTTGCGGATCAATTCGAGAAGGTGGGATTTTTCGCAAAGCTCGGCCAGCGGCCGGTCCAGCAACGTCCCCGCCGCGGAGTCCGAGGGGCCCGCCTTCCAGTCCACGAAAAATTCCTCTTTGGTCGTCACGGTGCCGTAGCGCAGTCCTTGCGAGTCGCTTCCGGCGAACACCAGTTGCACCGTGGCAAAGAACCCGAGATTGAAGATCTCTTCCTGGTTGGTGATGAGCTGGCGCACGCCGTCGGCGATGCTGACAGAACTGCGCTTGAGTTCGATGACCCCGACGGCGATGCCGTTCAGGTACAGCACCAGGTCGGGCCGCCGTTCGTAGCCGCCTTTCAGTGTCACTTCCTCGGCGAGGGCGAGGTCGTTGGCCTCGGGGTTGTCCCAATCGACAAGATGCACCGTATTGTGGGGTTGTCCGGCGGCGATCTGCACCGCGACACCGTAGCGGAGCAGCTGATAGGTTTTCAGGTTGGCCTGGTACAACGTGATGCCTGTGGTGTCCGAGGCGGTCATCAGCCTTTGCAGGGCCGCCGCCCGATGCGCCTCGGAATACCCACGGCGCTTCAGGTTCGCCGCCAGCAGGTCGGCCTCGACGCCGCGGTTGTTCTGTCGTTTCGTCCAATCCCCGAGGTAATCGTAGCCGAGCCCATCGAGACGAGTCTTGTCGGTGAACAAGGCAATGACACGGTTCTGAGTTGTGCGCTCGGATCTGGTGGGCTCAGGCATAAAAATTTTCCACATGACCGTTCATTTCAAAACCTCCCAGTGCCCGGATTTTGTTGACCCGGTCCGGCGGATCGTACCGGCTTTTCGCAATTGATCGAGGTGGTACTTGATGCCGTCGGGGCTCAGCCCTAACTTGTCGGCCAGCTGACTTCTGGTGATGGCTGCCTCGGCTCTCAAAAGGACGAGAATCTTTTCTTGGGTAGTTTCTTGGGTAGTTTCTTGGGTAGTTTCTTGGGTAGTGGAGTCTGAGAAGGCAAAAGAGACCCACACCCCCGAGGTTTCCAGGCGGATCTCGGGAACCGGTGAACCGGCGGTTCGGCAGGCTTCAAACATGCGTTCCACACCCCGGCCCCAGGATTCGATTTGTCCCGATCTGAAAAAGGCATTGGCGATGTCGGGGTTGAAGGGAATCGAGGCGTGTTTCCCCAGCAGCCGCTGAACCGTCCAGTCCGGCGGAAGGCTGCCAGGGTTCCAGATCATCAGTTTGTCGGCGTAGACGCTGATCTGAATGGGAATGCCGCTGGCGTAGTCTTTGTGGACAATGGCGTTGAGGATGGCCTCCCGCAGGGCAGCCTGGGGCACCGGCCAGGTCTCGACCCGCTGCAACCCTTCGTAGTCAATTTTGGCCTTCAGGTATTTGGCCTTGAGAATCTCAAGGGTCTGCAGGGCTTGGAAGAACAGCCCGGTGGTGATTTCGTCCTGATACTGCAGGTCGGCGTCGGTGGCAAAAAACCCGATCTTGACGCTGGCGCCGGTGAAGTACCTCTCAGGCCGGGGGTGGAAGAGCAAAACGGCCGCCCTTTTGAGGTAATTCGCATCGACAAGGTGCAGCTGATCGAGCAGACCCTCAGCGGAATCGGCCAGGTCGGCTTCGGAGAGCCGCTGACTGCGGGCCGCCACCTTTCGGAATTCCGCCAGGGCCGGGCCATCAAGATCGGCCGCACCGATGCCGGGCAACGGAACGCCGTCCCACCGTTGACCTCGCTTGCGAAGAAGGAACTGTTCGAGGGCCGCTCCCCTGAGTTCCTGCCTAGTGCTTCCTGTCCTGTAGTGGTACTCGCCTTTGTAGCTGATAGGGCTGGGGTAGGGCTCCACCCGAATTTCGACAAGGTCTTTTCCGTCTTCGTGCGCCGACCGAACATCGACCAAAATCCCCAGCACATCGCGAACTTTATTGGGAATGTCGACAAGAAGCCTGTCCACATTCGAGACCCCCACCGCCACCCCGTGGTCATTGCGGCCAATCACGAGCACACCACCCTCGGCGTTGGCAAACCCGCAGATCCACCTGAGGTACTCGTCGCGCCAGGATTCCTTCCATTCCAAGGCTTGGTTCTCGATCATGGAGTCCTCTCTTGTTTTTGAAGAGGAGTCACGCGAAGGCGGGAAGCCGCGAAAAAGCCAAGACTAGGATTCATGGCCGCCTTCCTTTCCTTTCGCGTTCTTCGCGTCTTCGCGTGAGAAATTCTTGAATCGCCAAAGCCCGAAGAAGGACACAGGAGCTTCAAAGCGATCGAGTCAATCGGCAGCTGGGCGAGGGTTGGGGGTTTTTGAAGAGGTGTCACGCGAAGGCGCGAAGCCGCGAAAAAACCAAGACTAGGCATTTGTGTCACCTTTGGGATGATTCACCCGAAGGCGCGAGGCTGAAAGATCTTCGTGGTTGTTGACGATTCTTTTGACACCATCCCTAAAGGTCGCAGCCCCGAAATTGACCAACAGTCCAAGGCGGAGATCGCGAAGTCGCAGGTAGGTCAGCAATTGTTTGGAATGAACTGGCGACAGGGTCTCGACGGATTTCAGTTCCACGACAAGACAGTTATTGACCAAGAGATCGACGCGCAAGCCCTCATCAAAATGCATTCCCTGAAAATCAAAAGCCACGGTCCGTTGGCGCTCCACAACGAGACCTTTCTGATCAAGCGTCCGTGCCAAGATGGCTTCGTAGACGGACTCGAGAAGTCCAGGTCCAAGGTCTTTGTGAAGATGAAAGGCGGCGTCCACAACGATGGCCGAGAGTTCTTCGACATTCATGCTGGTGCCTGGTTATGGAGAGGAGTCACGCGAAGGCGCGAAGCCGCGAAAAAACAGGAGAAAGAAGAATCTTTCCTACTTTCCTTTCGCGTTCTTCGCGTCTTCGCGTGAGAAATTCCTGAATCGCCAAAGCCCGAAGAAGGACACAGGAGCTTCAAAGCGATCGAGTCACTCGGCAGCTGGGCGAGGGTTGGGGGTTTTTGAAGAAGTGTCACGCGAAGCCGCGAAGCCGCGAAAAAGCCAAGACCAGGATTCATGGCCAAACTTCCTTTCCTTTCGCGCCCTTCGCGGCTTCGCGTGAGAAATTCTTAACCAGCCTGGTCTTTCCGGTCAGCAGTTCCTGCATCATGGCCTGCTTGAGGTCGCGCGTCTTGTCCCGACGCTGCTCCAACGCGGCCAGCTCGGCGTCCATAGCACTCAGCACCCCGGCGATGGCGGTTTGTTCGGATAGTTCAGGTATGGGCTGTTCGATATCTTCGATATCGCCATGACAAAGGTGTTTTACGGTTGTACTGGAGGTCACAATCTCGATTTCCTTCAATGGTTCGATCAAGGCGTAGAAAGCAAAAGAGGGGTCCAGTCCGATTCCTGGCACAATTCGGCCAACCCTCTGATTCAAAAGCGCATATCCTTTCTTCCACTGACACGGAAGGAAGTCACCGTCCATCCCAACCAGGATATCTCCGTCGTGGACAAGGAATGTGTCTGCATACTTGCCGCTATAGTGAAAGACTTGGTCATCGCTCTTGAGGTCACGATTTTTCACGAGCCTGACACCCTCTGCCTTTTCATTAAAGAAGGCAGAACTGAAGGGGAATCCAACTTGAAAATGAAGCAGACTGCCCAACCGCTTTACTTTCCACTCCCCACGAGACCCCGGCAGGCGTGTCTGGCCGGTGAGGAGCTGCTGAATGGCGGCTTGTTTCAGGTCGCGTTTCTTGGCGATCACACGGTCCAGAGCCCCCAGCAGGGCATCCACGTCGCTCAAGGCGTTAGCGATAGCGCGTTGTTCGCGGATCGAGGGCAACGCAACAATCAAATTTCGCATATCCCCAACATTGAAATGTTGTTGCGCCAAGCCACCCTGATTTCGCAATACCTGTTCTTTCCCGAACGGAGAGTTGATCCAAATAGAAAGGAAATCTGGGAAGACCTTTTTCGATGGCCGCGTTATTAGGATATCGATGCAATTGCAGCCAGCATGAGCGGGACGAACCACTGCACTCGTTCCAGGATAGCCGGTCCGGACGGTCAAAACATCACCGGTGCGTGTTTGACTTTTGGCCAGTAATGCATTTGAGACTTTACTGATGAAGACAAGATCAAAGTCGGTGATTCCATCCTCTCGGATGTTCGCAGATCGGAATGCAGGCACACCATGTTGAACATAGTACTGCGTGGGACGAATAACGATCCCGACCATAATTCGCTCACTCACTTTGAAACATGGACAAGTGTCCCAATCCTCCGGAATCACCCCCACCTCAGTCAGTTTGTAGCCGGGCCTCACTTCCATACCGCCCCCATCTTCTTGAGGTGCTCATCCACCCGTGCGGCCAGCGCCGCCACCTGCTTGGTGAGTTGGGGCAACGTGGTGGCGTAGCGTTCGGCCAACTGGCGGATGCGGCCCGTGAGGGTTTGCGAAACCCTGTCCAGTTCGCCCTGAACGGCGGCGGCAATGGCAGTCAGCCATTTGTCGTCGACCACCAGGGTCTTAATTTCTGTCTCGGTCAGCCGGGGGTAGCGGTCGGCGACCTGGATTTCCAGGTCCTCCTGAGCGGTCTTGAGCCTAGTTTTGGTGTCGGCCTGCCTGTCGAGCAAGGCGGCGTACTCCTCTAGGGCCTGCCGTTCTTCGGCGTCGTCGGGGTCGTTGCCGAGTTCCTTGAGCCGGGCCTTCACGGCCTTGGCGGTGATCTTCTGTTTGTCCCCATCGCCCTCGACAACCTCGGCCAGCAACCCATCTTCACTGCCGTGTTCCTCCAGGGCTTCTTCGAGCTTCTGCTCGATTTCGGCTAAGTCTGCCTCAAGGGCGGTGATGGCGTCCCGGTCCGCGGCAAAATACCGTGCGATGAGCACGCCGATGGGTACCAGGTCAGACTTGAACCGGCGCTTGCCCCTTTTGAAGTCGTGGGGCTCGGGCCAGACGAGTTTGTTTTCCTTGTTCTTCACCTGGATGATTTCTCGGGGCTGGGCGCCCGCAGTCCACCCGGCCTCGGAGATTAAGTAGCAGTCGTCCTGCAGGGTTTGGGCCCAGTAGTCCATCAGGTGCTGGTAGACGTCGTAGGCGTCGATAAGTGGTGCGGTCTTGAAGATGGCGAGCAAGCTCTCCGACAGGGTTTCAATCAGGGCCTTGGGATGACTGCCAGGAGCCAAACCTTGGAGCAGCGGCGTGCCTGCCTTCTTCCATTTGTCCAGCAGCCGGGTCGCTGATTGGTGGAAGGCGGTGAACTCGGAGTGGCCGAAGATGGAGGCCCTCACCTCGGCGGCCGGCAGCCGCAGGCGGTGGTAGCCTGGGCGACCCGCGCCTTCAAACAGGGCGGCGCGGAGGCTGGGCAGGATCTTCCAGTAAGGACCCAGGGCGTCGAGGTCACGCTGGGGAATGCCGCCGCGTAGGTGGCCGTCGATGTCTTGAATATCTTCGGGCTCGGCGCCGTCAATGTACCTTGGAAGGTTGAGGTTGAAGTCGTTCTTCGAGTCGGCGATTTCCTCGACCGGCACCATCCGGGCGTAACGTGGATCGCCCTCGTCCTGCCTGACAAACGCGTCGACGATTTTGTGGATGTCCTGCTCCCGAAGCCTGTTCTTCGGCCCGTCTTTCTTGAACCCCTTGGAGGCGTCGATCATAAACACGCCCTTCCGGGCCGGGGCGTTTTCCTTGTCGAGAACGACGATGCAGGCCGGAATGCCTGTGCCGAAGAAGAGGTTGGCGGGGAGGCCGATGACGGCCTTGAGGTACCCCGAGCGGACGAGGTTCTGGCGGATACCGGCCTCGGCGTTGCCCCGGAACAACACACCGTGGGGGAGGATGCAGGCGGCCTTGCCCGTGCTCTTCATCGAGCGGACGATGTGCAGCAGGTAGGCGTAGTCCCCTTGTTTCTTGGGCGGTACCCCCCAGCCGAAGCGCTTGAATTTGTCACCCTCGCCGTCCTCGCCCAGCGTCAACCCGGTCGACCAGGTCTTGTCAGAAAACGGCGGATTGGCGACCACGTAGTCGTAGGTGCGCAACTGCTCGCCGTCCTTAAACTTGGGGTCAAACAGCGTGTTTCCCGAAAGAACGTTGGCCGTGGGAAAGTCGTGAAGAATCATGTTCATTCGTGCCAAGCCTGAGGTCGTAACGTCCTTTTCCTGGCCCTCTAGTGTGATAGGCTTGCCCGCCTCGGCGGCGACCTTCAGCAGTAGCGAGCCCGAGCCGCAAGTGGGGTCGTAGGCGGTGGTGCTCGCCACCGAGTTGGAAGGGGAGATGCCGATGACCTTGGCCATGATCCGGCTGACTTCCGAGGGGGTGTAGAACTGCCCCTTACTCTTGCCGCTTTCGGTGGCGAAGTGCCGCATGAGGTACTCATAGGCATCGCCCAAAATGTCATCGTTCTCGGCCCGGTTGTTCGAGAAGTCGAGGGCCGGGTTCTCAAAAATGGCGATCAGGTTGCCCAACTTCTCCACTTTGTCGGCTCCATCGCCGAGTTTGTTCGAGTCGTTGAAATCAGGAAAATCGGTTCGGGCAAGCCGCGTGTTGGCGTCGATCAGCGGCTGGATGATTTGGGTGTTGATTTTGTCCCCGATGTCGGGCCTTCCCTTAAGCTGAACCATATCCTTGAAACTGGCCCCCTTGGGAATGACCACCGAGGGTTCAAAATCATCCGAGTTTCCGTACTTGTCGGAGATGTATTTGATGAACAGCATGAACAGCACGTAGTCTTTGTACTGGCTGGCATCCATGCCGCCGCGGAGCTCATCACACGATGCCCATAACGATGAGTAGAGTTCCGTCTTCTTGATTGCCATGCGTTGTCTCCGATTCTGTCTGGTTGCGATTTTATTCTTTCACGCCCCCCTCGTCCATGGAGAAAAAGCCCGTCCCTCCTTGCGAAGTACCCCTACCTCAGCAGCTCAATCCTGCTAAACAGGTAGTCCAGGGACTCCCGCCGCAGAACAAACCTGAGCGACCCCGGCAGCACCGTCGCGGGTTTGTACTCGGCCTCCCACTTCTTGCTACGAACCGGGTCTGACCAAAACGAGAGCGCCATTTTTCCCTTCTTGATCTCGAGGGCCGTGAAGCCGCGTTTTCCGACCGCACAGCCCGAGTTGAACAGACAGGGGACCAAGACGTCACCGTAGACCAGGTCGGTGAGGTGGAGCTCTCCGGGTTCTTTGGGGCTGTGAAGCCTCGCCCTGTAGCGTTCGACCGCCTGACGAATGGCTTCCTTCCGCTCTCCTTTGGCCTTGGCCCAGTGGCGGCAGAGCCGTTCAAGGTGGTAGGCCTGGGACTCGTTTCTTGAAAGCGACTCAAAGAGCGGACGGTGGGTGTGTCCGATGATGCTGAGCGCGCCGCGTTTGCGGCTGAACTCGTAGACGACCTTCTCGAGTTTGAACTTCTTGGTGTTGTCGTTGGCGATGCTTGAATTGCCGATTCTGAGGGTGTTGGCAAAGACCCGGAGGCTCCAACTAATCAGGGCGTTGTAGCGCCCCGAGTTCATCTTGCCGGCCTGGTGACCGTGAAACAGAAAAAGAATGCGGCCCTGGTAGTCGAGCTTCAACGTCTCGCCGTCAAAAGGGCGGTGAACCGCGACGAAATCAGCCACGCCTTCGCGGATTTCGTGGTTGCCCAACAAACGGATCACCCGGCCAGCGGCTCTGAGGCGGTCCAAAACCACGAACACAGGTGCCCACGCTCGGCGAATGGCCTCGGGCCGAGTCCGAAGGTACTCCTCGATATCGCCGTTGAGGATGAGGGTCCAGCCTCGGGGTTCGTAGTATCCCACCAGGGCCTCAAGGACGATGTCGGCATTCTTTTTGAAGTCGTCGTTGGGGCCGCCGTTGCCCATGTGCCAGTCGCTGAGGATGGCCACCTTGTCTTGATCGGTCAGCGGGCGGACGGGGGCGTTGTCCCAAAGGGCATCGAGGCTCATAGCTTCAGTTTAGCCCTGTGACCTCAAAGGGGGAACCCCGCCGACAATGATTGACCGAGTCGGGGCTGAGTTCCATACTCCCACCATGTCCGTGTCGCCCTCCGGCCGCCTTGTCCCCTTGGGGATCCTCTTCGTTCTTCACGGCGCGGCGTTTGGCCTGGCGTCGCTCACCCTGCTTCGGCACCCTGAAATCGCCTCGGCCGCGTACGTGCCTTGGGTCATTGTGCTGGGTTTTGCGGTCGGCGCCGGTCTGGTTCTTGCGACTCCCCGCACGGTTCCGGCCGGGTTGGTTCTCACCCTTTGGGCCTTTTCAGTGCAGTTGGTCCTCCTCCCTTCGGGCTTTCCGACTACATTCAAACTTCTTGCCATGGCGCCCGTTCTCGTGCAGACCGTGCTGACCCTTCCTCGGGTTGCCGGTCCCGCCGTGGCCCTGGGTGAACTCGCGTTCTTTTTGGCCGGACAGGGCAGTCGGCTGACTTGGGGACAGGAAGTGGCAGGCGCAACGGAGGAGACGCTTTGGGGCCTTGGTGTTCTTGGGATAATCTTGGTCGGCGGCGCCTGGGCTTTGCGGTCGGCTATGGCAAAACGGGAGGAGGTCGAGATCGAATTGGTTCACCTCAACCAGGGAGTGCAGCAGATCGTCTCCGCCAACGTGGGCTTTCAAGAATTGGCGGCGGTCGTCGAACAGACCTCGATGCGAAGGGAACGGTTGCGGATCACCCGGGAAATTCATGACATCGTGGGCTACACCCTCACCAACCAGACCATGGTGCTTCAGGCGGCTGCGGTTCTTCTCGACCGTGACCACGAAAAACTTCGCGAACTTCTTTCCTCCGCAGAAGAATCGGCGCGTTCGGGACTGCAGGAGGTCAGGCAAGCGCTCCGGCAGTTGCGCACCGGCGCCGAACAGCCTTTGGCGTTTCTGAACCGGCTACACCAGCTGTGCCGCACTTTCGAGAGGGCGACCTCGGTGAGGGTGGAACTTTCAGGCGCGCAGACGCCCGAGGACCTCCCTCCTTCGCTGGAACTCGTCCTCTACCGCATTATTCAAGAAGGACTCACCAACGCCTTTTTGCACGGAAAGGCGACAAGGGTTTCGGTGGGGCTGGCCCTCGACGACGCCGGGTTGACGGTCCACCTGGCCGACAACGGCACCGGCGCCGAACAGGTCAATGAGGGAATCGGCCTGACGGGAATGCGCGAGCGTTTGGGGCCTTTCGGCGGCACCCTTGAGTACCGGGGAGGCACGCACGGGTTTACGGTTTGGGCCAAAGTACCCCGCACGTCTCTCAAGGAGGAAGCATGATCCGCATTCTGATCGTCGACGATCAAATCCTGTTTGCTGAAAGCCTCAAGACCGTGCTCGAGGCGGCAGGCGAGGGTTACCGAATCTGCGGACTGGCCGAAAATGGCCGCGAAGCCGTCGATGCCGTCGACGAATTGAAGCCCGATCTGGTGTTGATGGACGTCCGCATGCCCGTGATGGACGGTGTTGCCGCGACGAGGATCATCAAGGCCAAGCACCCCAGCCTCAAGATTTTGATGCTCACAACCTTCGAGGATGACGAGTACGTCAGGGAAGCCCTGCGCTACGGCGTGAGCGGCTACCTTTTAAAAAGCATTCCCACGGCAGAACTGCTGGCCTCACTCCGGGCGGCTTTGACTGGAGCCCTGCAACTCGATCCTCGCGTGGTGCAGGCGCTGGTTGGCCAGAACGAGGCCGCCTCGGTCGAGGCGACGCCCCGCTGGTTCGACGAATTGACCCGCAAAGAGAAACAGGTGCTTGGTCTGATGGTGGGAGGCTTCCACAACGATGAGATCGCCGAGCGGGTCTGTATGGCTCCCCAGACCGTCCGAAACTACATCAGCCGGATCTACGACAAGCTGGGAACCGCCGACCGGGTGGCCGCCGTAAGAATGGCGCGGACTTCGGGGCTGTTTTAAGGGATATTTCAGCCGGTAAAACGAAAGAAGACTCACCGCCCGCTCCGCTCAAGGACGCGAGGCAGCAACCTGGTCAGCGTGGTATCGTCAAGAAGTCTTCGCGAGCTTGCCGCGATTCTGCGACCATTCGACGATCCTCTTCTCGAAGAAGTACCAGCTCAGGGAGGCTACCACCAAAGCCGCTGCGTAGATCGATCCGATCTTGACTCCCCATTCGCCGATGTCGCGAATACCGAAATAGTGCACGTCGGGCCAGAAAAGCTGCGAGGCTTCGAGGAAGAGGTAATGCCAGATGTAGAGCCCAAAGCTTATGGTGGCGATAAACCGGGCCACGGGATTGTCGATGACGAATTTCATGACCCGAGTGTGCGGCGCCAGGGCCAGGACGGCGGCCACAAGCAACGCAAAGGTTGGGAAATAGTACGGCTGTTGGGGCAAGCTGAAGGCAAAGTCTTGTTCTTTGCGCATCGACCAAAGCAGGAACGCCCAGCCGACAAGGGCCGCGAGGACCACAGCGTCCCACAGCCACGACTGC
>CAYYUZ010000048.1:0-24627 GCA_964475005.1 uncultured Spirochaetales bacterium
GAATCGCAGTGATTGGAATCCTGCTTCTTCAGAGATTCGGTTTCCTTCAAAAACATTTTGTCCTCAAATGCGTGTTGATACTACTTTGGCTAACCCCTTGGGTCATCCTTCGCGATCAAGTGAAAACCCATGTCAGTGTGGCGGTGTCTCTGAACACGATTCTGTTTCTTTCGGTGAATGTCGTGATGCTGTACATCCTCTTTGAGGAGGAGATTCGAGACCTTCTGGCAACCAACAAATCTAAAGACCGCGCCTTGGCCGAGCAGGCCGCCGAGATCGCCAGGCTCGAACCGCTTTCGGTTCTTGGCGAGAGGGTGGCGCATGTGGTGCACAGTTTTCGCAACAACCTTAATCAAGTAGGGACGGCGCTGTTCATGCTTGAGGCTTTGCACAGCGAAGAAAGAGCTGCCGAAAAACTGAGGGAGTTCAGCAAGAACATCACCGAACGGATCGACAACATTCTGATGATCAGCCGCGCGGGCGTCGACCTCGAACCCGAGGTCTTTGATGTGGCGAGGCTGTTTGAAGGTCTTCAGCAGGTCTACCTTTCCGAACCATCCTTTGCCGACCACGCCAAAACGGAGCTGACGCTCAACGGACCGGCCTGGGTCAAGGCCGTTCGTTGGGATTTTATCCTTATGATCGAGAACATCCTCAAGAATGCGGTCGAGGCGATCACCGCTCGGGGCATCCGCGGAACCATCCGCATCGACCTCGATGGGCATCGTTTGACTCTGGCCAACAATGGTGGCGCCATAGAAACCTGCGTGCAGTGTCACGACAGCTGCCTGAAATGCCCCAAGTACGGCAGGCCCGGCCAAACTACAAAGAAAGGGGTCTCTGGTCATGGCCTGAGTCAAGTTTTGGGGACCTGCCGCAAGAATGGCTGGGATTTTCGGATCCGCACCCATGAGGATTGGACACTCTTCGAAATCGGGCTGAAGGCGCCGTGAGTCTATCCGCGTTTGAGAGCGAAGTCGACACCTACTACACAAGGTCTACGCCTGTCTTCTACCTGCAGGGTTGGGACCTCGCGCATCTGCATTTGGGGATTTTTGACCCGCAACGCAATCCAATCTATGAGAACGACCTCTCGGCCATCTTGGCCGATCGGACAAGTGCCGTTGCGGCCATGACAGACCGAATTTTGGGGCAGGTTCCCGTTGCCCCGGGTTTGCGTGTCGTCGACGCGGGGTGCGGGGTCGGAGGTACAGCCATTGCGCTGGCTCGGCTCGGCTGCGTAGTCACTGGTGTCAACCTCAACGAACTTCAGTTGGAGATTGCCCGGAAGGCCTCGCAAGACGCCGGGGCTTCTGCCGATTTCGTCTGGGGCAACTGTTCCCAGGGCTTACCTTTCGCCGACTCCAGCGTCGACCTCGTGGTCAACATCGAAAGTGCCTGTCACTACGCGGACAGGCCGCGTTTCTTGGCCGAAGTAGCGCGTGTTCTCAAGCCAGGCGGTCGCCTGGCCGCCTCGGACTGGATCGCCAAGCCTCGGCTGACTGTCCAAGAATCCGAGAAGGTCGAAGCAATGTGTCGGGCCTGGCACCTGGCGCCACCCTTGGAATCTCTGAGTTCCTACCGTCAACTTCTCGAGGTAGCCGGATTGAGGATGGTCAGCAAAGAAACGCTCGGCGACGAAGTCAGAGCCAACGGTTTGGTTTTCGAGCATGCCTGGCGCGCAACAAGGAGCTTTCCTCCGGTCCTGATGAATGCCGAACAGCGCGAATATCAGGAACAGAACCGGACGTTTGCCGACACCTTTTTGTCAGGACTCTTCCGCCTTGGCTTGTACTCGGCCGTCAAACCCGCTTGAATAACCCTTTGGTCTTCTTGGGTACGGTTTTCTTGGGCGTCACTTTCTCCGCAGCCGTGGTCTTCCAGGCCGGGAACTTCTTGTTCTTCACAAGCCAGTTCAGCCCGTAACCCAGGCCAAAGCCTAACACCATGGCCCCCAACGTTCGGGGCAGAACGGCCCAGAGGAAAGCGCCGCGGACCCAGGGAGCAAAAAAGGTTCCTTTGGAAACGGCGTACGAATCCAAGACACCGGCCGCCTGAAAGACCGCGGCTTGGAGAGGAACCCCAAGGTTCCACCAGAACACCGTCAGCAAAAAGGGGGTGGCGATCAAGTGGCCCGACAGGGACGCCCTCAGGCCGCCTGCCCAGCCACCTCTCCATGCGGCAACGGCGACCAGGACGACCGCCAGCAGGTGGCACATCACGGTCCACAGGCGCGAGTCACTGAACCACAGAAGGTAGTCCGCCATCGAACCCAAGCCGAGAACGACCGCGGCAATCACCCCGGCAAGCCAGGCCAGGCCCGCGCCGTTCTTGTTAGCATCGTCGAAGACGATCCAGGCCAAGATGACCGCAGAAGCGACGACAGACATGAAAGCCGCCAGGGTGGAACCAAAGGGAAACCCCGTAGCCCCGACGCCCGTGAGGATCACGCTGGCCAGCGCAATCAGTCCCACAAAAGCCGCTGTGCCGATTTCGAGGTTCCTTCTCTTCAAAACTCAAGGCTCCCTTGGCCGTTCGGGCTCCAGCCCTCAAGATCGAGCAGGAACTTTTTTCGGTCGAGCCCCCCGGCGTAGCCCGTCAAACTGCCGTCGCTGCCGACGACACGGTGGCAGGGAACCACAATGGCCACGGGGTTTCGGCCGTTGGCGCCGGCGACGGCGCGGATAGCGTTGAGGTCTCCCAAGGACCGCGCCTGTTCAAGATAGGTTCGAGTCTTGCCCCACGGAATCGTCAGAAGATTCTGCCAAACCCTTTGCTGAAAAGGAGATCCTTGAAGATCCAAAGGAACGGAGAAGGTGCGCAGCCTTCCTTGCCAATACTCGCCCAACTGATGTTCCAGCGCGGTCAAGAGCGGGTGTGCCTCGGTGGGGACCGCATCGGAGGGGACCCCGAAGAACAGTTTGGACAGGCCAGAATCGGTGGCCTCTGCCCAGAGGTCGCCTAAGGGAGAAGGGATGATCGCTCCGGCTCTGACGGGATGCATGGCGTCAGTATACACCGAGGTTTCGCTCATCGACTTGTCACCAACGAGGTTCCTGCCAAGATGACCAGCGAGCCGCCCAGCAAAGGCAGGGTGACCGGCTCAGCCAGAAACAGAACTCCCCAAAGGATGCCGAAAACAGGCATCAGGAAAGTCACCGTCAAAGTTTTGGTTGGCCCAATCTTCTGCATGAGCCGGTAGTAGATCAAGTAGGCGACCCCGCTGCACAGAACGCCGAAGAGCACAAGAAGCCCGACCGAACCGCTTGTCGGCAGGCCCCTCGACGAGGGGAGAAACAGCAGGGGTGCAAGAGCCATCCCCGCTAGAAGCTGACTTCCAAACGCCAGCGATTGCGGCGGGATTTCTCGGGCCAGCCGTTTGACAAGAACGCCCCCGATAGCGTACGAAGCTGGAGCCAGCACACAGGCACCTAGGGCCAGCCAGGACCACGGGTCCTTTCCTGAATCGAGCCCCCCGGCGACCAAAAGCACCCCGGAAAAACCGAGAACCAGACCAAGCACCTTCTTGGTACCGAAGGATTCGCCGAGAAACACCGCTCCTGCCACCGCGCCAAAAGCGGGACTGAGGGCGTTGATGACCACCTCCACGGAAGCCGGAAGAACCAGGGCCGCAAGGCTGTACAGGAGAAACGGGAGAGCCGAATTGACAAGGCCGACGAGGAGAAAGACGCGGAAATTTCTCCGGAGTCCGGGATCAAAACGGACGATCAGAAAAAAACCACCTAAGAATAGCCCGCCAATGAGCATGCGCAAATCGGCCGTGGCGATGGGGCCGACAAGGGGCGCCAAGATCCGCATGAAGAGAAAACTGGAGCCCCAGAGAGCGGAGAGAAAGACCAGCTCGACAGCGGTTCGAAAATTCATGCCTCCAAACTAACCGAGGCGACGCTTCTTCTCAACTACCGGTCTGCGACCTCTTTTTTCAGGGTATAATCGCGCCCATGGATGACTTGAAGCACCCTGGACTCGACCCCGATGAGGCGTCGCGACTCAAGAAGATCGCTTTCGTCGCGTGGATCAGCATCTGGGCCAACACAGCACTGGCGGCGTCAAAAATCTTTGGTGGTTGGGTCTCCGGATCGCTGGCCGTTGTCGGCGACGGCATCGACAGCTTCGGCGACATCCTGAGTTCGACGCTCACCCTGGTGACCACCATGATCATCAGCCGTCCACCCGACGAACGCTTTCCGTGGGGCCGCCAAAGGGCCGACACGGTCGCCACCAAATTTCTTGCCTTTGTTGTGTTCTTCTTCGGTGCCCAACTCTCCTACTCGTCTTTTCTGAGCCTTGCAAACCACGAACCAAGGGCGATTCCGGGTCTGCTAGCCTTTGTCGTCACCGTCCTCTCGATTCTCGTCAAGGTGGCGCTGGCCTTTCTCTTGTGGCGAAGCGGCCGCAACTCGAATTCGGGCATGATGATCGCCAACGCCAAGAACATGCGTAACGATGTGGTCATTTCGGTGGTCGTCCTCTTGGGTTTGGTCTTCACTCAGGTGCTGGGCGTCGGCATGATCGACCTCATTTTCGCCTTCTTGGTGGGTCTTTGGATCATGCGGAGCGGGATCGAGATCTTCATGGAAACCAATACCGAGCTGATGGACGGCATGGACGACAAGACCCTGTACTTTCAGGTGTTTGACGCGGTCGCCTCGGTCCCGGGGGCTCTGAATCCCCACCGGACCCGGATCCGCAAGTTCGCCAACTACTACCTGATCGATATCGACATCGAAGTTGGCCGCGACCTGACCGTGGCCCAGGCTCACATTATCAGCCAAAAGGTCGAAGACGCCATCAAACGGCGCCTTTCAAACGTCTACGATATCATGGTCCACATCGAGCCCGAAGGAAACGTCGAGCACACCGAGAAGTACGGGCTTAAGCGAGAGAACCTCTAGACACCATGGCCCCTGCATTTCCCGACCGCGCCCCGCCGTGTCTGCGTTGCCTCCACTTCTTCTTCACGGCGAACCCTTCGTTTCCGAGGGCCTGCCGAATGTTCGGTGTTCAGACCGCTTCAATGCCGAGCCATGAGGTCTTCCTGGCCACTGGAAAGCATTGTCCTGAATTTCACGAGAATCCGAAGATCAAAAAAAGCTAGAAACGTCAGGAGGATCGCGCCGCGAGCTCCTTCAAGCGAAAGTCCGACAAAACCCGGTCGCAGAAAGAAATGCCTCGTTTTGTCGAGGCGCGTTCGAGAGGAGTTAGGTCTTCTATGACGGCTGCGGCCTGCAAGAGCCCCTTGACGCGTTGAAGGAGTTGGGCGCCCTGCAACAGGCACCGGTTCTGAGCACGGGCCACGAGGCTGAGTTCGACCCGGCTGTTGACGAGGGCCCAGTAAACCTCGATTTCCTTTGGCCAGCGGTCCCCTTGGCCGGTCAGTGTGCCCACATCCGTGTCGGTTTGGAACAGAGCGGGACTCGGACACTTGGCGAGAAATACTGGGTACAGGACCTCCCAAATCTCTCGCCGGAACCACCTGAGCGTTCCATAAAGCTTGTCGACGTCGGGGCTCTTTTCAGGGTGCTCGGGAAGGCCGAAGGCCGGATAGTCTTTGATCTTGGCCCGCAGTTGCTCGACGATCTTTTCGGCGTAGGAGATTTTCTTGGCCGGCCGCGGAACGGCAGCCCGAGGCGGGGAGTTCACCTCGTGGCGGGCCTTCTCCAGCAGCATTTTGACGACTTGAATTTCGACGCCGAGAAAGCCCGCGATGTCGATTCGGCTCCGGAGAGCGTCACCGTACCGCTCCTCGAACTTCTTCTTCACTTCCGAGGTCTTGAAGTAGTGAACGATGTAGTGGTCGTATTCGGAGCGGATGCGGGCCACGGCCCGACCAATCTCAGAGTCGGTCAGGCGATGGGACAGGATTTTCTCCGCGGGTCGTCATCTTGGCAACCGAGAGGGACCTTTGACATCGAACACCCCATATCCTACAATAATAGTCATGTCTGAAGACTCGTTCCTCGATGATTTGGCCCAGAAACTCCACGAATTCGGCGCGGAAATCGAGCGAGCGGTGCTTCCCGTCATGAAGTCCGACGTGCACAACCTGAAGGGCACCTACCAGGGTCTTCTGGGTCTTCTCAAGAAGAAGAGCTTGGTTACGGACGACCCGTACCAGTACAGCGAGAAAATCTCTGAAATTCAAGGGGTCTCAACGGAGCCGTTTCTCGAAAGCCAGCGCCTCACGACGGTGAGCATCCGGATGCACAATTTCGACAGCCAACTCGAATTCCTTTCCGACTACTATCAGTTCAGCCTTGACTACCTTACCCTACCCCGACTCCGCGCGATCAGCCAGCTTCTCAAGTTTGTGCGCTGGGAAAACCTTAGCGAGACCGCACCCGAAACCAATACCAAGATCGTGGCTGAGCTGATTGGCCGCGTGCGAAAAAGCGATGACGCCATATCAGCTGGGTTGGTCAACGACATGGTCAACCAGATGAACAACCACATTGCCAAGATCGTCGAAGGTCTCAAGAAGGTCACCTTCTACAAACGAGAGGAGTACAAACATCTTCTACGCGCAAGCTTCTGGTCAAACCTCAATTTGGCACCCGAGGAAGTCAGTGGCAACATTGAGAACGTCCAGCGGAAGATCAAGAAGGAATTCGCCGCTCACCTCAAGGGCCAGCCATACATTCAGGAACTGGTCAAGGAACTCCTCGACGAAGACTTCTCTGCAGGAGGCGGTTCGCTGAAGGAAGAGCTTCTGGCCAAGCTCCGCGTCAACAAGGTGGTGCAGGAAAAACCCAAGGTTGTCGCCGATCCGAGGCTTGAGATCATGGAGGCGGTCCGCATTCTCTCGGGGTACTCGATTCCACTTGAAGCGGGACTCAGGAAGGTGCAGGAGAACGCCCTGTTGCTCGAATCGGCCCAAGACGGCCTGGGGGATCGCTTTCGCAGGTGGATACAGAGCCTGATGGGGATCAAATCCAAGCCCAGGGTCTTTCAGATTGACCTTTTCGACCCCGGAACCGGCACCACCAAGCAGGAACAGCTCGACTTCGACCACTTCGTCACCGAAAGCTCCACCAGGGTCAGGGTCTTGGTCGGCATCGGCAACCGCAATGGGCCGCAATTCCAGACTCTCCTGCAACGGGGCGAGGACGAGATTCTTGCCTGGTTCGAACGGCAATTTATCGAGGCCTCGAAGACAGTGGAGCGGCTCAACGGCCTGGATTTGTACTTCAAGACCGAGGTGCCCAAAGAACGGCGAGGTCAGGTCAAGGGAGTCAAAGCGGAGGTCGCGCAAATCCGGACCACCATGGGGAATGCCAACAAGCAGCGCCACGAAGCCGTCGCGAGGCGCGAAGAATCGGAACAACTCCGTCGCCTGGGGATTCGAACCTGAAAATTGGAATCCTGCTCGTCGTTCACCTATACTCAAACTGAGGAGCAACGACGATGGCAGTGAAGAAAGCGACGATTGAATCCCCTAAGGCCAAAAGAACCGCCCATTTGGGACACGATGAAATCCTGAAGCGAGCCGAAGAACTCTATCAGGAACGACTAGCCAAGAATTTGCCCGGCACGGAAGAGGGCGACTGGCTTGAGGCTGAAAAGCAGCTGATGTCCAAAAAGTAGGATGTTAGGAAGCCGGGTAGAGCCCTAGAACCCGAAGGTCTTGGGTGACTGTGTTCAGCTCGGCCAAGGCGCGTTCAAAGGCACCGGGTTCAGACGGCAACCTCGCGTCGACGTAGAACATGTAGTCCCAAGGGCGTCCATGAATGGGCCGAGATTCCAGCTTGGTCATGTTGACGCCGTGGTTGGCAAAAACCGCCAGGCATCGGCTCAGGGCGCCCGGCTTGTCGGCGGTCCCAAAGACCAGCGAAGCCTTGTTCGAGGTTCCGACTCCCGCCTCGGACTGCCTGGCAATTAAGAAGAACCGAGTGAAGTTGCGGTGGTTGGTTTCCACCCCAGGCACCAAGATGGCCAGTCCGTACACTTTGGCCGCCTCGGCGCTAGCGATCGCCGCCAGGGTCGAGTCGGCTTTCTGTGCCACGTGTTTGACGCTTCCGGCGGTGTCGTAGAATGGCACCGGCTCCCATTCGGGGTGAGACTCCAAGAAGACTTTGCTCTGAGCCAGACCCTGCGGATGACTGAAGACCTTTCGGATGGCTTCGAGCGGGGTCCCTGGCCAACCGATGAGGTTGTGTTCGACCCTCACCTGGGTTTCTCCCACAATGTGAAGGTCGGGAAATTCCAACAGGAGATCGTAGTTCTCGTTGATAGGACCCGCGAGCGCATTTTCGATCGGGATCATGCCAAACTCGACGTCACCGGCCAGCACGGCGGAAAACACCTCGCGGAAGGTCGGAAGGGGCAGGACTTTGGTCAAGTCCGTCGGAAAGAGGTTGAAGACGGCCATCTCGCTGAAGGCTCCATGTTCGCCCTGAAACGCGACTCGCGAACTTCCACGGCTCGAGTACAGTTTGGTCTTGTCGACCGAAGCCGCGCCTCCACGGGCCTCTCCTTCGGCCTGCTTGGGAATCCGGGTCAGTTCCCGACTCAGAAGTCCTGCCAGGGCCTTGAGTTCGGCCGCGATCTCAGCCAGGGCCACCGGGGTATCACAGTTCAGCGCCACCAACGGAGCCCCAGCCGCCACGGCGGCCAGAGCCAAAGGAAGGCTGTCGGGCCCAGAAATCCACGGACCCCACGGCCGCCCCAGAGTTTGCGACCAGTGGGGATAGCACGACACCTGAAAGGCGTCGTCGAGAAACAAGGTTCCGGCGGCGGACGGATCGCCCCCTACAGCCAGCGCCTGCAACGAGACAGAAGGAAACATCAGAGGGAGGGACGCTCCGTCGACTACGGCAACGCTGACGCCCGACTCTCTGAGGACTTCCCAGTCGGCGGCGGTCCAGCGCTCGACCTGAGGGCCAAGAACCGCCAACAGCGAAATTCGGGGGTAGCCTAACGTCACGGGACCAACAACGAAACTTTCGATCATGGCCGAAGGGTAGTCACCAGCCTTGCCGGTTGTCAACTGGGCGCTTAGCGCAACGCCAAGCGAGTGTCATGACTGAAGTAGAGGTAGGCGATGGCGTCGTGGTCGATGCGCTCCCGATCAAGCAGAATCTTCTTGACGTAGGCCCTCGTGCTTCGAGGAAGGGTGCGGTCGCTGATCAACCCGACTCCGGAGTTGTAGTATCCCAAGGCCTTCTCTTCCGATCCGAGTTTGACCAAGGCTTTCTTGTAGTAGCCTAGGCCCCTCAGGGCATTTGCCCGAGGGTCAAAAACCGTTCGCCGGTCAAGCCCGGAAAAGGTTCTTGAATTCAGCTGAAACAGTCCGCGGTCGACGGTGTCGTCGTTGTAACTGACGGCTCGGGGATTGAAATGGCTCTCGTTCCAGGCCATGGCAAAGCCGAGAGAAGGGTCAAGTTCGAGCTGGTCGCAAGTTTCAAGAATGACTTGAGCAATCGCGCGGTCGCCGGTGAGGACTGAGTAATACTCAACGACCAGCGGCCGAAGGTGCTCGTCGCGGTAGAGCGACAAAAGAGCGTCGCTCCCATTGGTGGAAACGGGAGTCGGCGCCTGGCAGGAACCAACAAAGAGTAAGGTGGACAGGGCCAAAAACAGGCGAAATCGAATCAGACGCTCTCCTCGGCAGAACCCCGTACAGACCCTTGTGGTTGGTCAAGTCTTTTTGGGGGAAGGCTTTCTCCGAAAGAAACTGGGCCCAGAGCCCGGCGACGGCATCGCGGATTTCTTTCGCGTGTACCCTGCCACGGACGCGAAAGGGTTGTCAATGGTAGAAACCTTAAGTTTTTCCGGCGTTTCGTCGATGGAACAAAAAGGAGGCATACCACTACCCATGGTGTTCCCATTTCAAAAAAACACTAGGAAAAGCGTATTTTCCCCTTTACAAACCAAAATGGTCAGATATATTGATCGGAGTTTCACTGGGAGGTGGACATGGACTCATTCAATAAAGTGACGACGGTTCCCGAGGCCGTGGTCGAGCTTCCGGCATTTGGAATCAAGAAGCGTGACGGTAGAACCGAACCCCTGAACGCCGACAAGCTTTTGGCCACCCTCGACCGGGCCGGCGTTGCCAACGAGCCTGTTTCCGTGAAGACCATCCTCAAGGAAACTGCCAAAAACATCTACGACGGCGTCCCCGCGGCCGACCTCGAAACCTCTCTCATTCTGGCGGCCTCGACGTTCATCGAGCGCGATACGGCCTACAGCCGCGTGGCAAGCCGCCTGTTCCGGCAGAAGATTGCCAAGGAAGTGACAGGCCGTTCCGTCACCGGTGACGACTTCGAGATCGTTCTTCGCCAAGCCTTCATCGACAACATCAAGCTGGGCGTCGCGAAAAAGTATCTTGACGAAAGGATGCTCGGGTTCGACCTTGAAAAACTGGCGGGCCACTTGGTCTTCGACCGTGACCTCATCCTCGACTACATCGGCATTCAAACCCTGTACGAACGCTACTTCCTCCACGACGGCAAGCGAGTCATCGAGACGCCCCAGGCCTTCTGGATGCGCGCCGCCATGGGCTTGGCTCTGCTTGAAAAAGACAAGGAAACCTGGGCGGTTGAGTTCTACCACCAGTACTCGCAGCTGCTGTTCGTCAGCTCCACCCCCACCCTCTTTCACTCCGGCCTCAGCCATCCCCAGCTTTCCAGCTGCTACCTGAGCACGGTCGAGGACGACCTGACCAGCATTTTCAAGGTCTTTGGCGACAACGCGCAGCTCTCAAAGTGGTCGGGCGGCATCGGCAACGACTGGTCCAATATCCGCGCCACCGGAAGCCCGATCAAGGCCACCCAGGTCGACAGCCAGGGCGTGATTCCCTTTCTGAAGATCGCCAACGACGTTACCGTGGCCATCAACCGCTCAGGAAAGCGCAGGGGCGCCACCTGCGCCTACCTGGAAACCTGGCACATGGATATCGAGGATTTTCTCGACCTCAAGCGCAACACGGGCGACGAACGCCGCCGGACCCACGATATGAACACAAGCAATTGGATTCCCGACTTGTTCATGAAGCGTGTGGCCGCCGACGCCGAGTGGACGCTGTTCAGCCCCAGTGACGTGCCCGACCTTCATCACCTTTACGGCGCGGCCTTTGAGAAGCGCTACGTCGAATACGAGAAGATGGTCGCCGAAGGCACATTGACGTTCTTCCGCAAGATCGACGCTCTGAAACTCTGGCGCAAGATGCTCACGCGACTGTTCGAAACCGGCCACCCGTGGATCACGTTCAAGGATCCGTGCAACATCCGTTCTCCCCAAGATCACGTCGGCGTGGTGCATAACTCCAACTTGTGCACCGAAATCACGCTGAACAACAGCGCCGATGAAACGGCGGTCTGCAACCTGGGCTCGATCAATCTTGCCAAGTTCATCGCTCCCGACAAGAATGGTGTCAGCAAACTCGACGAAGCCAAGGTCGCCCACACTCTGAAAATCGGCATGCGCATGCTCGACAACGTCATCGACATCAACTTCTACCCCACCATCGAGGCCTCCAATTCAAACTTCCGCCACCGGCCTGTCGGCTTGGGACTGATGGGCTTTCAAGACGCGCTGTTTCAGCTCCGCTATCCGTTTGAATCGAAAGAAGCCTTGGAGTTCGCCGACCGTTCGATGGAGCTCATTGCCTACCACACCATTTTGGCCAGCGTTGAGTTGGCCAAGGAAAAAGGCGCCTACGCCACCTTCAAGGGGAGCAAGTGGGATCGGGGAATCCTTCCCCATGACACCGTCGATCTTCTCGAAAAGGAGAGGGGCGTTCCTATTGTCTTGGACCGCTCGGCCACGCTCGACTGGGATCACGTGCGCTCCGAAATCAAGAAGTACGGCATGCGCAACAGCAACACCATGGCGATCGCTCCCACCGCGACCATAAGCAACATTGCCGACAGCTACCCGTGCATCGAGGCTATCTACAAGAACATCTATGTGAAGGCCAACATGAGCGGGGAATTCACAGTCGTGAACACCTACCTTGTGGAAGATCTGAAGAAGGTCGGCCTGTGGTCGCCCGAAATGCTCGACAAGCTGAAATACTACGATGGCAACCTGAGCCTGATCCCCGAAATTCCCCAGGAACTCAAGGACCTGCATAGGGAAGCCTTTGAGATCGATCCTCTATACTTGTTGGAAATGACCGCTCGCCGCGGCAAATGGATCGACCAGAGCCAGAGCCACAACGTGTTCATCAAGGGCTCGAGCGGCAAACTGCTTGAACAGGTCTACATGCACGCTTGGAAGCTCGGCCTCAAGACGACCTACTACCTGCGCTCGCTGGCGGCCAGCCAGATTGAAAAGAGTACCCTCGACGCGGCCAAGTTTGGCTTCACCCAAAAAAGGGTGTACCAGACCGAGGAGCAGAAGGTCGAGAATCCCGAGCCGGGGACCCAGAAGGAACTGCCGCTGTTCTCGCCCAAAATTGAGATCAAGGCGTTTGAGACCGATACGCTGGTGAATGCCGATGGGATCAAGCTGTGCAAGATAGAAGACCCGGATTGCGAAGCCTGCCAATAGCCTTGGATCTCGGTGTTTTGGCGTCGGCTCGAGGTTCGCTCCGTCCTCACGTGCTTCCAGCACGCTCCGGGCGTCGCTTCACCCCTCGCCTTAGCCAAAACGCCGACCTCCTGCGGCTATGACTACTTGAGGCTGGGATGTTTCTCGGGCTCATCGCCATGACAACTTCGCTCGCTCGTTTGAAGAGATTTCTGGAAGCAGGAGAGCAACATGTCCAAGTGGGGATTCTGGGGATGGGTCGAGACGGTCGCGAAGTTTGTCGGGATGGCGGGCGGCTTGGTTGCCGGGGTTCTGTCTGTTTCCGCTGGGCCATTAGGATGGGGCTCGGCGATCCAAGCGACGACAGACGGCGTGTTTGCAGTGCTCGTGCTCTTCGCGGGGTTTCAGTTTGTTCTTCGAATCAAACAGCGCGACGCGTTTACCCTGGTTTTCGCCTCGCTGAACTTGGCCGCGCACCTGATGGTGTTCTTCGCCCTCCTCCATCCGGAATTTTCAAAGTTCTGGCCTTCGGTGTTCGCTGGGTTCTACCTTATTGGACAGTTGGCAAAAATCCGATTCCTCCGCGTGACAGGCTACACGGAAGCGGGGGCGACACCGGTGGGGATTTTCGTTTTCACGGCGGTGCAGACGCTGGGGTATCTGGCGTTCGCGTGGTTGGTGACTTTGTAGGAAAGAAGACTGCTAGGGGGGAATAAGAATGGCAAAGCAGACGCATGTTGTTCCGAATCCGAATGGGGGGTGGGACGTGAAGCAGGCAGGCGGTCAAAGGGCCTCGGTCCATACGGACACCAAGCAGGAGGCGGTTGATCGCGGTCGAGAGATCAGTCGGAACCAGCACACGGAACTCGTCATCCATAATAAGGATGGAAAGATTGCCAGTTCCGACAGCCACGGGAACGATCCGCATCCGCCGAAGGGGTAATTTTGCGCACGTTATGTGCAAAAACAGCAATTCTACAAAATAAGAGTTGACGCAATCGACTGATTGCGCTATATTTTGCAGCATGTTCATTTCTGTAGTATCCATATGCAACCCGTAGATGCCCACGTATTCGACATTGCTTCCCTTCAAGTGGGTTTTTCCTTCCGCAAGGGAGTTGAAGCCAACGAAGACGGCAACTACCTGGTTGTTCAAATGAAAGACCTCGTCGGGCCAACAGTTGACCTTGGGTCGGTATCTCCAGTCGCTGACGAAGGCTTTCGAGAGAACCACATGCTTGAAAGTGGTGACTTGGTGTTTCGCTCCCGCGGGTCAGTGTTCCGAGTGTCTCGGGTCGGTCAAACTGACCTGAAGCTCGTTTTGGCGGCGCCTCTTTTTCGGATTCGGGTACGCGAGAGCGTGGTGTTGCCGGAGTACCTCGCTTGGTTCCTCAATCTCGATTCAACCCAGACTGAACTGGCTGCAAAGGCTCGAGGTACAGCCCAAAAACTGGTGAGCCTTGCCGAGCTTGGTCAGTTTTCTGTTTCAATTCCTAGCCTTGAGACTCAAAAGTCCATCGTCGAAGTCGCGAGGCTGAGTTCTCGCGAGCAAGCTTTGATGGAAGAGTTGGCGACCCGTCGTCACACATTGGTTACCCACATTCTGGAATCCACCGTCCGTTTTCCCAGGAGCCTTTCATGAACACCAAGATCGATCAGAACGTCATCAACAACGCCGCCTGGGCGGCGTGCGACACCTTCCGGGGTGCCGTCGACCCCGACCAATACAAGAACTACATCTTGGTCATGCTGTTCCTCAAGTTCATCAGCGACCAATGGCGGGACCACTACGGAGCGCTTCAAAACGAATTTGGGGACGATGATGTTCGCATCCGACGGCGCCTCGAACGAGAACGGTTTGTTCTGCCCATCCTCGAACTTAAAGACAAGGACGGCGAAAACGTCATCGACGCCTTTCTGGCCGACTACCACAGCCTGTGGGACCGGCGGACCGCCGACAACATCGGCGAGTTGATCAACGAGGTGCTCGACGCTGTCGAAAACAAGAACAAGGGCAAACTCGACGGTGTGTTCCGGAACATCGACTTCAACAGCGAACCCAATCTGGGCAAGACCAAGGACCGCAACCGCCGGCTCAAGCAACTCTTGGAAGACTTCCACAAGGATGAACTCGACATGCGGCCCAGCCGGGTCGACGAGGACGTCATTGGCAATACCTACATCTACTTGATTGAAAAGTTCGGAGCCGACGCTGGCAAGAAAGCCGGAGAATTTTTCACGCCATTCAAGGTCACCGAACTGGTGGCCCGGTTGGCCGATCCTCGTCCAGGGGACAAGATCTGCGATCCGGCGTGCGGTTCCGGCGGTCTCCTCATCCAAGCGGCCAAGCAGATCGACGGCCGGGACTACGCCCTGTTTGGGCAAGAGTCGAACGGTGCCACCTGGGCCCTGGCTCGGATGAACATGTTCCTCCACGGCGCCGACAGCGCCCGGATCGAGTGGTGCGACACCCTGAACACCCCGGCCTTGGTGGAAGACGACAAGCTGATGAAGTTCAATATCGTCGTGGCCAACCCACCCTTCTCCCTCGACAAGTGGGGTGCCGAGCACGCCGAGAGCGACCGGTTCAACCGGTTCTGGCGGGGGGTGCCGCCCAAGAGCAAGGGAGACTGGGCGTTCATCACCCACATGGTCGAGACAGCCCTTGAAAAAGAAGGCCGGGTCGCTGTGGTCGTTCCCCACGGGGTGCTGTTTCGGGGGGGCGCCGAAGGCCGGATCCGCCAAGCCATGATCGAAGAGAACCTCCTCGACGCGGTGGTGGGCCTGCCAGCCAACCTGTTCCCCACCACGGGCATCCCGGTAGCCATCCTCCTCTTCGACAAAGCCCGGCAGCAGGGCGCCGCCTTGCAGAACCGCAAAGACGTGGTCTTCGTCGACGCCAGCCGCGAGTTCGTTTCCGGAAAGAACCAGAACACGCTTTCGGAAGAGGTCATCGCCAAAATCGTCGACACCGTCCGCCACCGCAAGGTGGTCGACAAGTACTCGGCGGTGGTCCCCCTGACCGAAATCCAAGAGAACGAGTTCAACCTCAACATTCCTCGATACGTCGACACCTTCGAGGAAGAAGAGGAGATCGACATCGACGCCGTGCAGGCCGAGATTGAGCAGCTGGAAAAGGAACTGGCGGAAGTGCGGAAGCAGATGGCCGAGAAGCTCAAGGAGATCCGGCGTGAGTGACACTCGCTTGAGGTCGCAAATTGCGACCATAGAGGTCGGTTCCCGGATTCAAACGATCCGAGGAGTTCAAGCTATGTTGGATTCCGACTTGGCTGAGCTCTACGGGGTTGAAACCAAACGCCTCAACGAACAAGTCAAAAGGAACCGGGAACAATTCCCTGACGAATTCTGCTTCCAGCTCACCGACGAAGGGGCCAAACCTTTAAGGTCGCAAATTGCGACCTTAAACCTCGGACGGGGAGAGTTCAGCAAGAACCTCCCCTACGCCTTCACCGAACAATGCTTCGATACACAGTTGCTTGATAAGGCGAATCAGAAGGGGCCCCTTGTCAAAGAGGAATTCCTCCCCTATTGTTACAACAGCATACCCGCCAAGCCTCTTTCGACAGCGATGTCGAGATGCTCAAATGTGGCGGGGTTTTTTTTGCCCACACGGAGCGCTCCGTGAGGTATACAAAACCAGCCCTCACCATCGAACAGCAAGCCGATCGTCTGATCTCCCGCGGGCTCATCGCAGACCGGACGCGCCTCATCGAGATTCTGACCAACGTCAGCTACTACCGTCTCTCGGGCTACTTTTTCCCCCATCGAGATGCGAACCGCCAGGACTTCCTTCCGGGAACATCGTTTGATGTCGTGTTTGACCAATACCTGTTCGACCGCCAGTTGCGGGTGCTGGTCATGGACGCCATCGAACGCATTGAGGTGTCGGTCAAGGCCAAGCTGGTCAACCTGCTTACCCTCCGGTTCGGCCCGTTTGCCCATACCAAACCGGCAAACTTCCCGAGTTTTCGACTCGACAACTACGAGCTTTGGATGGATAAGATCCATCAGCAAACGGAACGCAGCAAAGAGATCTTCCTCCAGCACTACCAGGCAAAGTACACCTCAGAGACGGAAATACCCCTGTGGATGATGGCCGAGATCATGGACTTCGGGACGACGCTGACCCTGTACCGGAACTGCGACCAGTACGACAAACGCGCCATTGCCCGGGCTTACGGATTGACCGCCAAGGTCCTGGAATCCTGGCTGGTCAGCCTGAACATCGTGCGAAATATCTGCGCCCACCACGGTCGGCTTTGGAACAGGATTCTGGCTGTTCCCCCCATTGTGCCCGAGCGCAAGCACCGCCCCGAGTTCTATGCCCCCCGGCCTATCTACGGCAACCGGGTTTTCCTCCTCCTCTGTGTGTTGCGGTACATGCTGAGAACCATCGCACCCCAGAGTGGCTGGTCCGGGCGAGTGGAGCACGCAATCAAGGTCAAGCATCCAGCGATTCCTGTGGGATGGATGGGGATGCCTACCGGATGGGTGGAGTATGGGGTGTGGAGATGAAAGTGCCAGAGGGATGGACATCGAGTAGGGTAGGTGTTCACATCGAAATCCTCACAGGCTATCCATTTCCAAGTGAGGGATATGTGAACTCAACAAGCTCGATCCGACTGCTACGCGGTGACAATGTTGTTCAAGGATCGATTCGATGGGACGATGCTCGCCTATGGCCGACCGCATCCCTGGACAGCCTTGAGCGCTATCAACTCGCAGCTGACGATTTCGTGATCGCCATGGATCGAACCTGGGTCAATTCAGGGTTGAAGGCGGCGAGAGTCCAAGAGTACGATCTTCCCTGCTTGCTAGTTCAGCGTGTAGCCAGACTCCGATGCAAGCCCACCCTTTACCATGCTTTCCTTCCGTTGCTGATTCAGTCACATCAATTTGAACAGTTTGTGAAAGGAGTCCAGACGGAAACTGCAGTTCCTCACATCAGTCCCGATCAGATTCGCGAGTTTCCCGTTCTACTGCCACCGCTCGATCAACAGATCGTACTGTCTAGTTTGATAGGCTACTGGGACTCCGCCATCGAAAAGACCGAGCGGTTGATCGCGGCAAAGGAACACCAATTCCAGGCTATGATTCAGAAGCTGGTGAACGAGGGATCTCGGAACTGGGATCACAAGAAGGCAAACGAAATCTTCTCCGAAGTCTCTAGCAAAGGCCACCCTTCGGCTGAATTATTGTCCGTTACTCAAGACCGCGGAGTGATTCCCCGGTCAATGCTCGAGGGTCGGGTGATGTCCCCGGGCGGAACTCTAGCCACATACAAACTTGTCCATGCCGGAGATTTCGTGATCAGTCTCCGCTCTTTCCAGGGTGGACTAGAATTTTCAGCCTACGAAGGTCTCATAAGTCCGGCGTATACCGTCCTTCGTGCCATTGTTCCCATCGACCTCACCTTTTTCCGCTTCTTCTTCAAGTCCTCAATCTTTGTCCAAAAATACTTGGCAATTTCGGTCATTGGGATTAGGGACGGCAAGCAGATCAGCATTCCAGATTTTATGCTTACCCGCCTTCCGTTGCCACCGGAAGACGAACAAAGGAAGATTGCCACTCAGCTCGAGTTCCTTCAGAAAGAGTTGACTCTACTGACTGCGATTCTTGAGAAGACAAGGGAACAAAAACAAGGCCTCATGCAGAAATTGCTCTCGGGACAGTGGCGTCTGAAGACAGACAATCAAGAGGCGCCCCATGACCCCCTATAGCTCCTCCGAGTCCTCCCTCTCCCAACTCCCGGCCCTCGCCCTCCTGAACCAACTCGGCTGGACGACCATCACCCCCGCCGAGGCTCTGGCCCAACGCCAAGGCAAACCCAACCAAGTCCTCCTCGAAGGCATTCTCCGCGACCAGCTGAAGGCCCTCAACCGCATCAGTTACAAGGGCGGCGAGTACCGGTTCAGCGAAGAGAACATCCAGACGGCCATCCAGAAGCTCAAGGCCGTAAAGTATGACGGCCTGGTGCGCACCAACGAAGTGGTCTACGACCTGCTCACCCTGGGCACCAGCCTCGAACAGACCATCGAGGGCGACACACGCAGCTTCGACCTGGCCTATATCGCCAAGAACCCCGAGCGCAACACCTACCACGTGTGCTCCGAGTTCACCGTCGAGCGCCAGCGCAGCAACGAAACAGCCCGTCCCGACCTGGTCCTCTTCGTCAACGGCATCCCGCTGGCGGTCATCGAGTGCAAGGCCCCCGATGTCGAGGTGAGCCAGGCCGTGTCTCAGATGGTCCGCAACCAGACCGACGAGTTCATCCCCAAGCTGTTCACCTTTGTTCAGTTAGTGGTGGCCGTGAACAAGAACCAGGCGCTCTACGCCACCACGGGGACCGCCGCCAAATTCTGGGGAGTGTGGAAGGAGTCGGGGAACCAAGAAGCCATTCTGAGATCGCTCTTGGGACGCGACGTCACCGAGCAAGACAAGGCCCTCCACAGCCTGTGCCGGCCCGAACGGCTGGTCGACCTGGCGTTCCGGTTCACTCTGTTCGACGGGGGCGTGAAGAAGATTGCCCGGTACCAGCAGTACTTTGTCGTCCATTCCACCCTGAACCGGGTGAAGAAGTTCGACGCCGAAGGGCGGCGGCAGGGTGGCTTGATTTGGCAAACCCAAGGCTCGGGCAAATCGCTGACCATGGTGCTGTTGGCCAGGAGCCTGGCCCTCGACAGCGGAGTCACAAACCCACGCATCGTGTTAGTCACTGACCGCGACGACCTCGACAAGCAATTGGCCAACACCTTCCGGGCCTGCGGTCTGGAACCCGACCGGGCCACTTCGGGGAGAAACCTCCTCGACCTCATTTCCGAAGGTCAGGCCGCCATCGTGACCACCCTGGTTCATAAGTTCGACAAGGCGCTCAACGTGCGCAAGCACATCGAGGAGTCCCCCGACATCTTCTTGTTGGTCGACGAAGCCCACCGGTCCCACTACAAGACCATGCAAGCCCGAATGCGGCAGATGCTCCCCAACGCCTGCTATGTCGGATTCACCGGCACCCCGCTCCTCAAAGCCGAACGCAACAGTTTTGCTAAATTCGGCAGCCTCATCGAGCCCGCCTACTCCATCGCCCAGGCCGTGGAAGACAAGGCCGTGGTCCCCCTGCTCTACGAAGGCCGCCACGTCGAGATGGAGCAGAACCAGCAGGCCATCGACCTCTGGTTCGACCGCTACACCCAGGGCCTGTCCTCCGACCAGAAGGCCGACCTGAAACGCAAGTACGCCCGGGCCGAAATGCTCAGCAAGACCGAGCAGGTGGTCTACATGCGGGCCTTCGACATCAGCGAACACTACCGCCAGCACATGAGCGGCCACGACACCGGGCTCAAGGGCCAGGTTGTCGCCCCCACTAAGGCCATGGCAGTGCTCTACAAAAAGTTCCTCGACGAGATCGGCCTAGTCACCAGCGAGGTGGTCATCTCTCCCCCCGATCAAAGGGAGGGCTACGAAGAGACTGACGAGCCGCCTACCGACGAGGTTCAACTGTTTTGGACGAAGATGATGAAGCGCTACGGCGATGAGGACAAATACACGGCGGGCATTATCAATCAGTTCAAGAACGGCGAGGAGCCCGAACTGATCGTGGTCTGTAGCAAACTCCTGACGGGCTTCGATGCCCCCCGGAACACTTTTCTCTACCTTTGCCGCACCCTTGAGGAGCACAACCTCCTGCAGGCCATCGCCCGTGTGAACCGCCTGTGGGAGGGCAAGGAGTTCGGCTACATCATCGACTACCAAGGGGTATTGGGAAAACTCGACGAAGCCATGGGCCTCTACGGTGCGCTCTCGGAATATGACCCGGCCGATGTGGCCCAGACCCTGACCGACGTGAGGGTCGAGGTCGACAAGCTACCCCAGCGCCATTCCGACCTGTGGGACCTGTTCAAGACCATTCGGAACAAGAGCGACGAGGAAGCCTACGAACGACTGCTGGGCGACGAGGACTTGCGTCAAACCTTCTACGCACGCCTGTCGGACTACAGCAAGACCCTGGGAATCGCCCTATCGACCCAGCACTTCCTTGAAACCACTGGCGACTCCACCATGGCCCGGTACAAGGGTGACCTGCTCCGGTTCCAAAAGCTCCGCAAAGCCGTGAAACTGCGGTACGCCGAGGCCGTCGACTACAAGGACTACGAACCCAAGATCAAGAAGCTTCTCGACACCCACATCCAGGCCCACTCGGTGTACCAGCTCAACGAACCGGTCAACATCTTCGACGACCAGGCGTTTTCCGAAGTGAAGGAGAGTCAGGGAGTCTACGGCACCCAATCGGTCGAAGCTCGGGCCGATACTATGGCACACGCAGTAAAAAAGGCCATCACTGAGCACCTCGACGAGGACCCGGCGTTCTACGAGAAGTTCTCCAAGTTGATTCAACTGGCCATCGACGACTTCCGGGCCCAGAGAATCTCGGCCCTGGAGTACCTGAAACAGGCCGCCGACCTGAGGGAGAGGGTCGTGAGCCGCAAGCACGACGACCTTCCCGCCACTCTCGAAGGACGGGAAGACGCCCAGGCCTACTACGGCGTGGCCGCCGGGTATTTCGAATCCACCATCGCCGCCGAGGTTGCCCTGGCCGTCGATACCATCTTCGATCGCCATTGGAAGGTCCAGTTCTGGGACGATACCGTGGCCCAGAATGCCGTGAAGAACGACATCGACGACTTCCTGTTTGACGTGGTGAAGGGTCAGCATGGCGTGGTTCTCGATTTGCCCAAGATGGACGAGTTTCTTGAGAAGACCCTTCAAGTGGCCCGTCACCGCAGGCGCTCATGACCGAATACACCGTGGTGGAAACCGAACGCCGAACTCTAGAGATCGGCGTTCTGCCCGATGGCCAGGTGGTCGTGAGGGCGCCGATTGGATGCCCGCCAGAGCTCATCGAAACCAAGGTGAAGAAGCGATCACGCTGGATCCAGACCCAACAGCGGTTCTTCGGCCAGTTTCGTCCCCGGATGCCCGCCAGGCAGTACCTGTCGGGTGAAACGCACCTGTACTTGGGCAAACGCTATCGCCTAAAGATCGCCGTCGGACCCAAGCCCTCGGTGCGTCTGGTCGGTACCCATTTCGTCGTCGAAGACTCTCCCGTCCCCGACCCAAACCGGGTAGCGACTCTGATGGACCGATGGTACCGAATCAAGGCGGAGACTCTCTTCGAGCAGGTGCTCGAGCGCCTATGGTCAAGTCACCGCTGGGCTGAGCATCCCAGCCCACCAACGATCCGGCTTCGCCGCATGACCACCCACTGGGGAAGCCTGTCTTCTTCAGGAACCCTGTCGATCAACCCCGGCCTGGTCCAAACGCCCTTGGAATGCATTGAGTACGTCCTTTGCCACGAGTTGTGCCACCTGGTCCATCACGACCACGGCGCCGACTTCTTTCGGCTTCTAGACGCTCGAATGCCCGATTGGAAGAAGCGCAAGCACAAACTTGAGTTGTCTCTGATCTAGACTCCCGACTCCCCGCGACACACTACCGAGTCTCTCCGCCCCATTCGCCAGTCGCTCCCCCACACTCCGAATTCGCCAACTCCTTTCAAACTATCGATGCTTTTCAACCGATTTAGTATGAACTCGGAAACTTTTTGAGGAGGTGCATCGTGGCTGTTCAAACTCTGGTTTCGGCGTCCATTGCGGCCGAAACCAAAGAGGAGATCTTGAAATCCATCGCAGAGATCAAGGGGAAGCTGGGCTTTCTGTTGACCCTACAGACCGATGAGGTGTCGGGAATTTTCAAGGCGGGAAAAGAGTACACCCCGTTTATCGACCTGTGCCACTCGGTGGCCAAATCCCACCCCGAAATTCTGTCGGGAGTCTTCAACGTTGCCGAGTTCGACCGCGATTATCAGCTGTCCAAAGATCTAGGAGTGATCGCCGACGCTGTCCACGAATTGAATGAAGCCGTCGATCACACCCTCACGGCCGCCCGGAGCGATGCTCTGGTGTCGAGTCTCGACGTCTACTCAGCGTCGAAACTCAACCGCGACCGAATTCCTGGTTTGGGGGGATCCGTTGACGCTATGGCTCAGTACTTCAAGAAATCCCCGAAGCTCGCTACCAAAGCCGCCAAGTAGCAGCACGCCCTCGTTGGCCTCAAACCCACCCACGAAGGCGTCCTACCGACACCTTCGAGGGTGTTTGTTTGTTCAACGATTCATTAAAAATCCGTTCGACACCGGTTCCTGGTTTGCCGACAAAAATCCCAACCGTTATTTTGTTTGGATATCCAAACTACGAAGCAGAAACGGGGGAAGAACGTGGCAGAAAACACCATAGCGGCAAGCAATTCCGACGCAAACTTGGACCACAAGCACTGGATGGTTCCTTTGCTGGTCACCCTGATCGGCGTCTTCATGTCCATTCTCGATACAAGCATTGTCAACGTCGCGATCTCGTCGATCATGACGGTGTTCAACACCGATACAGCGGGCGTGGAATGGATTTCCACAGGGTACATGTTGGCCATGGGAATGGTGACGCCCCTCAGCGGCTGGTTGGGCGACAAGATCGGCCTGAAACGCTTGTACCTGTGGTGTCTAGTGGCTTTCACCGCCGGTTCGGTGCTGTGCGCCGCGGCTTGGAACATCGAAAGCCTCATCTTCGCCCGGATCATCCAAGCCCTGGGCGGCGGCATGCTGATGCCTGTGGTCATGGCCATCATTTACCGCCTTGTTCCCCGAGAACAGATGGGCGGCGCCATGGGGATCTTCGGCATGGCCATCATCGTGGCTCCCGCCATCGGCCCGACCCTCGGCGGCTATCTGGTCGAGTACGTCGACTGGCGGTGGATTTTCACGATCAACCTGCCGGTAGGGGTATTGGGCGGAGTCCTCGGTCTGCTTCTGATTCCGGAATTCGCCAAACATGCCGACGACAAGAAATTCGATTTTCCCGGCGCCATAACGGCGGCGCTGGGTTTCGGCGGCCTCCTTTTCGTCCTTTCGAAGGGGAATGAATGGGGCTGGACCGATGAGCGAACGGTTCTTCTGCTAGTGGCCAGTCTGGGAATTCTTGCGCTGTTCGTGCTGCTCGAACTCTGGTCGTCCCAGCCTCTCCTCGATCTGAAAGTCTTCACTTACCCGAGCTTTACCCTGGCGAACATCGCGCTGACGGTCACAGCCATCGCCATGTTCGCCGGACTGTTCTATATTCCTCTGTTCCTGCAATCGATCCGCGGCATGGGGGCCATGGAGACGGGCATCCTTATGTTTCCGTCTGCCTTGGCCACGGGAATTCTCATGCCCGTGGCCGGAAAACTGTATGACCGATTCGGCCCGCGCCTGCTGATTGCCACAGGGCTGATCCTGATGGCCTTCACCACATGGCTGCTCTCGGGCATCTCCCTCGATACAAGCCAGGGTTCCATCAACGGGTGGTTGATCTGGCGGGGGGTGGCGATGGGCTTGTGCATGATGCCCATCCAAACCGCCGCCATGAACGATATTCCCATTCCTCTAATCAGCCGGGCCACCTCAGTCATCAGCATCAACCGCAACATTGCCTCTTCGTTCGGGATCGCCATCATGACTCTGCTCTTGTCGCAACGCAACACCTTCCACACGGCCCGGATGTCTGACAGCCTGGGTCCCGACAACACCGCCTACACCTCGTGGATAGCGGGCAACCCCGGGGTCGCGGCACCGCTGTTCAATGGGACCATGGCTAAGCAGTCGTTCGTCTTCTCGATTCAAGACATCTTTCTGCTCACGGCCATTTTCGTCCTCTCGGCCATCATTCCGGCGTTCTTTCTAAAGAAGAAGGTTCAGCCCAAGGGAGCCCCGGCGGTCATGTCGGAGTAGAGCGCCCACTATGCGCCGCGATGCTGTCCTGGGCGCGGTGGACGACGGCATCGCGCAACGAGGAAGGTTCCAATACGACGCACTCCCGGCCCAACCCCAGCACCACGAGTTCGGCGTACAATGACGAGTCGAGGCCGACTTCGACCTCGACCCAGCCTGGCCGGTCGGCAAAAGCCCGCTTCACCTCGACGCGCCCGGGCGCGATAGACCTCAGAAAACGCACCTGCGCCTCGGGGAGGGCCAACGAAAAGCGAAAGGCCGAGAATTCAGCCGCGTATTCCCGTGAATGGAGGACCCAC
>CAYYUZ010000049.1:0-2350 GCA_964475005.1 uncultured Spirochaetales bacterium
CCTGTCCGATGATCGAAGCCTCTTCGTCGCGGCTCAGCTCGGCCTTCTTCTCGAGAGCAACAGCGGCATCGCTGTTGACGATCACAAACGTACCGTCGGCGATCTTGGGCTGGAGAACGCTCCAAGCACCCGCAAAGAAAATGAAGGCGTTGTTGTCGCTGGCGGCACCGGCGTAAAGGTAAAGGTTGTTCCCCTTGCCCTTGGCCTGGCTGACGAGGAAGTTGCCCCACGCGGCACCGACGCTGAAGCTGTCGAAAGTCACGTAGAAGTCGACGTTCTTGGTTCCGGTGATCAGGCGGTCGTAGGCGACAACCTTGACTCCAGCCTTGGCGGCGGCGTCGGCGGCGGCGGCGGCGGCGGCGCTGTCAACGGGGCAGAGCACGAGGACCTTGATTCCCTTGGTGACAAGAGTCTCGACGTTGGCCTTTTCCTTGGCGGGATCCTTCTCACTGAAAAGAACCTCGGCGCTAACGCCGGCGGTCTTTAAGGCGTCTTGGAACCGAGTTTGGTCCTGAATCCAGCGCTCTTCATCCTTGGTGGGAAGAACAATACCGACCTGAGTAGCCGGCGGGGCGCAGCTGGCGAGAGCCAACAACGCCGAGAAGACAACAAGAAACTTCTTCATGGAAAACCTCCGAACAGATTCTTCCTGGCAATAATGTCAGGGGACAATAGTCCTAGCCCTTCATCCTCCCCCCGTTTTCCGAATCTGTCATCGGGGATTTCCCCCATGAACGATGAACTTTTTGTTAGGAAAGAAGCCCATTACTTAACGGGCGGGAGATTCTGGTAAACTTCTTTGCGGGAGTGGAAGCCATCTTTGATCACGGTGGCGTCCATGTTTTCTCGCGTCACCAGGATGGGGTCGAGCTTGACGTACGGAACCATTCCGGCCCCGTCAGAGATCGTGTCAGGTGTCTGTATCGGCTCTCGGTTGGCCAGCATGACGGCAAACCCTGCGGCTTTAAGCGCCAGCTGCTTCACGGGCTTATAGACTGTTGCCAGTTGGGTCCCCTCAACAATGCGTTGGCAGGCCGACAGGTCGGCGTCTTGACCGACGACCCTGACCTTTCCCGTTTTGCCGTTTTCGGCGAAGAATCGGATGGCTTCCTCGGCGAACATGTCGTCTCCGGTCACGACGTCGCGGATCTCGTCGATTTTGGGCCCAAGCTGGTCGAGGAACGCTCGAACCTGGCCGTTGTCCCAGGCCTCGGGCCAGACCTCACTGACCACATGAACCTTACCCGAGGTGAGGAAGGGGGGGAGGACACGGTGGATTCCCGAGTTGATCATAACGGCGTTATTGTCGTTTCGGGCTCCGTTGAGGATAAGAAAACCTCCCGGACGCCCGTCGCCAAGAACGGCCTCGGTCATCAGACTGCCAACCTTTTCGTTGTCGAAGCTGATGTAGAGATCTACTCCTGCCTTCCTGACCAGTCGGTCGTAACAAACGACAGGAATGCCCCGTGACCTGACATCGCGCACCACGTTCGAAAGGCGGTCGGCATCGTTGGCCACAATCACCAAGACATCGATGCCCTCGCCCAAAAGCTCACGGACTTGGGCCTCTTGAGTGGCGACGTCCTGATCGGCGACTTTGAGGATGACGCGGGCCCCCAAGTCGTGGGCAGCGTCTTGGAACGCGGCGATGTCCCGCTTCCAACGTTCCAGGACGAGCGAATCCTGGGAAAAGCCGATGACAGGAACGCGTTTGACCGACCCCGGCCCGCGCGAAGGACCGCAGGCCGCCAAAAGCAGAAGAACACAAAGAACCAGCCAAACCGTTGGATTCCTCATGGAACGATTATCTCCCCATTTCCTAAGGACGTCGAGAACTCTGTGGGCGTGACTCCTGTCACTTTCTTGAACAAGCGCGCAAAGTAGTTGGGGTCGGGATACCCGCATTCGGCCGCGACCTGCTTGATGCTCGCCCCGGGAAGCGACAGGAGCACCTTCGCTTTTTCGATACGAAAATCGATCAGGTAGTCGGAGAATCCTTGCCCCAGTTCTTCGATGAACATGCGCGACAGCCGCTTGGGGGTCACCCCCACCTGATCGGCCACCTGATCAAGGGTCAGCGTCTGTCCGTAGTTTTGCGAGATGAAATCCATGGCGCCGGCCACAGGCGCGGGCCAATGGTTGGCTCGCCTCACCGCCGCGGCGATGGTAGCCAGCCTAGCACGGACAAGAAGGCAAAATTCCGTGCCGCTGGACGCCTGAGGAAGGTCCTCAAAATCCGTCCACAGATGAGCAACGATACCAGAGAGCGGCCCGCGGCCGACAAGCCGACCCAAGGTGGTTCCCAGCAAGGAAATGATTCGGTAGCGGTCCGACACCGAAATGGCTCCGG
>CAYYUZ010000049.1:2450-22666 GCA_964475005.1 uncultured Spirochaetales bacterium
CAGCGTCTCCATGAGAGATTCTTTGGCGACCGTGGCTTCAACCGAGGAGCCCAGCGGCAGAAAGATCAGGCAGCGGCCAACCACCAGCGGACCGCACAAGGCGTTGCTTTTGTACTGGAGCAGAGATTCGAGCGCGTCGCGGCCCTCTTGAGGGTGATGTTCAAACGCGGCGGCCGCCACAAGACCCCACGACTTTTGAATCCCCAGCCACTCCCCGAAGGCACGGCACGCCTCGTCGGTGTTCCAACCCAGCATGAGCCCGCCTAGAAAGGTCTCGATAACCAGATTGCGGATGCGCCGGTCGCGCTCGCGGAAATCGTAGGCCTTGAGCTCGGCTTCCTTGACGCGTTCAAACTGATCGGCGGCGTCTCGGAGCGCCTGGACCAGCACCTCTTTGAGAACGGGCTTGAGGAGGTAGCTGGTGATTCCCAGCTCCAGCGCCTCGCGGGCGATGTCAAAGCGCTCGTAGGCCGTCGAAAGGAGAAAAACGGCAGAGCTACCGCGGCGTTTCAATTCCCTGATGGTGTCGAGGCCCGACAGTCCCGGCATGCGGACGTCCATGACGATGATTTCGGGCTGGGTGGCCGGAACCTTTTCAAGGGCTTCGCGGCCCGAAGAAGCCGTTCCCACAACGACGAATTCCCCGGCGAGTTCTTTCTCGACGGTCCGAACGATGTGTTCGACGACGGGGCTTTCGTCGTCAACTACGAGCAGACGCTTCATGTTGGGGCTCCTTCCAGGTGAAGAGGCAAAAGGATGCGCACCTCCAGCCCTACACCGGGGCTGACGAGTTCGACCGTGCCCCGGCCGTCGGTGGAGAGGTGGATCCTCCGGATGACATTTTTCAGACCGATGCCGTGGCCTAAGGTCTTGTCGCCGTCGATCGCTTCGGAGAGCGTGGCTTCGATGTCTGCCGCCCCCATGCCCACGCCGTTGTCGCGGACAGTCAGAACGACATGGTCGGCCTCGCGAATGCCGCGAACGAGGATGTGGCCGCCCTTTTCTCGGTCGGCGAGGCCGTGCCCGACGGAATTCTCCACCAAAGGCTGCAGAACCAGAGCCGGAACCTCGACACCAAGAATGGCCTCGGCGATCTGGACGTCGAATTTGAACCTGTCGCCAAAACGGAGCCGAAGCAACCAGATGTACCGGTTGACGCACTCGACTTCGTCGGCCACGACAACGAACCTGTCTGGCGGGTTGAGGGCGTAGCGGATGAAGATGGCCAGGTTTTCGAGAAAGGCCGAGGTCCTCGTCGCGTCCTCGGTTCCAGCGAGGGCGATTCCGGCCGTGAGGGTGTTGAACAGAAAGTGCGGATTGATTTGAGTTTGGAGAGCCAGCATTTCGGCGTCCTTGAGTTTGTGTCCCAGTTCCATGACGCGCATGCGTTCCTCAAACAGATTTCGTTCCACCTCTCCGCGTGCCCGCAGGTCTTGGAACGATTCCTGAACACTCCTCTGCATTTGAGAGAACGTTCTGGCCAGCGTTCCGATTTCGTCGCCACTTTCGAGGGTCGGGATGGTGGTGTCGTAGTCGCCTCGTCCCACGGCCGACGCGGCTTCGGCCAGACGCGAGAGGGGATCTGTCAACCGGCGCGAGTAGCCGAGCAAGACGCTGAAGCCAAGGAGCGCGGCAGCCAGGACCAGTGCGGCGTTCGAAAGCAGGACCCCGGGGATCAGACCCCGATACTGGGAAAACGCGTTGAGCGACTGCGACAGGAATCGGGATTTGAGGTCGCTGATAAGAATTCGGGCGTAGGTGGAGTGACGGCCGGCCGTGTCGAAGCGCTCGGCGTAGCTGGGAATATCACGGCCGCGCTTGGCCTCGATACCGGCCTCGGCGGTCAGGAGGTAGGTCTCGAGCACGCGGGAAAGGTCGCGCTGGAGCAGTTGAATCGGGTCCTGGATACTCTGTTGGTTGAGACTTCTGGCCTCGTTGGCCAGCTGAGTCGACGTCCAGATGAAATCTTTCAGAGAGTCGGAACTCTTGGTTCGAAGGTACTCCGAGAAACTTGTCTCGGTCTCGTCGAGGGTCCCTTGCAGCCGTTCAAGGTTGAGGTCGTTGCGGAACAGGACTTCGACGCTCTGGGCCAGCTCGAAACTGGCGAAACCGGAGTAGAAGGTCGCTCCGACCATCAGCATCAAGATGAGCGCTGAGTTGGCGAGGATCTTGCCACGGACCGTCCCCTGCCTCATTTCGCCGGATCCTTCTTGCCTCGGATGGTGAAACCAAACTCGACGACCTTGCTGAACAACGTACCCTTTTTTTCCTGGACGAACGCCTGCACGGCCTCGGCCCCCATTTTGTGGGAATCGCGCACCACGCTAGCCACAATGACGCCGCTGTCGATGAGTCTGTCGATGGTGGGGGTTTCGTCGGTGCCGATGATAAGCACCTGCCCAACCCTTCCCTGGTCCACAACGACCTGGGCTGCGCCTTCGGTGATCGGGGCACTCGCGCAAACCAAGACGTTGATGGAAGGGTCGGAGCGGAGCATGACCGATGCCGCTTCCTCTCCGGAGAGGATACCAGGCCTGGCACGGGAAGCCTGGACAATCTTGGCACCGGGGTAGGACTGAATGGCGACGGAAATTCCCTGAAACATGGGGTCGAAGGGAGGCGAGGCCTCGCCCACCGAGGTCAGAATGAGTCCGATGCGCGCCGAGTTTCCACGCTTGCGTGTCAGTTCGTTGCCGCTCTCAATGCCTTGCAGCAGGGGACTGGACCCGATGAAGCCCTGGGCGGTCTTGCGGGGTGCCAAGCTGCCGACAGGGACAAACACCACGTTTTCGGCGCGGGCTTGGGTCTGCCGGGAACCCAGGTCGCCATCGGGTCCCGAATAGAGAATGATTCCGTCAAGATGTGCGCTCAGGCAGAGCTGAAAGGAGGTTTCCTCGTCTTCGGGGACGGAACTGCGGTAGCGGAACGTTTGGATGGCGACGGCCGACTTGGCCGCGGACGCCAGCACTCCTTCGTTGAGTCCTTCAAAAAAAGAGTCCGCAGTATCGGGTATGACCAAGGCCACGTGGTACTCGAGAACGGGAGGCGCGTTCTTTCCGCCCAGAATGCCTTCCTCGAGCGCCTTGCGGGCCTGGCCGACCATGACCACATTCATGAAAGTGGCGCCGACCAAGGCCAAACCGAACAAAACCGTGAAGAGCCAACTGATTTTCCGGAACGTGGTGAACATCGGTTTCAGGATAGGCTTTAACGGAAAAAGTGGCCAGCGCTCCCAGAGTGGCAGCCAAGTTCTACTGGATCCGGCGGATCATGTTGTTCGTGGTGTCGGCCACGTACACGTTGAGTCCGTCGGTGGCGACCCCGTAGGGTCCGCTGAACCGCGCGGCCGTTCCGGTGCCGTTGGTGCTTCCGGCCGTGGTGGCCCCCGCCAGGGTCGTGACGACTCCGGTGCTGATGACCACTTGCCGAATCATGTTGTTGGTCTTGTCGGCCACGTAAAGGTTGGTCTGGTCGGTAGCAATTCCCGTGAGGCCGCTGAACCTCGCGGCTGTTCCGGTGCCGTTGGTCGAACCCGCCGTCGTCGAACCTGCCAGAGTGGTTACCACTGCGGAGCTGATGACAATTTTGCGGATCATGTTGTTCGTTGTGTCGGCGACGTACAAATTGGTGCCGTCGGTGGTGATGCCGCTGGGTCCGCTGAAGGTGGCCGCGGTTCCGGTACCGTTCGCCGATCCGGCAGCGGCACCGGCTAGGGTCGTGACGACTCCCGTACTGATAACGACCTTGCGGATGCGGTTGTTCCCCTTGTCGGCGACGTAGAGGCTGATGCCGTCGGTCGCCAAGCCAGTGGGTCCGCGGAACCGGGCTGCGGGTCCTGTCGAGTTGGTTGTTCCAGCGGTGGTCGAACCTGCCAGGGTCGTCACAGTTCCCGTGCTGATGACAATTTGACGGATCATGTTGTTGGAGGTGTCGGCGATGTACAGGTTGGTTCCGTCGGTGGTGATGCCAGTAGGGGCATTGAAGGACGCGGCAGTTCCCACACCGTTAGCCGAACCCGAGGTGGTCGATCCCGCCACCGTTGTCACGACTCCGGTGCTGACGACGATCTTGCGGATCATGTTGTTCGTGGTGTCGGCAATGTAGAGGTTGCCGTCGAGGTAGGTGGCGGTACCGGAGGGTGCGCTGAAGCGAGCGGCCGTTCCCGTGCCGTTGGTGCTTCCTGCAGTAGTAGTACCGGCTAGGGTTGTGACCGTGCCGGCTAAGCCGGGGAAGGTACCCGTCACGACCTGAATCGTCGTCGAAGCGCTGCCGGCCTGAGTGCCGTCGGTGCTAAAGGCTGTCAGGGTAATGAGGTAGGTGCCAACGCCTCGCGCTGCACCAAAGGGAAAGCTCGTGCCGGTTCCCGTGAGGACACCGTTTACGTACCAAGCGTAATTGATGCCGCCCGCGTAGTTCGAGACCGACGCCGTGAGGGTTGAGCTCGTCCCAAGACTTTGAGAGGCCGGTGCGCCCGAAATCGAGGCCAAGAGCGGATTCATCAGGTTCTGCGTGACCGTTATAGTCGCCGTCCCCGTCGCCTCGTTGACGTTGGAAAAATCGTAGTTGCCCGAGGTGACTTGGCCCGCCACAACTCGGACCACATCAATGGCTGTTGTGATCAGGACGCCGCTGTCGAGTAGGCCCACGGCCAGTGTGCTGTAACCGTTGGGCAGACTTGCGGTGTAGAGAGCCTGGGACCCCGCGACCACAAACGGAAGGCTGGTAGCGCTCCCTCCGGCGGGAGTGAGCGTGGCCGAAACCGAGGGGTTGGTGACCACGCTTGAGGGCCAGGTGACGCCAAGGTTGACGGTGCCCGTACCTGTAACCGGCGTCACGGTGATGGCGAGCGGATTTGATCCGGTGGTAACTGTGACCGTGCCCTGTCCGCTTCCGATGACAGTGGAACTGGCGTTCAGGGCCTGAATCAGGACGGTCCAACTCCCCAGCTTGAGATTGGGAATCGTGATCGAGGTCGAAGTGGAGGTTTGGCTGAAGTTGGCACTGCTAGGGCCCGTACCTGTAATCGTGTAGCTGGCAGTAATCATGCTCACGTTCGGGACGAGTGTGCGGCTAGTGCCGTCACCAATATTGAGCGTGACGCTCCCTGCATCTTGGGAACTGGAAGAAGAAGACAATGAGGACGTGGGGCTGGTGCACCCCAGAACGATCAAGGTGGAAAGTAGGAGAAACCAAACACCCAGGGTTTGGTAGAATCGAACTTGCCGACAGCCTAAGACCATTTCATCCTCTTAATGCAAGAAACCCCGGAGGAACGCTTCCTCCGGGGAAAGCAAGACTCAGATCGAATCAGTTGACCGACACGTAGAAGTTCACGACACCGGCTTGGGAACCATCGGAAGTAAAGGCTACCGCAGCGATGTTGCAGTAATAGGTGCTGCTGTAGCCGCTTGGCTTCGCTGCGGTGTAGGCATAGGTGGTGGTCGTTCCCACGTTGACCCCGTCTTTGTACCAGACGTAGACGTAGGTCGGCGTCCCGATACCAGTGAAGCCAGAGGCACCAACAGTGAAGGTCTCGGTGTTACCTGAACTGAACGCGGCAGCCAGGGTGGCGTTCGTCGTCACCGAGGAAATGGAGGCAAGAGTCGTCGTTCCTGCTCCCGAGACTGTCATTGTCAAAGGATTCTGCATGTTGGCACTGATGGTGACGGGAATCGATCCGCCAGCAGTGTTCCAATTTGAGAAAGTATAGGTGCCGCTGGTTGTCTGGCCATTCACGATACGGGCCACATCGACCAGCGAAGCTTTCGTGGTGGCGCCGTCCATCATAGCCAGTAGCAGGGTGCTATACCCTGTCGCAACGCTTGCATTGTTGTAGCTAGCAGTACCTGACGCGGCAGCGCCTCCTCCTGAAGCTGGCAACCCCGTCCAGCCCGTCAGGGTCGAACCGATCGCGGGACTCAGCGTTGCAACAATCGTTGGGGCGGATGTGAAGGCCGCACCAGAAGTTGCGCCCGACCAGGTGACGGTCAGACCAAGGGTACCTGTTCCACTGATGGGAACCACGGAAACCGTCACACCGGTCGCGGAACCGACCGTCACTGTCGTGGCCGCAGAACCGCTTCCAATCAAGGTAGAAGCCGCATTGTAGGCCTGTACGGTGACCGTCCAGGCTCCGGTTTCCAAGTTGGGAGCGGTGTAGGAAGTTCCTGTCACTCCGGTCTGGTTGAAGGTTGTCGTGGGGCCGACACCGGAAACCGTGTAGCTGGCAGCCGTCATACTCAACGCAGGGACCAAGGTTCGGCTGAAGTTATCCGCGAAGTTCAGCACCAGGCCCGTTGAGGCCGCGCCTGTACTTGTGCCAGATCCGGATCCGGCGGCGGAAGTGCCCGAACCGGAAGAAGCCGACGAAGGGCTCGAACAGCTCAAAACGGCGCCCAAAAACGCCATGCAGACAACGCCAAGATGCAAAGGTCGAGAAAGCTTCATAAGTGCAGCTCCTTTTTCATAGACTATCGGCACAAGCCGACACTAACCTTAATGGACTTTATAGCGACATTAGAGAGATGAATCCAAAGGCCACCGACCAATATATAGGCATTCCCTCGATTTGTCGACCACAAAGTTTACAACTGCCACCACTCTGCAATCTTTTTACAAACCCTTAGTGGCATTATTTGACTTTATAGCGATTTTAGAGATTTGTCAAGAATATTTTCAAATGAGCGTCGCGACTTGTCGCCGCGTCCTCATAACATTACTATCGGCTCATGGACTTGGCCGACATCCTCAAAGCCTTGGCGGACCCGAACCGACTCAGAATTCTCAGACTGCTTGAGGACCAAACGCTGTGCGTATGCGATCTCGAAGACGTGCTGGGCCTCAATCAATCGAACCTGAGCCGCCACTTGGCCAAGCTGAAACAGGCTGGCTTGGTGGCCGGAAGGAAAGCCGGACTGTTCATGTACTATTCTCGAAAATCGTTGCCTCCGCCCTACGGACCGGTGGTCGAGACCCTTTATTCGGCGATGGAGAAGTCGCCCGAGTGGGACAAAGACCGCCAAAAACTTCAAACCCGCAAAGGCTGTTCCCCACTAAACCCTTGACTACATGATTACATGCGCATATAGTCATGGATATGAAATCTCTTTCGTTCCTTGACCGGTGGCTGACGCTCTGGATTGCTCTCGCCATGCTCGCGGGAATCACGTTGGGGGTGTGGGCTCCGGGTTGGACCGTTTGGATTTCGTCGATGAGCGCGGGGACCACCTCGATTCCTTTGGCCATTGGCTTGATTTTGATGATGTACCCTCCCCTCGCCAAAGTCCGCTACGAGGAAATGGGAAGGTCCCTGAAAGGTAACCGCCGCCTGCTCCTCCTTTCCTTGGTCCAGAATTGGATCGTGGGGCCGCTCGTCATGACGGGCTTGGCCATTTTGTTCCTTCACGCTCATCCGGGCTACCTCATCGGTGTTGTCTTGGTTGGCTTGGCTCGGTGCATTGCGATGGTGGTCGTGTGGAACGACTTGGCGGGCGGCCACCGTGAGTTTGGCGTTGGCCTGGTGGCTCTCAACGCTCTGTTTCAACTGCTCTTCTACTCCTTTTACATTTGGCTCTTCATCACGGTCTTCTTGGGTTCGACCGGGTTGGTGCCGGGAGTTCAAGCCAACGTCTCCATCTGGGATTCGGCCAAGACCGTTCTGATCTACCTCGGCATACCGTTTGTCGCAGGATTCGTCAGCCGAAGGATTCTGGTTCGGTTGAAGGGCAAGGACTGGTACGAAACCCGCTTCGTTCCCAAAATCAGTCCGCTGACGCTCATCTTTTTGCTCTTTACGATTGTTGTCATGTTCTCTCTTCAAGGAACGGCCTTTCTTCAGCGCCCCGGCGACGTGTTGCTGGTGGCCCTTCCACTGATCCTCTATTTCGCACTGATCTGGTTTAGCACGCTATTCATCGCCCGAGCTCTCGGCGGATCGTACGAAGAAAGTGCGGCTGCGGCGTTCTCAGCCGCCAGCAACGACTTCGAACTGGCCATCGCCGTTGCCATCGCATTGTGGGGAGCCGCCTCGCCACAGGCGTTCGCCGCGGTGATTGGTCCTCTGATTGAAGTGCCCGTCATGGTGCTGCTGGTAAAAGTCGCACTGAGTTGGAAAGACCGACTTTGGAACGACAAAGGGAAGAATGTGACAGGATGACAGGATTTTCGCGATGAACAGGATTCAGGGGGGAAGAAGGACGGAGCAGAGGCCGTTTTTGGTTCTTCCCCCGAGTTCCCATCCGGTAAATCCTGTTCATCCTGTCATCCTGTCTCTTTCCTAATTCAATGAAGGAGGTTCCCATGAGAAAACGCGTGATTTTCGTCTGCATCCACAATTCCGGGCGCAGTCAAATAGGAGAGGGGTTTCTCCGCCACCTCGCCGGTGACCGTTTTGAGGTCGCCAGCGCCGGCATCGAGTCGGGCAAACTCAACCCGCTGGTGGTGACCTCGATGGCCGAGGTCGGGGTCAATATCTCCTCTCACTTTGCCAAGAAAGCACAAGACCTGATCGACGCCGGAGAAAAGTACGACACTGTGATCACCGTTTGCGACGAAACCAACGCCGAACGGTGCCCGCTGTTCCCTGGCCGCGGAACGAACGCCCACGCCCAGAGGTTGCACTGGGGCTTCCCGGACCCCAGCGCCCTCACAGGAACCGAGGACCAAAAGCTTGCCGGAATCCGGCCAATTCGCGATGCCATCAAAGCCAAAATCGAGACCTGGTTGAAGGAGTCAAAATGATCGACCTCAAGAACGAAGAAATTCGCAATGCCGTGCGTGACCACTACGGGTTGATCGCCCGTGAACAAAAAACGGGTTGCGGATGCGGCGACGACTGTTGCACTCCTTCGTCGCAAGAAGCCACCGAAAAGACCGATTGCGGGTGCTCCTCCTCCTGTTGCGCCAACTCCCAATCCATTTCGCAAGCCCTGGGTTACGGCATCGAGGAATTGAGCCTCGCTCCAGACGGCGCCAACCTGGGCCTTGGCTGTGGGAACCCCCAGGCCATCGCCTCCTTGAAACCAGGGGAGACCGTACTCGATCTGGGTTCAGGCGGCGGCTTCGACTGCTTTTTGGCGTCGCGATCCGTCGGCCCAACGGGCAAGGTCATTGGGGTCGATATGACCGTCGAAATGCTGAACCTAGCGCGTGGCAATTCGGTGAAGGGTGGGTATACCAACGTTGAATTTCGAATGGGAGAGATTGAGCATCTGCCCGTTGCGGACAGTACAGTCGACGTGATCATTTCCAACTGCGTCATCAATCTGAGCCCCGACAAACCCCAGGTGTTCCGCGAGGCGTTCCGCGTTCTGAAGAAGGGTGGCCGACTGGCCATCAGCGACATGGTGGCTTCGGGTCCGCTTCCGGACGCGCTGAAGGCCGATCTCGAACGCCACTCCGAGTGCATTTCAGGCGCGACTCCTCTCGATCAACTGGAGTTCATGCTAGAACATACCGGATTCGTGCAAAGGCGAATTCAGCCCAAGGCCGAAAGCCGGGTCTTCGTGAAAGACTGGGCCCCAGGAACGGGAATCGAGGAGTTCATTCTTTCGGCGACCATCGAGGCCGTGAAACCTTAACGAAGCCTTTCTCAAGAGCAAACCGCCTTCTCACCGGGTCTTCACGAAATCCTAACAAAGGTCCGTCACTTTGGTCTCACCCACCGACGGTGGGATTCCTTGAGGAGGTCAATGTGAAAAGAACCCTGTTTCTTGTGTTTTCTTTGATTGCTGTTCTCGGCATTAGCGCCCAGCCGGTCCCCGGTTCGGGAATGGTGAAGGGTCCGATGGGTGGTGAGGCCACCAAACTCACTGGTGCGGGAGCGACGTTTCCTGCCGTTCTGTACACCAAGTGGTTCTCCGACTACGTCAAGCTGACCAAGGTCGAAATCAACTATCAGGCCATTGGTTCCGGCGGCGGTATCAAGTCGATCTCGGACATGACCGTCGATTTCGGCGCCAGTGACGGTCCGATGACCGATGACCAGCTCAAGGCTGCCAAGGGTGGCGCTCTTCTCCATATTCCTGCGGCCATGGGCGGCGTTGTCCCCACGTACAACCTACCTGAGCTCGCCGGCAAAGCCAACCTCAAGTTCACGCCCGACACCCTGGCCGGGATCTACAACGGTGACATCACTAAGTGGAACGACCCTCTGCTTGTCGCTGACAACCCTGAACTTGCCGCCATCGACAAGTACATCGCCGTCGTCCACCGGTCGGACGGTTCGGGAACCACCAACATTTGGACCAGCTACCTGACAGCCGTAAACGAAAAGTGGGCCAAGGAAACCGGCGCCGCGAACGCCGTCAAGTGGCCCGTCGGCCTGGGTGGCAAGGGCAACGAAGGCGTTGCTGGCAACGTCAAGCAGACCCCCTATACCCTGGGCTACGTCGAGCTGGCCTACGCCAAGCAGAACAAACTCCCCGTTGGTCTTGTAAAGAATTCCTCCGGAAACTTCATCGCTGCCAACGAAGACACCGTCTCCCAGGCTGCCGCCGGGGTCGAACTTCCCGCCGACATGAGGGTTAAGCTTGTCAATAGCTCCAACCCCAAGGCCTTCCCCATCGCCGGCTTCACCTGGTTGCTGGCCTACCAGACCCAGACTGATGCGGCCAAAGCTACGGCGGTGACACGCATGTTGTGGTGGGCCACGCACGATGGGCAGGCCTACAGCTCCGGACTCGACTACGCTCCCCTTCCTGTGGACGCCATCAAGAAGGCCGAGGTTCTGATCAAGTCGATCACCGTGGCCGGAAAGCCCGCTCTACCTGCTTCGATCGCCAAGTAAGTTCTCAAAAACTGGGGGAAGGCGCAGGCCTTCCCCTTTTCTGTCCCCAATCCTTCCGCGAGGTCATTCATGGCTGAAAAGAAATCGAGAACAAAACGGCGCTTCCGCGAGGAACCCGGCGACAGGATCTTCCGCGGGTTGACCTTGGGAACCTCGGTCTTCGTCATCCTCCTTTTGATCGGGTTTGTGCTTCTCCTGTTGTCCGACTCGGGCGAATCGATCGTGAAGTTCGGTCTGGGCTTTCTGACGACCTCGGATTGGAATCCTGTCGAAACGGAAGTCAACAAGGTCGCCTTTGGGGCGTTGCCGTTCATCTTCGGTACCGTAGTTACTTCGGTGATTGCCTTGCTCCTGGCCACACCGATCGCGCTGGGGTCGGCCCTGTTCGTTTCGGAGTACGCCCCGAAATGGATCGGCCAGCCCATTGCTTTCATCATCGAGTTGTTGGTGGCCATTCCCAGCGTCGCCTACGGTTTGTGGGGCCTCTTCGTTCTGGTCCCTTTCATGCGTAACGTCGTGGACCCTTTCCTTCAGGGAACGCTGGGCAAGATCCCCGTTCTCGGACTCTTGTTTGCCGGTCCGCCGCAAGGCCAGGACCTGCTCACGGCCGGTGTCATTTTGGCCATCATGATCATTCCGACCATCCTTTCGCTGTCGCGCGAAATCATCACGCAAGTCCCGAAACTTCAGAAAGAAGGCATGCTCGCCCTGGGCGCCACCAAGTGGGAAGTGCTGAGCAAGGCCGTCCTCCCCTTTGCCAGGGGCGGCATCATCGGTGCCGCCATGCTAGGCCTGGCCCGGGCCATCGGCGAGACCATGGCGGTCACCATGGTCATCGGGAACAGCTCCACTAAGATCACTCCGTCGCTGTTCACGCCCGGCTACACCATCGCCAGCGCCATCTCCAACCAATTCACCGAGGCCGACACACCGATGTACTTCAGCGCCGTGGTCGAGTTGGGGCTCGTGCTTCTCCTTGTCGCTTCGTTGTTCAACGTGATTTCAAGGATACTGGTCAACAACATGGCCAAACTTCCGGGAGGAGCCAAAGCATGAGCGACGCGTTCGCGCACAGCCCCAAGAGTCTTGAAAGGGGAGAACTGCGAAAACTGCTGCGCCGCCAGGCCATGGATGTCTTTATGACCGTCCTGGCGTCGCTTTTGGCGGTCTTGGCCGTTTCGATCCTGTTCACCATCTTCGGGCACATATTGGTCAACGGCTTCGCGTCTTTGAACTTGGATTTCTTCACCCAAATTCCCAAACCGTACGGGGAAACCGGCGGCGGTATCGCTCAAGCCATTCTAGGAACTCTGGTTATGCTGGCCTTGGCCGGACTGGTGGCCATTCCCATCGGCGTGGGCACGGCGATCTACCTTTCCGAATTCGGCCGGGGACGCTTCGCCGCCACTGTCAGGTTCTGTCTGGAACTTCTAGCCGAAATGCCGTCGATCGTCGTTGGCGTCTTCGTCTGGGCGGTTCTCGTCCGCAACGTTACCGGCTACTCGGGAATCTCGGGTGCCGCCGCCCTGGTGGTCATCATGCTTCCCATTATCGCCAAAAGTGTCGAGGAGATTCTCCACCTGGTTCCCGACAGCCTCCGTGAGTCGGCTCTGGCGCTGGGGACCCCCAAATGGCGGGTGGTCTTCAAAATCGTCATCCCAACGGTGCTGCCGGGTATTCTGACCGGCATCGTGCTCGCGATGGCCCGCGCGGCCGGAGAGACAGCGCCGCTGCTGTTGACGGCTTTGGGGAATTCGTTCTTCAACCTCGATTTGACCAAACCCATGGCCGCCATCCCACTACAAATCTACAACTATGCGATCTCCCCCTACGACGACTGGCACCAAAAGGCCTGGGGAGCCACGCTTATCCTCATCGTGGTCGTTGCGGTGTTCAGCGCCGCCGTTCGGTTCTACACAAGGAGCAAGAAAATTGAAATCCGATAAGTCGATGGTCCAAGTAGAGGTCAAAGACCGTCCGCTCGACGCCCCCAGAGAAGTCCACGGCAAGGTCATCACTGTCAAGAACCTTTCGGCGTTCTACGGCAAGGGCCGGGCCGTCGACGACGTCAGCATGGACTTTCATCCCGGCGAGATCACGGCCATTATCGGCCCGTCGGGTTGCGGCAAGTCCACCATGATCCGTTGCATCAACCGCATGCATGAGGAGATCATCGGCGCCTCCATCTCCGGCCAGATTCTTCTCGGCGACGACGACATATACGCACCTGAAGCCAGCCCTATGCGGATTCGCCGCAAGATCGGCATGGTGTTTCAGAAACCCAATCCGTTTCCCACGATGTCGATCCACGACAACGTTCTAGCCGGTCTCAAGCTGAACGCGGCCCGGCTGCTGGAACCCGAAGAGGACATTGTGGAGCGTTGCCTGCGGGAAGTGGCCCTTTGGGACGAGGTGAAAGACAAGCTGCAGACCTCGGGCGTCGCGTTGTCGGGTGGACAGCAGCAGCGTCTGTGCATCGCCCGCGCCATCGCGGTCAAACCCGAAGTCCTTTTGCTGGATGAACCGTGTTCGGCGCTCGACCCGATCGCCACCCTCAAGGTGGAGGAACTCTTGATCCAAATGCGCAATGACTTCACCATCATTCTGGTAACGCACAACATGCAGCAGGCCGCCCGGGTTTCAGACAAGACGGCGTTCTTTCTTGGAGAAAATGGCCAGGGAGGGCGTTTGGTGGAGTATTCCGCGACGACGGAGATCTTCACCACCCCGAAGGAAAAGCGAACCGAGGACTACATCTCCGGGCGCTTCGGTTGATTTGAAGGACAAACAAGGAGCCCCCCATGCGTGAACATTTCCTCAACAAGATCGAAGAGATCAACCAGCAGCTGTTTCGAATGAGCGTCTTGGTCGAAGAGAACATCACCAAGGCGACCAAGGCGCTGAAGAACCAGGACGCCAAACTCGCCAAAGAAATCATCGCAGCCGACGAGACCGTCAACGCGCTTGAGTTGGCGATCACCGACATGTGCATTCTCTTCATCGCCAGGGAACAGCCCGTGGCCACCGACCTAAGGTGGATCGTGGCCTGCCTGAAGGCCGTTAGCGACATTGAACGAATCGGCGACTACGCCGTGCATGCCGCCAAACGTGCCAAAGAACTGGCCGACGAGAAGTACATCAAGCCGCTGATCGACATTCCCAAGATGCTCAACCTGGGTGCCGAAATGCTCAGGGATGCGGTGACCTCGCTGGTGAACGCCGATGCCGAGCTGGCGCGGGCTACGGCCAGACGCGACGAAGAGATGGACAACCTGAACAAGCAAGTCTACCGCGAACTTCTGACCCTTATGCTTGAAGAAAAAGACAACATCAAGCAGGCCACGAAGCTGCTGTTTCTCAGCCGGTTTTTGGAAAGGATGGGTGACCATGCCGTCAATATTTGCGGCTGGACTATCTATGCGGTTCAGGGAGAACACTCGGACCTGTGAGGATGGCAAAGTGGCTTCCGAAAAAATCCTCGTCGTCGAGGACGAACCCGATGTCCAGGAGCTGATTGTCTGCCATCTCGAGGCGCAAGGCTACCAGGTGGACCGAGCCTCAACAGGAGAGCAGGGTTTGCAACTCGCTCTTGAAGGCTCCCCCGATCTGGTCATGCTCGATATCCTGCTTCCGGGCATCGACGGTCTCGAGGTGTTTCGGCGGCTTCGTCAGGCAGAGGCGACCCAACCTCTTCCCATCGTCTTCTTGACAGCCAAAAACGAAGAATCCGACGTGGTCGTCGGCCTTGAGTTGGGTGCCGACGACTTCATCACCAAACCCTTTTCGCCGAGAATCCTTGTCGCGCGGATTCGATCCCTCCTGAGAAGACAGAAGGACCAGCTGGGCGTTCCTACGGGATCGGTTCTTCAAGTCCACGGAGTGACCCTCGACAAAGACCTCCACCAAGTCACCGTGGATGGCCGGGAAAGGTCCCTGTCCGCGACCGAATTCTCCATCCTCGAGACCCTAATGGCCCGCCCTGGAAAAGTGTTTTCACGGTCCGAAATCATCGAGACTGTTCAAAAAAGCCCTTCAGGCGTGACCAGCCGGTCGGTCGACGTTCACATCGTCGGTCTACGCAGACGGCTCGGTCCAAAAGGCAGGCAGATCGAAACCATTCGTGGGTTTGGCTACCGCTTCAGGGCTCAGCCCTAAGGTCTTCGAGTTCGAGAAGAAATTGCCCCTTGCGCCGGCCGATTGAAAAACTTTCCCACGCCCAGTGGTCCTCAACCCAGTTTCAAGACCGAAAAGGGCTCCTTTTTGGGCACGGTCTTTGCTTTCTAGTTGGTGTGCCAAGAGCACGGAGGAAGAATATGAAGAAGATTGCTGCTGTTCTCGGACTGGCCCTTTTGGCCGGTACCACGTTCGCCCAGGACTTTCCCCCGATGGGACGGGGTCCGGTGCCTGGAATCGAATGGAAGCTCGGCACCGTCGTTACGACTGAATACAAGAAGGTCACCGGCCAACTCGTGTTGGGACAAAAGCTCGAACCCGTCCTGAAGGCCGACGGTGTGGAGTATCTGCTACAGATTCCTCACCGAGCGAACGCTTTGGTTGACGCCAAGAATGGCGACACCATCACGGTGGAGGGAACGGCCACAACCGTCAAGTCGGAGGTCAAGATTCAGCCGATGTTCCATGCTTTCAAGATCACCGCAAACGGCAAAGAAACTGACCTGACCAAGTTTCAGGGAGGCAGGTTTGGCCGGGGTGGCATGATGGGAAGAGGCGATTCCGACGAGCCCTTCGGGCCCGACCAAGGTCCTCGCAACTAGCTCTCACCTCCTCTGGGGAGAATTTGGCTTTGGAAAGGCCGTTCCGGGTTCCGCCCGGAACGGCCTTTTTTTGGGTCGGGCGAGCGCGCCAAACGTTAACACCGGCAACTTTTTACGGCGCTAATATTTAACCATGGTAACTATTGACGGCGTTAAGAATACGAGAAATGGAGCCTTGGAGATGAAACATCACGCCAAGAAGGATGACGAAGTGGTGATGGTCTCGGATTCTCCGACGTTCTACATCACATCGTCGAACCGCTGGGTTGGTTTCGGTTGGCGCACGCCAGGACAAATCATAGTTCCCCTGGCGCCAGTGCTCAAAAGAAGAAGATCACTTTTGTGTAGCAATCTGTCGTCAAAGTACACCGGAGGGAGAACCGCCTTGAGCTCAGGAATGGGGCCGCATGGCGGTCTCACGAAGTCTGTCTTTCACATAGACCATGCCGCCGAAACGGTTGAGGACTGGAAGACGTTCTGCGGCAAAAGCCGAATTCTCGACGAAGTTCCGATGACCTAACTTACCAGCGAACCCTGCAACGATCGTCTGGGTCTAGAAGGAGTTGGAGACTCTAGAGGACTCTTGGAAGCCACCTTTCGTGAGAAGACCATCCGCTGAATCTGTAAGGCCAAAATCCAAAAAGGGGAGGATGGAAAGGTCCTCGAAAAGGTGCCAGAGTGGAACGCCCTGCGCGTCGCCGACACGGGTGACAGCGGCTTCGGCGTCATTGCCACTCCCCAGATTCCTCCAAGAAACCTGACTGTGGCAAAAGAAGGGTGGTTGTTGTAGGTGGGCAAGGCCACCTTCGAGAAGGAATTCTTGCGGAAAGTCAGAATCGGTGCCTCCAGCCTGTTCTACCAAAAGCTAAGCCTGGAATCGATTGGTAACCGGTCCTTGAAGAAACTCTAGGATCGAAGAAGATCTCACTTGGCCGCGAGGGCCAAAGGTGCTAGGCTGGGCAAATGCAGGAACTGAAGGACCTCTGTCATGTCAAAGATCTCGTGGCCACCGTTGTTCAGTTGGAGGCCGGCCTCAAGAAAGAAACCGGCCTCAACTTGAACCAGTCGTTCGCGCTGTGCTGCCTGGCGAAGGGCCCACTGAGTGCCGGAGCACTGGCAGAGGAACTAAGAATCCACGGAGCCAGTCTGTCCCGTATCATCAAGATGCTCTACCTGAAGGGATTTATCTATCGAGACCTAAGTTGGGGCGACAGCCGCCAGAAGGTCCTCTCCTTGACCGAGGAGGGTCAGAAAATGGCGCTTCGCCTCGTCGGCTACGAAAGCAGGGTGTTTCCCATGGCGACCGACACTCGTGAGCTTGCGGGCAACAGCTGAATTTCTTAACATAGTTAAATTCTAGCCACGTTAAAAGTTAACTTCGTTAATGGCTGACCGGCATAACATTTCGTTGTCGGTGTCGCTGAGGGAGGAAAACTCGTGTCCATCAATAGCGTCCTTTCCAAAATCCACGCCGGGGCCAACATCATTGATGTAAGGTCTTCCGATGAGTTCGGTGACGGCTTCTATCCAGGCGCTCGAAATATTCCCGTCAATGCGCTGGTCAACCGCCTTGCCGAGGTCGGTCCCAAGGACAAGCCCGTCGTCGTGTACTGCGCCTCGGGCGGTCGCAGCTCTTTGGCTGAGAAAATTCTGAAGGCCAACGGATTCACCGACGTCACGAACGCCGGCGAGTTCTCTGATATGCCACGGTGATTTCTCCTCCATCCTTCGTTTCCCCACCGCCTAGGCTGCCTTTGCCTTGACCCTCACTCTCGCCTCAGGGATAACCAGTCTATGGGCTCCTTGTCGTCGCTGCTTCTGCTGTTGCTCGGCCTTCCACTTGGTGCGGTTCTCGGCGGCCTAGGCAGCTTGACGGGCATCGGCGGAGGATTTCTCCTCATGCCCGTCCTCCTCCTTTTGATGCCCAACCAGCCTGCGGGAGCCTTGTCGGTAGTCACCCTCACCGTGGTCTTCTTCAACGCACTTTCGGGTACGATTTTGTCGGCTAGGCGGGAACGCGTCAGGTTCCGCACCGGTCTGACCTACGGCCTCGTTTCCCTCCCCTTAGTTTGGCTGGGAACCCATTGGCAGGCCATGGTTGACCGAGGCGCGTTTTCGACCGCCTTTGGCCTTTTTTTGGTTACGGGAGCGGTGCTCCTGTTCTTTCGGCCACCATTGAGGGGTGTAGCAAAGACAGCGAGCCGCTGGACCTGGATAGCGGGCGCCGGAATCAGTTTGGCGATTGGACTTGTCTCCGGCTTCTTTGGGGTGGGAGGAGGATTTCTCTTCGTTCCGTTGCTTGCGTTCTTTTTGAGATTTCCCGTTGTCGAAGCCACTGCGACGAGTCAGCTCATCGTGGGATTAGGCGCCGCGTGGGCGCTGGCAACCGTGGCTCTTTCACACCCCCTCCCCTTGAATCCTATGCTTCTTGCAGGGCTGGTCGCCGGCGTTCTTGTCGGATCTCCCTGGGGGACCACGCTCGCAGGAAAATGGAGCCCAACCGTCGTTCTCAGAATCCTGGCCGGTCTGCTGCTGATCGTTGGCGCGCGATTCTTGTGGCCCACGGCGTAATCTGGCGCCAGCCTTTGTTTTTTCTTCGCAAACGGGGCATAACTACCGAAAGAGAAGTTGGAGGCCACCGATCCGAATCCCCTTGTTGATCGCCTCGTGTCTTGTTCTTCCTTCGCTTGCTCTCTGGGGATTTCCCGAAGGTGCCAGTGTCCCCGCGCAGCAAAACCGTTCGTTGACGCTGCTGATCCCGCCGAGTCTCGACGGTTGCGACTCGCCGTTTGTCCGCGTCACGAAGTACACCTTGAAAGACGGCGACACCGTAACCAGTGTCGCGAAGGTCGCGGGGGTCACCGTCGAAACCCTGCTTTCGTTCAACCAGATCAAGTCGCCGCGAACTCTGAGGGTCGGTCAAACCCTCAGGCTACCCAGCCGAGACGGGATCCTCATTTCGCTCGACAAGCCAACCCCGATTGCCACGCTGGCCGCCAACTACCAGGTCTTCCCCGATCTTATTCTTCTGGCGAACCAGTTGCCCGAAACCGCCTCTACCGTCACGGGCCAAATCTTTGTTCCCGATGCCCGCCTCGATCCGCTCGAACTTCGAAAACTCCTTGGCGAGTTCTTTCTTTGGCCGACCACAGGTGGACGCATCAGCTCGTACTTTGGCCGCCGAAACGACCCGTTCACGGGGCAGAAGACCCTTCACTCGGGCGTCGACATCGCGATCTACTACGGGGCGCCGGTCCTGGCAGCTGGTGACGGCGTGGTAGCTTCCACGGGCTACGATTCGGTCTTGGGCAACTTCATCACCGTCGACCAAGGACAGGGGTTTCTTTCCGTCTACGGCCACCTGAGCGCGATCCTCACCAAACCCGGAAAACGGGTCCGCGGTGGACAGCTGATAGGAAAAGTCGGCAGCACCGGCTACTCCACCGGTCCTCACCTGCACTTCTCGGCCTACCGCTGGAACCGGCTGCTCAACCCCATGTCTCTGTTCGGCTGATCAATCTACGGTTTGGGCACCAGAATCACCTGAAGCGCCGTCTTGGTCGTGAGGACTTCCTTGGCCAGCGCGGACACCTGATCGCGCGTAACGGCCTGATAAAGCTCCTTTAGCTTGGCCAATTCGTGCAGGTCGTAGCCTTTCAATGTGTACTCGGGGAGGATGGACGCCCAGAAAGCATTCTGGGTCAGGTACGATTCCACACTTCGTATCTGGATCTCCTTGGCCTTGGTCAGCGTCGAATCGTCGTAGTCTCCCGCTCCCACAGCGGCCAATACGGCCAGAGCCTTGTCGGTGAGTTCCGCCTGACGGCTGGGCTCACTGGTAAATTCGACCGCAACGAGCGCCTGAGGGTAGGGAAACGGAGACAACGCCACTTCCGAGCCGACATCGTAGGTTCCGCCGCTCTGGTTTCTCAGCACCTCCCTGAGACGAATATCGAGAATCTCGCGCAAGGTGTTCGACGCGAACCGATCATCGGGTTGGAAGGGCCTCTGGTTGACCAGGAACACCGTGTTCTCAGCCTTGTTGTCGGTCCCTTGGGCGATGACCGAGCGGACGGGCCCAGCCATGGGCCGAACACCGCGGTCTTGAACGGTCGTGGGAGTTCCCGCCGGCAGGCTGGCCAAGTAGACCGCGATCAGGCGTTTGACTTGGTCTTGGTCGAAGTCGCCAACGACGGAAAGCACGAGACCCGAGGGATCAGCGAGGAGTTGACTGTATACATTGGCAGCCCGGTCCAAATCAACCGACGCAAGCCGGTCGGTGGTCAAGGGAAGCTCGCGGGAACTGTTCCCGGTCAGCAGCCGGTTCTTTTCGTTCTCGGCCAGGGTAGCGGGAAGGTTTTGAGTATTGGAAAGAGTGTTGCGGGTCTGATTGCGCCAGGCCACCTCGGCGTTCGCGTCGCGGTGCACGGGTCCCAGCTGTTCGTGGAGCATCTGGAACAGGGTTTCCAGGTCGGTAGTGGTCGAGGAACCCGACACGGAGACCGAGTTTGCTCCAACACCGGCCTCTACCTGGGCCTGTTTTCCCGACAGAAAGTCCGACAACTGGGTTTGGCTGAGTCTTCCAAGCCCTGTCTGCGAGAAGACAGCCGAGGCTTGACTGACGTTCAGAACGTCGGGATCGTCGACCGTGCTCA